>DCGJ01000041.1 GCA_002315495.1 Lachnoclostridium sp. UBA1781 | reverse complement strand
ATTTTCCTTCAGCGTATCGAGGTTTAATCGCATATATTTCGCAAAATGCCCGACTGCCTGTTCGGCCTTCTCCGGGTCCTCCACGCAAAGCGACTTAATGGAATTCAGCGCATTAAACAGAAAATGCGGCTGAATCTGAGAAACCATCAGGTCCACTTCCTTCTGCGTAAGCTCGGACTTCAGTTCGCCCGCAGCCCGCACCTCGCGGCCAACATAGTACATACCAAAGCAGAGATAAACCGTGAAAATCACAAGGCTCACAAGGAAACCTCCGATAAAAAGATCATCCTTATCGGAGTAATTCAAAAAGCTGTTCGAAACCTGAAGCAGCGACCCCATGCCGGCTGGTGCAGCCAGTAAGATAATCAGGAGACGATTTCGATCCCGCTCTTTGAAAAGCTCAAACAAACTATACAGATAACAGAACAGGAGTGGAACGGAGATAACAGAGGCAAAGATTCGCGTCGCCTGAAGACTCCATACATCGAACATCTCCAAAAGCATCATGACGATGCTATTTAACACCGCCAGAAGGACAAAGCCAAGTGTCAGCGCCTTCATCTTCTTACTGCTGATCATCGCTGCAATCGAGCTACCGAGCACGACCGGCATTAAGGGTTTACTGATTCCGTCTAACGCATACGCAACCAGCTTACTGTTCGTAAAGTACATACTGTAATTACCCATGATGGAGAAATAACACCACAGGCCGCACACAATAATATCAACCGAGGCAATCATATAGAAATCGACGCCGGTGATTTCCGCTTTATAGTTCAGCATGAAAAAGAGCGACAGGACGATTCCGACACCGATTAATGCAAGACACGTACCGCCTCCGACAGAACGGCTACGGTATTCCCGGATGACCGCGAAGTTTCCTTCACCATACTCGAGTCCTTCGAGCATTTGCCGCAAACCTCTGTCTTTCAAAACAAGCGCATCACTATAAGTTCGAATCACAATCTCGTCTGAGGTTGTGATACCCTCGCTCTTTAACATCAGTGCGTCACGGCCTTTGCTGGCCACATACGTCGGATGCTCCTTGTCCACCGTCGTTAACACCTTCACCCCGTTTATCTCTACCTCGACCGAGATGTACGAATTCAAAAAAAGGATGTACAGATTCTTCTCCACATCCTTCGTAAAATGCCCCCTCACCATGTACGAACGGGCCTCTGTAGAAGACTGCTTCAGAAAATCCTCAACGGACATGCTCTGCCCGTCCCCATACTCCACCACGCCGGTAATTCCCAGAGATTCGGTGTAAAAATCCTCCATGTTACCCTTGCTTCGCACATATTCCGTGATAATCAGCGCCGTGAATGCGCAAAGCATCAGGATGCCGCAAATATGCACCGGAAGGTAGTATTTTCTGCTCGGTCTTATATTCATACGCTACTCCTCGTATAACGTCGGGGCGCAATACCATTTGCCGCCCACCTCAAAGCTCCATAAAATCTCGGTTTCATCCTTCGACTGGGAGGCCCCATTGTCGTCCAGATACTTCTCCGTATAGGAAATGCTCACCTTGCCGACGCGGGTAATATTCGAGGTGCGAACCCCGTCATATTCCGTTGACAAAAGTGCGATTCCCTGCTTGTAAATGTCCTGATCCGGCTCGGAAAGCTCCTCCGCTACCGAGTGAATGCGGAATTCTTCCCCCGCTTCCTTCATCCACTCCTCAAGAGTCGCAAATTCCTTTTCGACTAACGAAAGCTCCGTGGTCAGCTCCAAAAGGAGTTCCCCCTGGCACACGTCGTTATAAATCGTGCACTCCATAAAGTCGTTGAAGTCGAAGCTGATGTATGTTGCGGTAAATGCGGCCCTTGCCGCATTTTTCGCGGAACGATTCGGCTGGCTCAGATATTTGTAACCGAAGACGCCGCCAACCACCAACAGCAAAACGACTAAAATTGCGATGATGGTGCCCTTTCCGAGCTTCTTCGGGTTGTGTTCGATGTTCGTTGTATTCGTATCCTGCATAAAATCCTCTTTGTAAAAAACAAAACCCGTAGACCCGCCAATCGGCAGATCTACGGGAAATAGATCAAACTATTAAATTACTTGTTGTAAGCTTCCCACTTATTAGCGATGTCCTTAATGTTCTCGCCGGAGCCCTGACTCAAGATGTACCAGTTGCCCTTAATCTTAACAACAGTTACGAAGTAATCAGAGGTATCCTTATCGCCATCTTCCTTGGTTGTAATGGTAACCTGAACGATTGCGGAAGCGGTAATCTTTTCGTCATCACCCTTCATCTGGGAGATATACTCCTTGATACCCTCGGTAACATCGTCCTTCTTGCCATACTTCTTAACCTTGGAAATCTTCCAGGAGGTCTTAACCTCGCTGTCCGGCTCCTCATAGAGGTCAAGTGCCTTCTGAGCCTTCTCACCCTGCCAAGAGTACTTATTCAGAATGTTATCCTCTTCCTCAGAAAGAGCTTCCGTTGCCTTCAAGTAAGCCTTAACGGTCTTCTTTGGGCCGCCACTGAGACATACGATCAAAAGAATAAGAACAACAACTGCTGCTGCAGCTGCAACTGCGATGGTAAGAAGAGTCTTCTTATCCATGCTGGAAGCCTTAGCCTTAGCTGCTTCAATTGGGTTTGCCTTAGGAGCTGCTGCCGGAGCAGGAGCTGCTGCGTCAAACGTTTCACCACAGAACGGACAAATCTTGGAATCGTCCGGAACCTGCTGTCCACACTTAGTACAGAACATATTTTTATCCTTCCTTTTTTCATAGATTGATTCGGGAATTCACTGTTCCGTTTAGAAACATCCCTCCACATAGTAGAATATACTACATCAACACCGAAAATACAACACAAAATTTTCACAATCGCCTGATTTGAGGAACGTTTTCACCATGATATTCTATCGTTCCATCCCTTGACAGTCTCCCTCGTATAAACTAAAATTGAGAAGAGTTTATTCGGCGGGAGAACCCGCTACGAGACGAAGGAGCATTTGCCATGGATACATCCTGCTGCGACAAGTCAAAACCGATTATCACCTGTGAGCATGCGACACTCGGCTATGAAGGGCGTGCTGTCATCAGCGACTTAAATTTCGAGATTATGCCGGGAGATTATGTGACGATTGTCGGTGAGAATGGCTCGGGAAAATCAACCCTGATGAAGACGATGTTGGGACTGATGAAGCCAATGTCCGGTTCCATCCGAATTAACTGCACTAAGGGCAGCGGATGCATTGGATATCTGCCGCAGACGAGTTTGACCTCGATGGATTTTCCTGCGACGGTTAAGGAAGTGATTATGTCTGGTTTTCTTTCCAAGAAGGGCTTCCACCCATTTTTCACGAAGAAAGAAAAAGCCGAGGCAATTACACTCCTCGAAAAGCTCAATATTGCAGACCTAAAGGATCTGCCGTTTCGCAATCTGTCCGGCGGTCAGAAGCAGCGTGTTATGCTGGCCCGGGCGCTCGCGGCAACCCACGAGGTTCTGATGCTTGATGAGCCGGTGACCGGTCTCGATGCGGTCGCAACCGCTGACCTTTACGCGTCGCTTAAGGAGCTCAACCAAAAGGATAAACTTACGATTATTATGGTCTCCCACGATATGCAGCAGACCATTTTACAGTCCAGCAAGATTCTGCACATCAATAAGGACGACTACTTCTTTGGCACGACGGCCCGCTATATGGTAAGTGAGCAGGCAAAGATGTTCTTTGGTGACGAGGAGTAGCATTTTCATTAGAGCAATTCGGCAAATGCCGTTTATGATAAGGAGAAGATTATGTTAGAAGAATTGAAAAAGAAGGTTTACGAAGCCAATATGGCCCTGCCAAAGCACGGCCTCATCACCTTTACCTGGGGTAATGTATCCGGTATCGACCGTGAGAAGGGACTTGTGGTGATCAAGCCATCCGGCGTTGAGTACGATACGATGAAGGTGGAGGATATGGTTGTTCTCGACCTCGACGGCAATGTGGTGGAAGGTCACTACAAGCCAAGCTCCGACACCCCTACCCATCTGGCGCTTTACAAGGCATGGCCGGAGGTTGGCGGAGTCGTTCACACCCATAGCCGCAACGCTACTACCTATGCACAGGCAGGTCTTGACATCGTTGCCGGCGGTACCACTCACGGCGACTATTTCTACGGCGACATCCCTTGCACCCGCTACATGAAGGACAAGGAGATTGCCGGCGAGTACGAGCTCGAAACCGGTAACGTTATTATCGAAACCTTCGCTGAGCGCAAGATTAATCCGATGGATATTCCTGCTGTACTCGTTCGCTCCCATGGTCCGTTCACCTGGGGCACCGACCCTTCCAATGCGGTTCATAACGCCGTTGTCCTGGAGGAGGTAGCCTACATGGCGATGCACAGTGCGATGCTTCTCGGCGATGTTCCTTGCATGCAGCAGACCTTGCTCGACAAGCATTACCTTAGAAAGCATGGTGCAAATGCGTACTACGGACAGAAGTAATTCCTTAGGTTTCGTGGTGCATTTTCAATACCATTACGATATTCAAAGTATAACAAACGGGGCTGTGTAGCGATGTGCCACAGCCCCGTTCTTTTTGTTTCTATTCACTTGATTTCACCGATTCTGTGAGGCGTGCCATCTATTTTCAAATCTACTTTTCTGCAGATTCCTCGACCGGCTGATCTCCCGGCAGGTCACACTCGTCCTCACTGTAACCGAAGAAGATGACCTCCTTACCGTCCACCTTTGCATAGACAACCCAGTAATCCCCATGGTCCGGCGTCGTAAATGCGTACATTTCGCGGGTCAGTTTATCCTTCTTATGATAGATGGACGTTACCTTCGTCTGCTCAAGTCCGAACAACTCCTTTACCTCATCCATCACCTCGTCGGTATACGGAAAATCCACCGTTCCAAGCTTCTGATAGCTTGCCTTTACGGACTCCTCGCTAAACTGAGCAACCTCCTTCTCGATCTCGATAACAATCGTTCCGCCATAGGTTGCTGACTTCAGATTCATATCGCGCTCAATCTGCTTGAAACCGCTGCCAAGGCTTAATCCCCATACACCATCCACGAGTTCAATGGTGGAATCACTGTTCATGGACGTGGACTGAAGAACGTTTGTCAACGCCAGTACACCAGTAATAATCACTACAAATACAACAAAACAAAGCAGCGCTCTTTTCATATTCTGTTCTCCTCCTGAAAGACTTCCTCTTTCTGCGCCAAAGGCATTTCCCATCTGTAACGAAAAAGCCGCAAAATGCTCCATCGTCATCCTATAGTTTACTCGTTAACTATTTTGAAGTCAATAGATGATAGTAAATAATTTCCATAAGATATGACATGTCCGAAGTGTCTTTTTGGGGGTCTCATGGCTTTCACGACATAAAAAAAGAGCCCTAACGGCTCATACAAAAAGCAGGATACGGGAATCGAACCCGCCTCTCAAGCTTGGGAAGCTCGTATACTACCGATGTACTAATCCTGCGTGTCATCTGACCTGTTTATGATACTATTTCCGCGGATTGTTGTCAAGCAAATGCTGCCCCGGGTTTACATTCCTTCCGAAGCTCAGCTGCTTCATTTCATTTATGTTTGCAACATTTCATGGGCTTTTGTACGCTTTCTCTACAATTGTTGCTTTCTCTGTTGAACATTGTTTCTTATGGGCTTTTCCATTTGCTTTTTAAGGGTATTTGCGATAAAATAGCCTATGTGTGAATGGACGAGAGGCATTTTGATAATACCAGGTCCCAGTGACGGGAAGTTGGGCATTTTGATAATGCGACATCCAAACCATAGGAATTGTTGAGAGGAAGGAAATCGTTATGGACGCTTTAGACAAGCAGATACACGAATCCCATTTGGACTACTATCAGGGGACAATTTACGAGGCCGTACAGGAGATTGCAGCGCTTTATCCGAAGTACGACTGTATGCGTTATTACGGAAGAAGAATCAGCTATAAGGAATTCACCCAGGAGGTGGAAGCCGCAGCAAGAGGACTTCGCGCACTCGGCGTGAAGGAGGGAGAAATCGTTTCGATTTGTACGCCGAACACTCCACAGGCGCTGATTTTCATGTACGCCATCAATTTGGTGGGCGGTATTGCCAGCATGATTCACCCACTTTCCGGTAACGGTGAGTTGGAGCATTATCTGACGTTAACAAAGAGTCGCTTTTTGCTTTTGTTGGACCAGCATCTTGAAAAGGCGCAGGCAATGGTTGGGAAGACCTCTTTGGAGGGAGTTATTTTGATTCACGTGTCCGACTACATGCCGATGCACCTGAATCTCGGTTATGACTTTACGAAGGATGGTCGCTCGTATCGAAAACTTGCGAAGGCCAATCCGTACCTGGTATCCGAGGACAACAAGGTGAGCGTGAAAACCTGGATCTGGGACGCATTTTTAAAGAACGGTAAGTCCTACAAGGGCGACGTTAAGGTTCCGAGAACAAAGGACGACGATGCAATTATCCTTTATTCCGGCGGAACAACCGGTACTTCTAAGGGTATCGTGCATACGAACTACGGTTTCAACTGCTTTGCAAAGCAGATTATTTCGACCAACCCGATGTTCACTCCGGGAGACCGCATGCTTTCGGTACTGCCGATTTTCCACGGCTTTGGTCTGGGTGTTTGTTTCCACTCGATGTTCACAAACGGCGGATGTTCCGTGCTTGTGCCGGTATTTACCCCACAGGATTTCGGTCGTCTGATTGTTACCGAGAAGACCAACTTTATGGCAGGCGTTCCGGCGCTTTACGATGCGTTGCTTCGTACGAGCATTTTGGCAGACAAGGATCTTTCCTTCTTGAAGGGTATCTTCAGCGGTGGCGACACTCTGTCCCCTGCATTGAAGGAACGTTTTGACACTTATATTGCAGAGCGCAATTCACCGGTTCCGATTCGTGAAGGTTATGGTGCAACCGAGATTATTGCAGCCTGCTGTCTCACCCCGATTAAGACCGCAAAGGTTGGCTCCATCGGTGTTTCCTTCCCTGATACCACCTTTAAGATTGTGGAGCCGGGAACCGAAATTGAGGTGCCGCGTGGAGAAATCGGTGAGATTGTAATCAGCGGTCCGACTGTGATGCGTTGCTATCTGAACGAGCCGGAAGAAACCGCAGAAACCCTTCGTGTTCATGCGGATGGTAAGACCTGGCTTTACACCGGCGATTTGGCGGTAATGGACGACGAGGACTTCATTTTCTTCAAGGGTCGTTCCAAGAGAATGATTATTTCCGCTGGTTATAACGTATACCCTGCACAGGTTGAGGCGGTTTTGGACGCACACGAGGCGGTTCGTCAGAGCTGTATCATCGGCGTTCCGGATCAGGTAAAGGGCGAAAAGGTCAAGGCTTTTGCCGTGTTGAAGGACGGCTACGAAGGCACTAAGGAGCTGAACAACGAGATTAAGGAATATCTCCGTGGTAAGCTCTCCAAATTCGCAATGCCATACAACATCGAATTCCGTACCGAGCTTCCGAAGACCAAGATGAACAAGGTGGACTATCGTGCCTTGATGAAGGAAGAGGAAGACAAGCTTGCCGCAAAGCAGGCAAGAAAAGAGGCGTTAAAGAAGCAGCGTGCAGAAGCCGAGGGCGAGGCCGGCGAGAAGACGGAGAAGGCTGAGGCGACGGAGTAATAGCTATTTGAGGAAGCCGAGTCGGTTGAGTTTGTTGGGTTGGCGGGGTTGATTTCGGTTGGTAGGTTGATTTCGCTGGTTGGCAGGTTGGCTTTGCTGGTTGGCTGGCTGATTTCACCGATTTCCCGGCTGATTGCACTGGTTGCCTGGCTGATTTCACCGATTTATCCGGCCGATTCCGGGTTTGACCGGTAATTTCTATCCATTGGCAGGCCGATTTCGGCAGTTGGTGATTTAGTTTCGCTGGTTGCTGGCCGATTTCGGCGGAATACTCATCATTCGCTGTTTTCGCCCACATTGGACGTTCATTGGGCTATCTCAGACATCATAAATTGATTTTCAAAACACCCATTTTAGGCGAAAAACATATCCTACCAAGTTTCCGCCTAGATTGGGTGTTCATTTTTGTCTTACTATTTCTAATTTTGTAGATGTATCCACAAAAATCATAGGCGGAATTCCTCAATTCTCCTCTTTCCGCCGATTTTCGCTCGAAGGATTCTCAAAAAATGAATTCCAAATAATGAAAACCAAGGAAATATTAGGCGGAAACACTAATTGAATAATAATCCGCCGAAAACCCAGCCTCGAAAAAGTAAAAAATGGATTCCACAAGCGGAAGGCCAGGGCCAAAACCAGAAGGCTAGAATCCAAACTGGGCGGAAAAGCCAGAAGAAGCCTATTCCGCCTCCCGTTCTCGCCACCCGCACAACTCCAGCCTCTCGCTGATGCCCCCTATGACTCCATCCGCCTAGCACCGGCGGCCCCGCCGCTCCCATTTCTAAACTTTTTCTAAATTAAAACTTGCGCATCCCCAACCAATTGGGTATAATAGTAAAAAATTGCTTCACGAGAAGCATAATTGCGTCCACGCGAAAGACGCGCATATAGGAGGAAAATAAAGATGGGAATTTTTGATTCAATCAAAAAGACAATTGAGAGCACGATTAATTCCAAGATTAATTCGACTACCAGCCAGACAACCAACAAGCTTCAGCACGGGCTTGAGAATGCAACGAACAAAGCAATCAATAAGGCAACGGGCGTAACTAAGACCGAGTCCTTTAGCTTTGATAAGATTCCGGCAACTCTCGAGGAGATGAAGGCACTTCCACAGGCTGATCTGAAGAGCGAGTTCGGCACTGTAGCTTTGACAATTCTTGCATTTGCTGCTTACAAGACCAACAAGGAAGAAGGCATCAAGATGTTAAACTTCTTAAGCGGTCCGGAACCACTTAATCCAACCGACCTTCAGTTCATTAACACCCAGTTCATGGATGGCCAGGGATATGTTGTGAACTCCTACTTTGAGGGCACCTCTCCGGAGAACAACTACACTCCGTCCGCACCATACAAGTTCAAGGTTATTCAGAACCCATACAGTCGTGACTGCATCAATGAAGGTTATGTAACCCTCTACGTACAGAGTACCGGCGCTGACAGCCCGCGCCTCGTAAGACTTCGCACGAAGAAGTCCACCGGTGAGTGGTTCTTAAATGATTTCCGAGCACTTCTCGCGGGAGTTCGCCTTCCAAAAGAAAAGGATGCATGGGCATAATCTCATAATACAAACCGAAACAGCTTTCACTCAACAACAAATGGGCGGTGAAAAATGCCAAAGCATTTTTCACCGCCTTTTTCATCAGCTCATCTCCCGCACTCCGTGCTCCTCTAAAAGCCGCGTGATTCAAGTTGACAGACTATTTAGTTCATATTCGGCTGAGGACCTTCTTCCTCCGGAGCCTGAGGTGCACTCGTCGACTTAATCAAACCGTTTTCACCCATATGACGAACGATTTTCTCTGAAAGTTCATTGAAGAAATTCTCCTCATCCAAATGCTTTCCCAGACGCTCGGCAATCTGCTTTGTGGTAGTTTCAAAGTTTGCAATCGTCTGCTGAGCCAGTCTGTATTTGGAGTTTCTGGTAATATCCGCTCCGTCCATCTTTCCCGAAATGAGAATGTCCTGCTTTTTATTTGCACAGATACCGGCTACAACCATACAGAAAGAATAAAGCTTCAGCATGGCGGCAGCATTGAAATTCGTACCGAGCGTTTCATCACCTCTGGCAATATCAGGAAGATGCTCAATCATATACTCACGAAACCTCTTGTTTCGAAGAGCTTCTACTTTCATCTTGTTGATAATTTCCTCACGTTCCCAAGAATCCCTGCAGGTTTCAAGAAGATCAAAACCGGTATTGGCCATCTCCTTAACTGCGAAGGTGACGCGCTTTTGACCTTCCTTAAAGGTCGGTGTAGTGTCCTTCAAACGAAGATATTCAAATGCGCTGTCAAAGGACGCTTTTGTCAATTCGCGATCAAAGGTGCCCGTTGGGGTATTGCAGCGATTCATACATGCCGTCTTAAGGTTTTCAAATTCTGTTGAACCGCTGTAGCGATGGATTCGAATCGTCTCCGCATTCGCAATAAGGTGATTAACGACCGGCTTATCAGGAGTGTAAAATAGCCCTTCCCGTGTCGTGTTAAAATCAGGCATGGCTTCCAACGGCTTATCAACCGCCAGGTACATTAACTTGTATTCCTTAACACCGCCCATTGCTATTTTCCGGACTGACGTATCGATGAGGTTATTAAACTCCGCCACAGTTTTACACTTCTCAAATCTTCTCTTAAGATCCGCTGCAATTGGTGACAATTCCTCAATTTCACTCATTGCCTCGCCGAATTTCGGGCTGTTCGCAATCATACGATCGTCCATTTTTCCATCAACAAGAGCAACCATGTCCTTATTCCTACATTTTCCGGCAACCGCCAGAGCGAAGCAATAAAGGTCCATTGCGGCAGATGCATTTTCATTCGGATACCCGGAAACCGTATCGATTGCCATCCTAGGAAGTCGATTCTCGGTTAAGTAATTGCGGAAGGTCCGATTTCGAAGACACTGAATCTTCATCTTCGAAATAATCCCCTCTCGTTCCACCGGGTCTTTGCAGGTTTCCAGAAGCTTGAAGCCCGTATTCGCCATGTCTGCACAGGCAGCCTTGACGCGCTCCTTACCATTGGTAAAGGTAGGCTCCGTGTCTTTTCGACGGAGATATTCGAAGGATGCTGCAAAAAGAGCCTCATATTTTCTTCTGGTAAATTTGCCCACTTCATCCGGGTTATGAACCGCATCATAGGCGGCCTTATACGCCTGAAACTCAGGGGTACCGCCACCACGAAGGGCATCCAGATCAAAATCCCCAAAAATCATCTCAACGGAAGGTACATCGGGAACACGAAATGCGGACTTTCCCATGTAGTCAAACAGCAATTCGTCCGCCTCGCTTTCTTCCGAGGAAGAAGCCTTGGAATCATCCGGGGAAGCTGCTTCTGCAATAATGGAATCTCCCATGGAAACGTCGCTTCCATAGATGAACTGACGGGCGTCCTGATCCTCCTGCGGTTCCAAAATGCTGATTACTTCGTCTTGTTCATTCTTTTCCTCAACACTCTGATTCTCGCCCTCCTCATACGCTACACCTTCAATGGCACCGTCCTTCTGAGGGTTGAACTCATCGTCATCAGCTATCTTTCCCTGAACATCATTATCATCAAAGAACCGATTAACTTCATCTTCGCCAAGTTTTTCCGCATCCATGTCATGAGCCTCTTCCGGCTTCGGAACGTCCTTAGGTGCCTCCATCTCCACCGGGGAAATGTACGGGTGCTCCTTAACATATTTCCGTCCCTCCGTATAAAGGAATGGATGCGCGTGGAAGGATGCATTATATCTAAAGTCAAATGCCTCCATCGTTGTTACAAGGTTACTAACAAGTGGTGTGAGGGCACTCTTATTCTCTCCCTCAATATGCTCCCCGAGAGAATAAAACGCCAAAAGCGGCGCCTTCATCTCTTCCTTCAGTTTATCAATCGCCGGCGCAAACTCATCAGAATCCGCCGAGTTAAGTTCCCTCTTATCAATTCCCTGCTGCATCTCATGAAGAATGTGATAAAAGCTTTGTTTGTTCTTTTCATCCGGATCAAAGAGGTTTTTGAGCATTTCATTTCCCTTTTTATCAAGGGTAAGATGAAGTGCCTGGGTTCCCTTGCTGAGCCACTCAACATATGCCCTAAATTCCTCTAAATTCTCCTCATCAAATGGGTTATGTGCCATATCAGTTTCCTCCAGGTAAAGGTTTCATTTAATTATACAACAACTATGGAATAATTAAAACCCCTCTCTTAAGCCATCTTGTACTCACTCTTACCGAATCCAACGATTGCAGAGAACAGAGGAGTTGCTACGAGGAAGCCAAAGGTGAAACCAACACCATGGCCAAATGCCTTACAAACCTTATGAAGGAACATTACATGCATGGTAAATGCTGCAATAATTGCGATAATTGCAAGCGGTGCAACCAAAAGCTGGGACACAGTCAAGCCCTCACCAACATAATCTGCTGCTACAGCTCCAAAGATTGTTACGATGGAAGAAAGCCAGAACATCTGGGTGCTCCAGAAAAGACGGAAGAGAACCAAATCTCCATAAACCGGAACCAATGCCTTCCAGCCCTTTTCGCCGGCCTTCTCAAGCATCTTCCACTCACCTGCTACCTTAAGTACTACTGCAATTACGATTGCGATTACATCTGCTGCCAATTCTACGTTTTTCATTTTTTTAATCTCCTTTAGATTTCTTTGTTTGTTATTTTTATTTGGGAACTGTTTGTTTCCCTTTGATGATCTAAGAATAACACCCCATTCTTAACCTCAAATAGGAGAAACCTTAAAGAAACCTTAAGGATAAGGTCTTTTTGAAAATGCTCCACAATCGAAAGAACCCCGAGTCTTTCGACCCGGAGTTCTCTTCATCCCTTTTTCAAAAATACTTACTGCTTGTCTTCGATTGCTTCCACAATCTTCTTCTCTGCTTCTTCTGCTACAACACCATCCAAACCGGTAACGTTAATGTTACGATTTACCTTAGCGTCATAGGAATCAGCGTTGATGATATTTGCAAGATCGATACCGGTAGCCTGCTTCATGCTTTCAAATACCTTTGCCATAACAACCGGTACATTTCCGGCAACCTGGTCAACACCGGCGCCGCCTTCGCCACCACCAATAATGGTAATCTTGTCGATCTGCTGAAGAGGAGCTGCTACCTGAGCTGCGATTTCCGGAAGAACCTTAATCATCATCTCAGCAACGGCTGCCTTATTATACTTCGCATAAGCTTCTGCTTTCTTTTCCATTGCTTCAGCCTCTGCAAGACCTTTTGCCTGGATGGCCTTTGCTTCTGCTTCACCGACAGCGCGGATACCTTCTGCCTCCTGCTCCTTGGCGAAACGATCAGCCTCAGCCTGTGCCTTTCTTGCTTCTGCTGCTCTCTGTGCTTCGAACTGCTTAGCTTCTGCTTCCTTCTGTCTCTGGTAAAGGGCTGCGTCTGCCTTCTGCTGTGCAGCGTACTTGTCAGCTTCTGCCTGCTTCTTTACCTCTGCCTCAAGAGCCTGCTCCTTAACGGATACGGCCTTCTGGCGAAGTTCGATTTCACGCTCCTGACGGGCAATGTCCGCATTTGCAGTGGTAATCTCGATGGTCTTACGCTGTTCCTCTTTCTGAATCTCGTAAGCTGCATCGGCGATAGCCTTCTGAGTATCTGCATCGCGCTGAAGTTCGGACTTCTTAATCTGAAGTTCGTTCTGCTTCTTAGCGATTTCGGTCTGTGCAGCAACAGCAGCATCGTTGGAATCCTTGTCAGCTGCAGCCTGTGCAACCTTAATATCTCTCTCGGACTCGGCACGTGCAATTGCTGCGGCCTTCTTAATCTTTACAATGTTATCAATACCGAGGTTCTCAATAACTTCATTGCCGTCAACGAAATTCTGCACGTTGAAGGAAATGATATCAAGACCCATGGCTGCGAGGTCAGGCTCCGCATTTTCCTTAACCAGGTTTGCGAACTTCTGACGGTCGGAAACCATCTCTTCCAATTTCATTCGACCAACGATTTCACGAACGTTACCTTCCAAAACTTCTCTTGCAACGGTAGCGATATACTCCGGATTGCGGTTCAGGAAGTTCTCTGCAGCGAGGTGAAGACGCTCGGTTTCGGAGCTAATCTTTACGTTAACGGTAGCGTCTACATTAATATTGATGTAATCCGCTGTCGGAACTGCATTGCTGGTTTTTACATCGATTGGAATCAATCGAAGGTTCAACTTATCCAAACGCTCGAAGAACGGGATACGAATGGTTGCTTTACCGATGGCAAATCTGGAACGCTTGTGCATACCGGAAATGATGAATACCATATCAGGCGGAGCCTTCACATAGCCAACGGCCAAAAGAATAATAACAAGTGCTGCGACTGCGATTCCTACAATCAGACCGACCGGAATATCCATTCCGTTGATCATAACTGCAGGTGCTACAAATGCAGTGTTCATAAAAAATATCCTCCTCCCATCAGGGTAATTTATATTTACATTGTATCACGAACTTTTACATTGTCAAGGGGTTTTAAGAAACTTTCGGTAATTTTCTGAGTGCGGTATCATTATGAAAAGGAAAATGCTGCATTTTTTCACGATTATGCTTTTTTCTTGCAAATTCGGCTATTTTCGACTAAAATAAGGAACGAAAAAGGGAACGGAGTTTTGCTCCGAATCGGAAAGGGGTGCTTGAAAATGGTTGCTTCCGAAGTAAAAACAATTGAAGACATTTTGATGTATGCCTCAGAGAAAGGGCTTCCGCTCGAGGACATGCGCTTTTTTATCGGACTAAACTACCAGGCGCCGAAGGCATTTGGCATCTATCGCGAGGAAGACGGCAAGGTCATCGTATATAAGAATAAGGATACGGGCGAGCGCGCCATCCGCTACGAGGGCTACGACGAAGAGTTCGGTGTTCGCGAGATTATGGCAAAGATGGAAAGCGAAGTACGGATGCGTAACTCCAGGCTCACCTCCTATGGTTCCGGTACCACGTCCGATTATCAGGAATACGGCCGGAAGGTGCGTGCGAAGTCGAAGGGAATTATGCTGGGCTTGTGCGTTGCCCTGGTGCTCGGTGCCTATGTCATCGGCTCCAAGATTCCGGACCGCGGCTACTACCGCTATGATGACAGCTACTACTATTACATGGATTCCGACTGGTACGAGTGGGATGATTATAATCAGTCATGGGGCGAGGCGTATTACGTTCCGGAGGAACTCGAAGACAATTATTCCAACTATTCTTACAGCTACTCCGGCGCATATGAAGATAATTCCTATCTTAGCGACTTCGAGGATACGACCTACTACTATGATTGGTCCACCAGCTGGGACAGTGATGATGACGACTGGGGTTCGAGTTGGGATTCCGGTTCAAGCTGGGATTCCGGCGGAACGGACTGGGGCAGTGACTGGTAAACGAATGTTGAGGTTTGTATGAAGCATTTTTCAAGACAATTGAGTGCTGACACATCCCGGGCCGGGAGAATATCTTCCGGCCTGTTTTTTGCGCGCAAAAAGACATGTGGTGGGCGGCTTTCCCGCCTAATCGCAGGCCTTTTGGTGGGTGTGATATGTCTTTCTCTTGCGGGAAATGCTGCATTTGCCACAGATGAAGCGGCCTCTGCGGAAGATACTCCTGCAACTGCCAATGTAACCTCGATTATCGGAGGCGGTCCTTCCATTGGCGCGTCTGCAGCCATTGTTATGGAGGTAAACTCCACAGCGATTTTGTATGCAAAGAGCGCAACAACAGCCTATGAGCCGACCAGTCTGACCAAGCTTCTGACCTGTCTGATTGCGATGGAAAATGCGGATATGGAAGAGACGGTGGACTGCTCCTACACCGCCATTAACGGAATCGGCAGTAAGGTTACCCGCGTTGGTCTGGTTACCGACGAACGACTTCCTTTAAAAGAGCTGATTTATGCAAGTCTCGTTGCGTCTGCTGACGAAGCCACCTACGCCATCGGCGAGCATGTGGGCGGAACGATGAGTAACTTCCTGGGCATGATGTCCAAGCGTGTGAAATCCTTAGGCGGTGTTAACTCCAATTTTTCGAACTGTATGGGAAGTTCGGACAATAAGATTTATTCCTGCGCTTACGATCTGGGCCTGATTGCCTGTCGTATAGCACAGATGAAAGATTTCTATACGATTGCAGGTTCCAAGTGGTACGAGATTCCGGCGACGAACAAAAAGGAATCCCGCATCATTGCGCAGACACACAAATTCATCCGTAAGACACGTAACTATGCTTACTCGAAAGCCGGCAAATCCGGCGGTGAAAGCACCTCCGGCAAGTATTCGCTCTGCACCTATGCGGATAAGGACGGTATGACGCTGGTAGCCATCATTTTGGATAGCGAAACCAATGAAGGTGCCTATGACGATTCCGAAACGATATTGAACTGGGCATTTGAAAACTACGAAGTATATTCGGTAAAGAAGGCAGAAGCCAGCGCGAACAATTCCTACACCGGCTTGTTCGACAGCTGCGAGATGTTCGTACAGGATTCCATGAAGGACCTGGTATACACCTCCGACAACGCCAGTATCGTGCTCCCGGTTGGTTCGAGCCTCGAGACCGTTACAAAGGAGACGACCTACTACGACGTGGATGAATATTTCCATGGAGAAAATGTCATCGGCGCGGTTGTGTATCACTCCGGCAGCGCCGTTGTCGGCAAGATGGAGATTATCTTCTGGAACGACGATTACCCAATGTCTCAGACCGATTTTGATGCGGTTTGGCCCGCATTTATGATTCCACCGAATCTTCTGGTATCGCAGGGCGGAACCGGAGAGATTCCGGAGGCTGCGGGAAGTGTCGTGGTTACTCCAACCCCGCTTCCGTTCGGTCCTAGCACGGAGGACGCCAAGACAGAAACCGATGCGCCAACCGAGACCGTTGCGCCGACCACCTCTGATGCCGGCAATTCCTCCGTTGGTTCCCTGACACCGATTCCAACCCCTACGCCATCCGGCGATAAGGCACAGGAAATCAAGGATATCGAAAAGAAAAAGGCAGCCCAGGCGGCCGCCGATGTTGCTTCGCACAATAAGAAGATGAAGGTCATTTCCATTACGATCTTTATCGTTACATACCTCGCCTGCTTAACCATCATCTATATTGTCCTTCCGATTCAGAGGGCAAAGAAAAGACGGGCGAGAAGAAATCTGCAGAGGTAGATTTATGCAAAAAGCTGAGAGAAAAGCGTAAACTTTTTTCTCAGCTTTTTATGAACCTAATCATCTATTGCATCAATGCTTCTCAGTTTAGAAACTATTTTCTCAATACCCTTCCTAGCTACTTCCTCAGAGACATCGTACTCCTGTAGCATTTTGTTAACAATTTCTTCTATTGTGGTTTCCTCTTTTAAGCAATCTATGATATACGCTGCACTCATATTTCCATGAACCACCCCGGAAAACTTATTAGAACAATCCACAATTACGTAATCACTTTCGTATGAATAGGTTATAAACGATTTCTTTAGTTTCATTTAATTAATTCTCCTTAGTGCTTACTTAACACCTCATATGCCATTTCTGCTGCCTCTATCTCAGCTTTACACATGAGTCGATAGAACCGAACATCATTCATCATATAACCTAAAAATTGCAAAAGATTTCTAAGCCCTTTTTCATCTCTAGGTCGATAAATATACTGTAATAGCATATCGTAAGCTTTCGTTTTCTCCAATGGCTCAATCCGATTGTCCAATGATCTTTCCAGAAAACACACATTTTTCAGCTGTGCGGATCCATTACAGCCCAAGTTATGTTTCCCATTCCAAGGAGAACCATATACCCATATTCTATCATTTTCCATCCCGATAAATGGTTTGTCATCATTAATCATCACCACTTTATCCCCGAGATATTCTCTCCAAAATCTTGAGTGTGTTGATTTTCCGGTTCCGCTTTGTGCAACAAAAATAGATGCGGAACCATCTACAGATAAAGCAGAGCAATGAATTAAAAATATCCCCTTATGACATAGAATATTCGCTATTTTTCTACAACACAATATATATTCATATTCCCATTCTGCCAAATTCTTTTTCTCTATTGTCTTTTTCTCATCCTCAATATCTTGCTTAGTAATCCTTATTGTATAATCCGGTTTTACCTTGGAAAGGTAACCCTTGCATCTATGGTAAATCTCTTTGTTTACCGAATGAATTTCAAAGCAAAAGCCCGCCACCGAAATACTAAATATCATTCTGCGCTCCATGTTATTATGATAAAAACAAAAATAAAGGCATATATAGATATATGCCCTTATTCTTTAAAACTTCTTACTATTTATACATCAGATCCACCATCACCAAGACCGGAATCAGCCGTCGGATCATTGCTAAGAAGATTGATAATATCAATTTCTGGTTCCTCGTAAATTTTCATTTTTTCTCCTTCTATTCCATGGTAGCGCTCGCGATTTCTCCATAAATCACATAAACCCCATCCTCATCGTCCTTATATACGACACAAGATCTTGCGTACCATGTATCTCCTTCAGACACATTAATCTTATTCAAAGTATATCTGCAAGCAGTACCGCTCCATGTCTTGTATCTGTTAATAATGCTTCCATTCTCTATGGTAAATTCCTCGGAGTTATTACCGATGGTTTCATCATTTGTAAGTAAAACACCTGATTTAACCATTGAATATCTCTCCGGGACATTGCCCATCGACACAAAACTGATAATACTTTTTTCGGAATCTACCACAATCGTTTCAAAATATGCCAATGGCATTTGGATTATTTCTGTATCCTCTTCAACATAAACCGGAATTAATGAAACATCTTTCATAACATAGAATCTATAGTCTCTATTGCAACAAAGGGTTCTTCCATCTCCATCAGTCCAGTGACTAAAAATATACCCATCTGGTGCATCCGACGCATATACTCTATATTCTTCATTGGCAGCAATGGTGGTACTCTTTTGATTTCCATCAAAGTCATAAACAGTAATTGTGAATGAACCTTGATTTTTCGTGTAGATTGGTTTAACAACCAATTTTTCAATATTGTTATCAATACAATATTCTACTATCTCCTGGAATGAATCCTTTTCATCGAAAACCCCATCACCGTTATAATCCCAGCCGACTTTTTCATATCCATACTTGTTCGGTACAGCAGGAATCTCTATCGTCTGTCCCTTTTCAGCCACACACCATAAGACTCCCACGTTGAGATCGGAGAGAAAATCAATTTCAACTCTGCCTTCCCCGCCTGCTTTCAATACCGCCTTAAACTTCTGACTATCAACAGCCTTAAAACTAAAGGACTTATCTGTTGTGAGTATTTCACCCGCATCATTTGTCCAGTACTCAAATCTATCATCTTGGCAGGCAATCTCAACCATTGACCCGTAATCAACTGAAATATCAAATTCATCCACCTTATTAAATCCATTAAATGTAAAGTTCCCTTGACACTCAACCATAATGGTCGGGTTAGGTACAAATTTTGCAATAAGATACACATCATGATCCGGCATAGTATGAGTATATGAAAGATTTCGGCTAAGTGGCTTACTACTTAACAAATTCCCCTCTGAATCCGTCTCAAACCAACCCAGAAAGTGTTTAGAAATAGTATATGTTGATACCGAAACATCGAAACCTGTTGCCCCCTCACGCGTTATTGCAAGGTCCTTAAATGCATGATCATCCTCTGCTCCGACATGCTTCATGGTAAGAGTATGCATATTCGGATTGGACTCAATTATATATTCAACAGACATTATCGCTTCTAATTCATGTATCAATATCGACACACTGTATGTTCCCGGAGTCTCAATGCACTCACCACAGTCATAATTCACGTAGTAATCGTTCAATTCAGTTACTTCGTAACCCCAATATTCCCCATAATCTACCAGCTCACGAACATCCGGACGTAAAAGCTCCCCATTTTTCATAAGGCTTACAGACGGTACGATTGCAAGCCCTGTTTGCATTGGATTCCCATTTTCCGAAAAAACAGTTCCTTCCGGATACGATAGAACCACCTCATAACCACTAAAGTCAATCGGATTATCTTGGGTCTTTCCACAAACACAAACTCCATCGACATACGTATGTGGTTGTTCTTCATTCAAACTACAACCATATCTAAAGCACCTATGAGTCTCTTCCATAGAATCCCACATATGGTTTGTCGGGTCATTACCGTTTCCGTTATCTCGGTCTTCGCCAGCATTACATAGTGAGCATATATATACATCATAACTGTGACTAATACAAGTAATCTCATCCGGATCGTACGAGTGTGAGTAAACCCACTCATGTTCCTGCCCTAAAGAAGCGACAAAGTCAGTTCGATAGGATTCTCCACATCCCTCGTCACTGCATACGTATAGAGTGTACCCTTCGTTTGTACAAGTAGGCTCTATCGTCCAATGGTCCCAATGATGTCCCATTGTTGATTTTTTATCGTTTTCTCTCCAAAACCGGTTATGGCAGATGTCACACTCATACACATCATATCCACCAAACAATTCTGTTGGTTCAATGGAAGAAAGATATGTTAAGGAATGCTCCGCATACCCACAAAAATCATAATCAATCCATGCATTACATTCAAGGCAAAATGCATGCGTATATCCTCTTTGAGTACAGGATTGCTCAATATATTGTATATCTGTAAACTCTACATCATGCCCACAATAATTCCTTACATATTCTGTTTTCTCTATCTTTCCACACAATTTACACGAAAAAATATCAACCAACTTAGTTTCGGTGGTAGCAGCATCAGATGCGTCTTGATCATACTCAAAGATATGTTCTCTGTGTTCCTGTATGATTTCTTCAGAGAAATCACATCCCTCCACTTCACAGTAAATATATGCAACCCCGTCATTCTCACATGTTGGATAGATGGTTTTCTCATAATCGATGTTCAACTTATGTGCATTCTCATCGATAGGAATTACTTCATTTTCCAATTTGCCACAATCAAGGCAAATGTATTCTTCGACACCCTCCGTCACACAAGTAGACGCTGTTACAATATTATAAAACACATAATTATGAACTCCAGTGGCCGGTAAGTCTCTTTCTTCCCTAGTTCCACACTGATTACATATATACGTACCCCATCCGTCCGATACACAGGTAGGAGAACATCCCGTTTCCTCTAATTCAAAGACATGCTTATCCGGACTAGCATAATCTCCGTTTAATCTGTAATCAAGGTCTCCGCATCGTTTACACTTGTACACATCAAAACTGTTTTCCATACACGTGGCGGGCCGAACCTCAAAAAACTCATATTGATGTTCCCCACCCAATGCGCTTCCTTCATCAGTGACAAATCTCGCAAAATAGCAAATGTTACACATATAACTGGTTCCGCCATCTTCTGTACATGTTGCGGTCTTAACATATTCTTCAACCCAATTGTGTTCCACCAGTTCGACTGTTAAAGGAATATTCTTAATTATCTCGTAATTGTCAGTGTCTTGAGGCACAAAATCTACATATATTCGATTCGTTCCCAAAACCAGTTCTTTATCTTGCCCCTCAGAAAATCTAAAGCCGTTATTGCGAAGCAAGTTCTCGTAGTATCCCTCAAAGAATCCAGGACAGGTCCTAGTGATTTCTCCAAGGCACCATGAATAATCAAGAGTTCCCTTTTTTATAGTCCAGTCAAAAGAAACAGACCCATAAAAATCGCCCTGTCCAATAATTGTGGCCTCATATTCTCCGGCATCAATCTCTCCCTCATCATCTGCAAAACGGAAATCTGTCGACGGTACAAGCACTGTCCCATCGTACACCACTTCTACACATGGCAGCTGACGATTACCATTGTATACGCAATCCTCCACAATGGAGACCTGTGCCTTTGAAATATCAATTGCATTGCAGTCATCACAATTGCCATCATTATCAGCATCCATGTGCTCATATCCCGCATCTGCCAAAGCAATCCACGCTCTGATGGATGAATAATTTAGGGATGAGAAAAATAAGACAAAACAAATAAAATATGCAATGCTTTTTTCCAAACATCATTCAGTTTCATATTCGCCTCCATACCAATTACAAAATCATTTACGTCTGTAGTCAAATAAAGTCATAGCAATAATAACATTTTCAACTTTCTATGTCAACAAGAGTCTCTTCAAATAACAACTATTGTGCTTTACTACATTTCCTGCCCCTTACTCTTCCTCCGCCAATCTTCTTCCCATCAGGACACCCATTGCAGAGGCCATCATGAGGCCGCGGGTCCAACCGGACGAATCACCAAGGCAGTAAAGACCGGCCACATTCGTGGTAAGATCCGGCTCCATCTTGACTTTGTTGGAGTAGAATTTGAGCTCCGGCGAGTAGAGCAGGGTTTCGGTTCCGGCAAAGCCCGGAACAACATGGTCTACAGCCTGGATAAAGTTGATAATGTTAATCATCGCACGATACGGCATCGCAGCGGTAATGTCACCGGCAACCGCATCCGGAAGGGTCGGCTTCACATTGGCATGTGCAAGCTCCTTCTGCCAGGTGCGCTTTCCGTCGAGAATATCACCGTAACGCTGCACGAGAATCTGGCCATTTGCAAGCATGTTGGTCAGCTCGCCCACCTTCTGCGCGTACTCAATCGGCTTATTGAACGGCACAGAGAAATTGTGAGAGCAGAGGATGGACAGGTTGGTGTTATTGGACTTCAGCTCCTTGTAGGAGTGTCCATTTACAACCGCAAGATTGTTATCGTAGTTCTCCTGGCTGACAAAACCGCCCGGATTCTGACAGAACGTACGCACTTTATTCTTAAATGGCTGCGGGTATCCAACGAGCTTGGACTCGTAAAGTACCTCGTTCACCTCTTCCATAATCTCGTTACGAACCTCGACACGAACGCCGATATCAACAGTGCCCGGCTTATGCGCAATATCGTAGCGCGCACAGAGCTTCTCAAGCCACTCTGCTCCACGACGGCCGGTCGCAACGACAACGCTCTTCGCCGTAATCTCGCGGCGGGTACCATTTTCATCGAGCACAACACCCTGACAGATGCCATCGTGAATCAAAAGGTCCTCACAGCTCTGTCCGAAGATCATCTCAACCCCGTGGTCCTGAAGAAAATGCTCCAGCTCTCCATACAGAATCTGCGCCTTCTCCGTTCCCAAGTGACGAATCGGACAATCCACCAGCTTCAGGCCCGCCTGAATGGCACGACGACGAATCTCCTTCACCTTCTGCGGATTGGACACGCCCTCTACGTGCGAGTCTGCACCAAAATCAAGGTAGATGGAATCGGTATAATCAATGAGCTTCTGCGCCTCATCTGCGCCAATCAAATCAGGGAAATCACCGCCCACCTCGTAGGACAGAGACAATTTACCGTCGGAAAATGCACCGGCCCCCGAAAAGCCCGTCGTAATCGCACACGGTTTACAGTTCATACAATGACCGGTCTTCGCCTTCGGGCAGAAACGCTTCTCAATCGGCTGGCCCTTCTCAATCATGAGAATCTTCTTCTCACTGCCTTTTTTAATCATCTCAAATGCGGTAAAGATTCCCGCAGGTCCCGCACCTACAATAATAACATCATAATCCATAAGAAACCTCCTATAACGCCTTCTTCAATTCTTCCGCAAGCGCACGCTCTTCTTCGGTCAAAATGCCGTCCGCCTCGCTCATAAGCTTGCAAAGCTCGAGCACGATCCCTTCAAACGCCTCGCCAATGTGGGTATCGTAGGACTCAATCGTCATCAGATCCCCACGGATGTTCGAAACCACATTGCCGCCAATCAGCTCCGCATTTGCCTGATAGATTGTCTGCAGTTCCTCGGCTGACATCTCGTAGCCCAGACAGCTGTTGAACGCCTCCACCTCACGAGCCGTCACGCTCCCGTCGGTTCCAATAATATAGAGTGCCAGACTGAACAGGTCATTTTCCACACAAATATCAATCGGGCCGTACTTCTCCTCGTTCCAGGCCTGCATATCCTCGGAAGCGTCACATCGGTCCAAAAATGCTTCATACTTTTCTTTGAAACTCATCTTTTCCATTCTCCATTCCCGTCGTAAAACGACAAAATCCGCAGGGAAATGCACTCCCCCACCACATCAAGTTATTATACCCTATCCAAGCCCTTCCGTCAACGAAATGCACCTCTTTTCGGAAAATCGGGCCGCATTTTCCATAAATTCCGTCAAATGCAAAAAACCACCATTTTTATATTGATATATCCATTGCACTTCCTCTTCCCACCTTGCATAATGAAAATTGACATATGGGCCGAGCGTTCGAAAAACGATAATCGACGCCGGCAAATGCGAGTATTTGGAGGTTTTTATGGGTAACTATCGTAATTTTGAGCTGACAACCTATTTTATCGCTCAGGCCACCTGCACCGCGTGCGAGGAGAACATGCCGGAACTTCAGCGTCAGATTGATTTTTTCAAGAAGTATTGCGGACTGGACAAGATTTATCTCGAAGCACATCGGGACGCATTTTTCGCAACCGAGGAGCAGGTTCGCATGGTAAAGGCGAAATTTGAGGAAAATGGCATCCGTGTGGAAGGCGGTATCACAACCTGCAGTCCGATCATCGAGGGCGAGGAGAAGCAGCGTATCTTTAACACCCTCTGCTACAACGACCAGCCGATGTTAGACCGTCTTGCGGCTGCTTCGGAGCTGAACGGAAAGGTATTCGACTCGTTTATCATCGACGATTTCTATTTCACGAACTGTACCTGTGATGCGTGCCGCGCAGAGCACGATGCATATAATAAGGATCATGACATCGAGGACGGCAGCTGGCAGGATTACCGTGTGTGGAAGATGCAGGAAGTATCCAAAAAGTACATGATTGCACCGGCCAAGAAGGTGAATCCGAACTGTAAGGTCGTAATCAAGTATCCGAACTGGATGGAATCCTTCCAGGAGACGGGCTACGACCCGGGAAGTCAGAAGGACATTTTCGACGAGATTTATACCGGTACCGAGACGCGAGACCCGTATCACCAGGACCAGCATTTGCCGAGATATCTGTCGTTCTCGCTGATGCGTTACATGGAGTCAATGGCACCAAAGCGAAATGGTGGCGGCTGGTTTGACCCGTTCGACTGCCAGGTGCTCGACTATTATCTCGAGCAGGCTTACCTTACCTGCCTCAGCAAGCCTCGTGAACTCATGATGTTCTGCTTCCAGGCGCTTCTCGATACGATGAACATTGCGGCGCTCGGTATGCAGCTCGAGAAACTGGATTCTCTCCTTGATTTCCTCGGCGAGCCGATTGGTGTCCCTTGCTATATTCCAAATGCGTCCCAGGGCGAAGATAACGTCCAGGACCACCTCGGTCAGCACGGCTTCCCAATCCTTCCGACGCCAAATTTCGAGGCGGATGCGCCGATTATGCTTCTCACCGCTTCCTCTGCGTACGATGAGGATATCGTGGCAAAGGTAAAGGATTATGTGGTAAAGGGTGGCAAGGCCGTCGTTACCGCAGGATTTGTCAACGAGCTGTTAGAGGACGGTCTGAAGGAGCTTACCTCCGTTCGCTATCGCGGCCGTGTAGCCACTGTAAATGAGTACGTTCACGAAAAGATTGACGGACGTCCGGGCTGGGATTCGGTAAATGCTCACGACACCGTTACCATTCCGATTATGGAATTCCGCAACAACTCCACCTGGGCTGCTCCGGCAAAGGCACAAAAGGGTGATGAAACCTACATGATGTTTGGTCGCGACACCTATGGTAAAGGCGAGATGAACGTTATGGTCCTCCCGGATTCCTTCTCCGATATTCAGAAGCTTCCGAAGGAGATTCTGTCAAAGCTTCGTTCCGAGATGCCGGTGAACGGCATTTTCCTCGAGGGACCGGCCGGAACCAGTATCTTCAACTACAACAACGATACCTTCGTGCTTTACACCTATGTTATGACCCGTGCAAATGATGCCGATGTCTACGTACACGTGAAGGGCGCAAAGGCACTTCGACGTATCATCGACCCACGCGGCAAGATGGCGGTTCAGTCCTCCATCGAGATTGCAGAGGCAAACTTTGATATGGAAGCTGCAAACGGTAAGAAGGACGAAAGCCTGTCCATTCCGTCCGACATGCCACAGTACATCGACTACCGAACCGGCAAGCCATATCCGGACATTCTTCCGCTCTACATGAACGAAGGCGAAGCAGTATTCCGCCTGCCGGCAAGAGTCGGCCAGTTTGAAGGGTATAAGATTTTGAGATAATCCCATATCACGGCAATTCTGCAAAAGAACGTAATAATCCAAGTGCATAAGAAAGGCCCGACGGTTTCTTCCGTCGGGCCTTTTGCTCCTAAAGATGCACCCTACTTACACAATTCCTCGTACATCTCATTAATCTTATGATCCATCCACTCGTAGCGCATGGTACAGAAATTCTGCAGATACTCCACCTGACCGTCCCAGGTCTTGATTGCCACGGTACGCTTGTCCTCAAACTGAATCTTCTTTCCCAAAAAGTCGCTCCACTGAGCAAAATTCTCCACCGCCGACGGCGCAAGCACAGATACATTTGCCGAAATGGAATCGAGCGCGGCCTGATACATCGCCTCGCCCACTTCATCCCAGCGGGCCTTCAGCTGGCGAACAAAATTCGGGTCCTCCAACAGATAATCCATCCAGTTTTCCTTGATATACTTAGCCCCATCCTTGTAGGCATCAGTGATATCATTACCAAGACAGATCCACTCGTTGAAATCGGTCGAGTCGAAGGAGAAATTGCCAAATGCATAGTCAAAATCCCACGGCACCGCCATATAAAGCTTTCCGCCCGACTTCTTTAGCATAATGCCGCTTCGATGGAAGGTACAGTCGATGTTATAACTGAATTCGTCCAGCAAAAACCAGTCAATGAGGCTTGCCACATCGAGCATGCTCTCGTAATCACCACCCTCACTCACTGTCTTATCGAGCGTATTGATATACTTTTTGATAAAGTTATACTGGTCTTCCGTAAGCTTCTTCACCTTCGGGGAACGAATCTCGATATAGTGCGTCAAGGTCGAGGAAATGATGTTACTGCCCCAGCTCGTCTCTGTCTTCTCACCGCCGATTTCCAGCAGGTAATTGGTGTCTACAACCTCCGGGTCGGTCTCATATTCCAGGCGTCCTTTTTTGAACTCAACCTGCTCCGTGAGACTATACACGCCCATGTACTCGCCATTTACGAACACATCCACGAGGTACGAGTGCGGAATAAAGAGCATGTTCGTCAGAACCGAGCCCGCTGCCATCGCCACGGTGTTGCGCATCAGCGATTTGTCGGCCGCATTTGCCTGAAGGACCCATTCCTTCGCCTTGGTAAGGCCAAACAGCGATTCCTTCGAGGACAGCTTCACCTTGTACGGCTTCTTGTCGAGTTTCCACGAGGAATATCCGCGACCGCGAAACTCCGCTTCCACATTGAGCAGATTCTCATATTCATAGCATCCGTTATAATCGATGGAAAATGCTCCACTGACATACACATCGGTGTTATCAATAAGGGTATTGTTCTGCGTGTTCAGATACACAACCGGCAGCGTATAGCCCTCCGTTACCGGCATCAGCCGATAGGTAAAGGTTTCTCCCGCCGAGTCTGTCACAATCAGGCGGTCCATACCGTCGACGGATTTGATCTTCGCAGTTGCCCCCTCTGTCACCTCGGCCTCAAGCGCGCCAAGCGTTGCCTTATTGAATTCGCTATAGGTGCAGGAAAGATAGATATAGTTGCCCGACGGAACCAGCTCGAAACCGCCAAGGGTTCCGCCCGTAATCCGCCCGTTCCCCTTTCCTCCGAGTATTCCGCTCGGAAGCAGGTCATTCAAGCGCTGCACATTAGCGTATTGTTCCACATATTCACTGCTATCGGGAACGCCCACACCTTCCCAGTTCACAACACTGTTCGGCGTATCCAGGACGATTCCGCCTACCTGCCCCTCTAAAGAGGTTACGATTGTGTATGCCGTCGATTCCTCACTGATAAAGGAAAATGCAACCTGCTCCACCACAACATCCTTCTCAAATCGAACATCCACCGGCGCAGATATGGTCACTCCGGCAAGCGTCAGCTCACCGGAAAAACAGACCTTCTCGCACTCTTCCGGAAGTGTCAGCACCCCGTCCTCCATATACGCGGACAGCTCGAGCGAGCTTCCGATTTCCAATGTCTTGTCATCCACAAAAGGGGTTGGGGTTGGCGTCGCCGTTGCGCTTGGCGATACACTCTGCACCGCCTCGCTTGGTCCCGTCGAAGTTCCCGTCTCCGCAGGTTCCGTACAGCCGACAAGCATGCCAAGAAGCAGTGCTCCCGCAAAGCCCATGACAACATACCGTCGATATGCCCGCCTGCCCTCTCTGTTTTTCTGTTCCTTCATTCTCATGACTCCCTTGTCACTCTCCGTTATTTCCCACGTTTTTTCGCCATCGCTTCACTTGTTTCAAGCGACTACTTCTCTTATTTATCGCCGTCAGGCTCAGCTGCGCCCTGTCTTTCGGCCGCTTTTCTTCGTGCCTCCGCCATCTTTCTCATCCGGGCCAGCTTTCTCTTCTTTTTGCGGATGCGCTTCCGGACAATGAGGAGCACAAAGACAACCACCGCGGCAGTAATCACACAAAGTACGATACCAACACATTTCCAGATGGCATTCTTTCTCTGCTCACTCTTTTCCTTTGCCGCTTCGGCCTTTGCCTGTTCCTCTGCCTGTGCTTTCTGTACCGCTTCGGTAAGAGCCGCATTTGCCGCAGCAATCTGCGCCGCCTCGGCAAGCTGTGCAGCCTGTGTCAGTTGTGCAGCCTCGGTAAGTTTTGCAATTCGCTCCGCTTCCTCACGGGCGATTCGATCCTGCTCATCATAGGAGACAATGTTCTCCATCATATCATTCCCGGTGTCGGTGCCAACGGTAGTACGATACAACCCATAATCCGCACAGCTGTATTCATACTCATCCGATACGTAGAACCAGCACCACTGCTGGGACACATGCTTCTTGTAGGCCAATTCCGCCACTTCGATTGCGGTTTTTCCGCCAAATGCGTCAAGCGGCTCCCTAAGGTTCAGCCGCAGCTTATTCTCTGCCCAAAGATGAATGTAGGTCTTCGGCACATCCCAGGTGCCATACCTTGCGACAGAATCCGGATAGAAGGCTTCGTTCATGGAATTGTCCACTGCCTCCGCCGTTGCCGCATATAAAATCATATGGCCGCCATGACCATACTCGCCGTTGATATCATGCGTGACAATCGTCTGCGGCTTGAAGCGACGAATCTGCTCCGTGACCGCCTCGACCAGCTTGTCGTAGTCGTATTTCTTCTTTGCTCCGGCAAGCGATTCCGAATAATAATCGCCAAACGGCATATTTACCGGATATGCGCGAAGTCCCATGGTCCACAAGCCATCCAGCTTCTCATGCTCACGAATGCGCTCGCCGTCCCAATAGTTACACATATAAACCAACTGCACACGGTAATTCTCCACGCCACCATACACAATGGCTGCACCGCCAAAGAACAGCACCTCATCATCCGCATGAGTCGAGAAAATCAACATGTCTGCACGGTCGTATGGCGCCTCCCAGCGCTGTACATCCTCCGGAAGCTTGCCGGCAGTATATGCATAAATATCACAAAGACTGGTATCTGCGGAAACCGTCACCGTAACCTCTTTGGTCGGACCGGAAAGCTCAATAAAATCATGAAGAATCCCAAGTTCTCCATGCTGCGTCGTCACGCCATTTGCCGTAACCGTATAGGAGCTGACCTTGCTTCCCCAGATAAGGTAAATGCCCGAAAACTCCGTTTCGCTCGTAATCGTAACGGTATCCCCTGCGGCATAAACCACGCGCGTCTTATACGCACTGTCCTTCAGGTCGCCCGCGCCCTTGCCGTTACTGTTCGTGATGGAAATATCCACCTTCTCGGCCGGAACCTCGGTATTGTCAAATGCGCTGCTACCCGAATTGCTGCCCCCATTCGATACCGCTGTTGTCACGACCGGAGTAATCACTGCCGGCGTGAGTTCGGCCGTATTCGGTTCGGTTTTCGCCGGTTCTTCTGTCACTGTCTCCGTCGGCTCCGGCGCAGTGATGGCGTCAGCGGCCGTATTTACAATCGAAACCGAATAGGAAAGCGAGCCGAGATAGTTCCCCTCCCCATCAAAATCCTCCTCCGAGGAATATACATAAGCCGTCACCGTAATCGGACTGTACACCTGCGAAATCTTCTGTCCCGCGGTAAATTTAATCGAGGACAGAATCATATCATCGTTAATATCTTCCTCGAGCATGTGGTAATACCACTTGCCCTTCTCCTGATGAATGTCATCGTAAAGGTAATTCTCAATATAGTCATGATACCAAAGCTCTTCTCCGGGATTCCGAAGAAGCTGGTCCACAACCACTCCGTCTGTCGTGGAGAACTGCACACGATACGCAATCTTACAGTCCCAGCAGTCGTCAAACTTTTCCCACTCGGTACGCCACAGATCCTGAAAATACCGTCCATTCGTCGCAATCGTCTGTACATCCGCCGCAATGCACTCAAAGCTGGTAATGTCCTCGCCCTTCGTCCATTTGCTTTCGTACGTCTCCCCATAACGACTCCGCTCCTTTTTGTCCTTGTAATTCTTATATAAGGACATCACGGTAACGCCATGCGCCGGTCTGGGAGTCGGCGTCAGGGTTGGCGTCGGAGTGTCGGTCGGAAGCGGTGTTACTGCTTCTTCCGAGGGGGTACTCTCCACCGGTTTCGTGGTTTGCGTTTCGGTAAGAGCAGCCGAGAGCGAAGGGGAC
>DCGJ01000163.1:17735-18668 GCA_002315495.1 Lachnoclostridium sp. UBA1781 | reverse complement strand
GATCCACCGGTTACATTAACACCACCACCGGTCACAGCGGAAACACCGGTAATCGTACCGGTCATTCGATTGCCACTCTCGTCCGTCTTGGAAAGATAGGTTGCCCCATCAATCGTAACTTCCGTAAGCGTTGGATTCTCATCCACAATTTTAACCTTACCGTTTACTGTCAGGGCAGAGGTTGCGCCACCTTGCAGTGTATAGCCGTTCAGATTCAGTATAATATCCGCTTCTGAAAGAATATTTACCGACTCGTAACAATCCGCGATTAATGTAATGGTGCCTTGTCCGCCATCTGCACAGACCGCATCTATCGCATCCTGAACAGATTTATAAATGGTTCCATTATAAATCGCACAATTCTTCTTTTCCGAATAGCTAAGTGTGATTGGAAGGTTTGCCGTCGCCGGAATATACTCAAGTGCCAACTTGGTGGTCTTTTCCGTTGTCTCATTCAACCAGCCTTTTACAACAATATTCTCCTCGCCGGAAAACATGCTTTGCGTATCGATTAAAGATACATTTGAGGTTCTATACTTGCCCTCATACTCAACATATACATCCTGTCCGAGATTTGCTTTGTTACCATATATCTTTCCGCCCTCAGAAAGGGTAAAGAAGCTCTTAAAGCTTCCAACGAATACACCGCCGCCAAAAGATCCGGCGGAATTACCGGTGATCACGGAATCATCGGAAACAACCGTCTGATAAACGCGTCGATACTGATATATTGCACCACCATTCGTACCCGCACTGTTTCCTTCCATTTTCGTTCCCTGAATGGAAAGCACCGGGCCCTCTGTTGTTACCGTAGAAGCATCTGAGGTCGCCCCACTAACATAGATTGCACCACCATTTGCCGCAGCTCTGTTACTCTTAAAGTCACAATTCTTCAGAGTCACCTGCATCGGAGTGGTACTCGTACTATCTAGA
>DCGJ01000163.1:10674-17712 GCA_002315495.1 Lachnoclostridium sp. UBA1781 | reverse complement strand
AGATACAATGCGCCCGCGTTTCTCTTCGCGCTATTCCGTTCAAAGGTTACGCCAGTCAAATTGACCTCGGTAAAATATGACGTCTGCGAGCCCTTGATATAAAGCGCGCCACAATCACTCTTCACGGCTTCGTTATCCGAGAACACAACTCCATCACCAATCGAAATCTTGGATAGATTCAAAAGATAGACCCCTCCAACAGCTCCGGTACGTGCTGTATTGTAGGATATTTCAGTATCGCCAACCATTTCCACATGAATAGAGTATTCCTCACGATATGGAGAAAGCTGGCCAGCCCCGTAATTCTGCGCAGAATTACCGGTGATTTGAACGCCATCAAAGATTACCTTCATACTGCCTGTTATTGCATATGAAAATGCCCCACCGTTCGAACCGGCATAATTATCACGAATCTTGCAATCCTTGAAGGTAACTGTCTTCTGGATATTATGGGTTGTGTTAAAGATAAATCCTGCGCCACCGGCACGTGCAGTATTTTCATAAATATCCACCTGCTCGAACCAAACATCACGCGCTGCACTAAGCATCATACCGGCTGCATTGTTTGCCGTATTATGGTGGATGGTTGTGTTTTTAATCACACGCTGAGCCGGATTCGCATCACCATTCGGATTATAATTTGCTGAACCAAGGTATAGACCACCACAATAAGTTCCCTTATTAGAGGTGTTATAGGCAATTTCACACCCGTCTACCAAAAGTTCGGAACCGACGATACCCACGCCTGCATACTCTACCTGTGCCTCATTATGATTGAACGAGCAGTTCTTCACAGATAACCAACCCGTGGACAAGTATGCACCGGCATAGGAATTCTTAGCCGTATTATAATCGACCGTGACACTCTCCATTTCCACATAGGTCATGTGAGAATTTACAGATACAATTGCCATACCGCCATAGTTATTTCTGGCCGTATTGTTCTTGATAAGCGTCTCATATCCCGACTTACCAACGAAACAGTGATTGGTAGCATTGCCGGCATATTCCAGATAGATTCCTCCACCGTTATATGCTGTATTACCTGAAATTTCGATGTTGTAAATCTGAAGGTCGTCCTTATCATTCGCCACATTTCCGCCATTATAGTAAAATGCGCCACCAACTCCATCGCCGCTAAGATCACTGTCCGCGGTATTATTCCGCAATTTACCACCAATCAGATAAAATCTTGGTTGGTCCGCAGCTCTTGTTGACTTGATATAGATGGCCCCACCATATACGGTTGCAGAGCAGTTACGAATCTCGCCTCCACTCATTTCAAAGACAGCCTTTGACGCATCATTGTCAGAAACCACATAAATTGCACCACCATTGTTAGCCGAACAATTCTCAATCGTGCCGCCCTTGATATATACTTCCGAGCTTGTTGTAGTACCATTTTTGGTAACACCCCAGGCTTCGTATATTGCACCTCCGTCTCCGGAATAACAGAAATCTGCGATCAAAATATTATCGCCAATGGTAAGTTTACCTCCCTGCACATAAAATGCACGGGTTGATGTTGAAGTTCCCTGCTCAGAAGGACGAATATACGCCTCTCCGTCTTCTGCATTACTCATAAGCGTGATGTTACCGCCATTAATGTAAAATACCGACGTTGCTCCCATCGGTGCATGCACCGTATGTCCCTTTAAGTCTAAGGAAATCGGAGTTGTCCCTGCTACGACAATACTCTCCGTAACATCACGCAAAAGCTCAACATGGAGCTCGTCTACTCCGGTCATGGAACCTGCCTTCGTAATTGCGGACAACAACGTTGGGAAATACAACTCACTTCCGTCGTCCATCACAATTTTTGCAACCGCACTCTCCGAGGAAGGAAGGCTAACCGCAATTAAACCGATGTTTGCGGTGATCTTATTCGAGGAATCAAACAACAGATGGAAATCACGAATGTCAAACTCCTGTGTCTCCGCCGGAATCAACGACGGATCTGCATAATAGGCATCGAGTTCTGCAACATACCAGGTATTATAGCTGATTCCCATATTGGAAACCGCTCTGTAATCCACTGAGGCAGACTCGTCTTTATCGAAGTAAGAACCGCTCATAAAGAGCACATCCTTCGCATAGCCTTGTGCATTATTATCAAAAATGCTACCGCCATACATCTGCAAGCGAGCAGCTTTCACGTACACACCACCGCCGTCTGTATTGGCAATATTCTTCGTCACGCCGGTTCCTCCCAAAAGTCGCATACGACCTTTGTTCAGATATATACCACCGCCAAAATCTGCGATATTCCCACTAATCACACTATCCGCAATCGTGACAACGTTATTCATGTCATCATTGATGTTGACATAGATGCCGCCACCAAAAAATGCGCCGGAAACCGAATTGTTTTTAATCTGTGCATTCGAAATTGAGAGCGATGTTACTCCGGATGAATTCATACCGCGCTCCACACGAATTCCCGCACCATGATTGGAATATCGGTTTCCGCTGATTTCTCCACCGGTAATAATAATCTGCGCGTAGTCAGCATTGGAGTATACGCCACAGCCACGGTTGTTTCGAATGACACCACCGTTCATATAGAAATTGGTATTCACTGTGCCATTTCCATTGGCAGACTGATTATAATAACTAACGCAGACCGCACCGGCTGCAGACAAATTGGTATAATCCGTGTGGTAGCCATTATTCTCAATAACACCTCCATTCATAATGAAGGTTCCACCGTAAGAAATATACACTGCTGAACCAAATGCAGCACCATTATCGCAAATAGTACCACCTTCAAGCGTTACAACCGCGTCTCCACGAATGAAGATACCTCCGCCGTATATGCTTGTTGAGCCGGAAGCGTTATAACGGTCCTTGGTACCGTATCCATCACGAATCTGTCCGGAGTTATCTCCGCTGGAATCACGAATCGTCAGCTTTGCTGTCGACTCAACAGTAATAACACTCTTCGTGCGGCCACTGATATAATTGCCGTTAAGATCAATGATATATTCACCCGCCGGAATGGTAACATCCTCATAGGTGTTTTTTAACAAAATAATCGTGCCCGAAGCCTTACCCGATTGAATTGCATTTACCGCATCCTGAACAGCGGAATAATAGGTATTGCCAATCTTTGCAACCTTGTCTGCCTTATCGACAAAGGTGTAGCACGTAGCCGGATAGTTTGTTTTGTCACCGGCAGCTTCTAACGAATCAATGTATGTTTTGTTATTAATTGCATTCGTAATATACGTAGATTCTACTTCAATGGCCCAGGCAGCGTCTGCGGAAGCACCATCCATACTCTTTGCCGCAACCATTTTGACATAGGACCTTTGATACTTCGAGTCGTAGTTGTTGTTAATGTGAATATCACGCCCCTGAAAAGCATTGTTATTCTTGATTGTACCGCCGTTAATTTCCAGCGCATAGATACCACTGTCGGCATAGGTATGAATAGACGCCTGAGTAACGGAGATTCCACCACCGATACTGGTCGCCGTGTTATTCGTAATGGTAGCCCCTGCATTTACAATAAGTCTCGATCTGGTACCTACTCGAATCGCACCACCGTTTTTCGCAGTATTGTTGTAAATGCTTACATTCCCGGACAAAGTCAGGGTAGACGGTAAGGAAGCTGCATTTGAATTACCATTGCTGGAATAGATATAAATCGCACCACCGTCTGCAGCCGCCGTATTATTCCGAATGATACCGCCGGAAATCTCACTATTTTTCATCGTGCTATCAAGGAACATACCACCACCTGAAGCTTGTGTAGCCTTATTTCCTTCAACAACACCACCGGTCATCTGGATTTCTCCCGCGTTGATACCGCCACCATTACCGGAGCGAACCTCGTTTCCACGAATCACGGCACGGTCCTGCACATAAATCGTCGTACAGCTTACACCACCACCTCGGTAATTGGTGACATTGTTTTCAATCAGACAGTCATCCTTCAGAATGACAGTGCTTCCATTGATACCACCACCGCTGGAGTTAGACGTACCATTCATCGTATTATTGATAATCTGTGTAGTACCGCTAATCGTAAGCGTACCGGAGGAATTGATACCGGCACCTCCGCCATAATACGTAAAATTGCCATCTACAATACAATCATTTAGCTCTTGTGTACCCTTTCCAAGATAAAGAGCACCTGCGAAGCATGCATAATCCATACTTCCGTTTTCGCTAAAGGTCGAACCCTTAATATATACCGTAGAATTATCCGTAAAATAAATGCCGCCACCGGCTGCACTGCCGGAGTTGGAGCGAATACTATTCTTTTGGAAAATGCAATTCTCCACGGTAACCGCATTGTAATCCGAGCAGTACATTCCGCCACCGTAAAATGCGTCTTCATTTTCACTAAACGTAGTTCCCTTTACTACAAGAGTAGAATACCTATATACATAGAGTCCTGCACCATATCTGGTGTTATCGGATGCGGTCATTCGATTCTTTGAGAAGGTACAATTCGTAATGGTAATGACACTCTTATTGTTTCCGGATTCGGAACGAAGATACATACCTCCACCGTACATGCCGGTAGCATTTTCGGAAACCTCGGTGTCGGTCAGAGTCACATTGGTCTTATAATATGTGTATACAGAACCACCATATTCACCGGAGATATTCCCGCTCAATTTTGCATTCTTAATTTCCAACTCAGAAGCCAGACTGCTGGCGTTTGGAGTATCATCCGAAAAACAAATCGCACCACCGCGAAGTCCAGCGGTATTATTGGACAACTCTCCACCATTTATGCGAAGGACAGCGCCGTTCTTCGTAGTGATGTTTTTCATATAAATCGCACCACCATAAAGCGAAGAGTTCTCACAAATCTTCGCCTGGTCCAAAAGCAATACGGACGGCTGTGCAAAGTAGCACGCGCCACCTGCCGTGCCTTCCGTATTCTCATCATCACCGGTAGAATTACCGGACATTTCACCGGAAAACGAAACAGCGACAGAACTCTCCGCATAGAAAGCGCCACCATAAACATCCGCGTGATTATCCTTAATTACGGTCTTTTTTATGTACATAGGCTCTGCTTCCGTAGAACCGTCAGCACGATAAATGCAAATACCACCGCCATAAGCTGCTGCATTTTCGGAGATTTCTCCCTGTCCAAGCTGCACCCAACGGGTGGTAACCAATTCTTTATTCGTATTGTATGCGGAGGTCACCGCATTATAAATATAGATACCGCCGCCATAACCGTTCTGTGCGGTATTGTTCAGTATCTTTCCATCCACGCCCAAGGTAAATGCGGCACGCTCCGCCACCATGACACCGGCACCGTTACCTTCGGTGGTATAATTTTCCACAGTGGCCTTCTTCAAAATCACACTGCCGCCACCAAACACATTGATACCACGGGCATTTCCACAACGCTGTCCGTCAAGGGTACCGTTTCTTACAATTAAAGAGCCGTATACACTGATGTTACTTACAAAGCTTCCGCCCCCATCTAACGGCTCAAGTTTCTTACCGTTCAAGTCAAGAATAATGTTAACATCTGCGGGAATTGTAATATTCTCCTGATAATCCTTCTGAAATACAATCGTTCCCGAAGCATTGTTTTCGGTGTCTGCAGCAATCCGGTCAATCAGATCCTGCAGCGTCTCCGCAACCGTACTGGCGTACTCCACATATTCCGGATCCGGCTCTTCTGTCTCCGTTTCGGCCTTCACCTTGTCGTAAATGTTCTTAAAGAAATCCGCCGGAAGGTAGGATAACGATAATTCAAAAATCATGGAAAGAATCACGGCGTATACCGTTATTTTCTTAACGTATTTGTTCATTCCTACCTCCTATCTCCATCGATCCGATGGATTTTTCATTTCATTGCCATCCGCCTGAATGGCATCTGCCGAAACCGTAACACGAAGCCATGTCCCGGCTGCCAATGTCTGTTTATATGACTTCTCCATCGTTACTTTTTCCAGTAACGGACTCGTCTTTTCTCCCGGCTCTAATACTTTCTTGTAATAGAAATAACCGTCTTCTCCATATTCCCAGTCATTTTCCCAGCCATCCACCAGATGGAAGGAGATTCCGTTCATCTTATAGGAATCGGTTGCCTGAAGCTGCGGCATAATATTAGCCGCATCGAGGTAATCAAAGCCCTCCGAACCAATCACTACATCAACCTTGATTCCAGTACCGGCGGCATCTTTTGTGGTATTCGTCTTCATTAGCTGCGGCATCAAACATACACGAACCCAGGAGCGTGTATTGTTCACCGCATTTTGATTCACATTCAATATGTCTACCAGTTTGTCCACGGACAGTTCATCTCCGTCCGGGTCCGGATCGGTCATGGTGAGCGAAACCGTGATGGTTGGTTTTGCATTGTTCTTGCCATTTTCCTCAACTGCGATTACGACCTCTGCCGGATAAAAATTATTCGTCGCAGTTTTAAACAGCTTGCTGCTGATGGCAATTGCAACCGCAGCAATCAAACCCATTGCAAGTGCAACGGAAATCATAATTTTCAATGTTTTATGTTTCTTCTGATGTTGCAAGTCCATCACCTCTTTTCTCATCTTCTTCAAATTACTGATTATCCTTTATCTTTACTGCGTAGGCGTCAAACACCTGATCTATCTTACTAAAATCGGTTACAGCCTCAGCCGGCACAGCCTGTGCCACGATCGTAATCGTAAACGGCTTATTGAAGTATCCGTTGTACTCCTTTTTCAAAACCGGAAAATGCATCTCATAGAACAGACGCTCTGTTGCCTCTCCGGAATGCAACACCTTATAAGGCTTCTGTGAATCGTTAGAATCCACATAATAAAACCAGCCGTTTTTATACACAAAGTGCTCATTTTTGGAGGCCGTCTGATTCGCGTTCATCAAACCCGAAATGCTCGAAACCAGATTTTCCGGATCGCCCTTATCATCCGATGGATCTATACACATAATTGCAATGAATTTCTTATAGGCCGTATCGGTTGTTTTTAACGCCTTGGTTCCGATAGAGATCTCAATTCCCATACGTACATAAACATCATTTTCCGAAATATTCTTCACATATGGATCCTTATC
>DCGJ01000163.1:7853-10638 GCA_002315495.1 Lachnoclostridium sp. UBA1781 | reverse complement strand
TCCTTATCGATAATGCTTCCCGGCACCAGCTTCTCGGCTTCCTTTGCACCGGTAGCGTTCCACGCCGGCTCCAGAAGAACAATTTCGACATCATCGGCCTGGAAACGATTGGACACCTCATCCTTAGCGGATAAATAAGCCAATGTATACCCACCGATTAACAATGCGCCCAACAGAAAAATGGCCGCACAGATCAATCGCGTCTTTCGGCTTTTAAACATTTTTTGAATGTTCTGTTTCATCTCGTTTTCCTTTCCGATTTCTGTAGGCTCCATGAACCCCACCAATGGTCACAACACATACGATGATGCCAAGAACTACCATCATGCAATAGCGAACCGCCGTTTTATTTAAGAATGCTATGATACGTCCAACATATGGAACTCCCAACACAACTTTTCCGAGCACATTTTCATAACGAACGGGAACTCGATCATTGGCATCATTACTGTCTCCTCGGGTAATAAAATATGGTTCCATATCCTCACTGTGCTTTTCTACAATTCGATGCGTTACCACATGCTTTTCTTCGTCTGCCACAAACGAGATGACATCCCCCGCCTGTAAACTTTCTGCCTTATCATGATTGACAAGTACAATCGAATTCACCGGATACGTATCCTGCATACTCGGTGTATATACAACGAAGATTCGGTACTTAAGTACGGTGAGCAAAATGCCTAATGTTCCAAGCAAAAACATTGCCCCAAATAGAATTCCAAGTAAAATTGTGCGGATTCTTTTAAAAATTCTCAGCATTTTCCTATTCCTACCGTATTGTTAAAAACAGCACAAAAGTCCAATAGAAAAAATCCTATCAGACTCTCTTCGTCGCATATCCAAGAACGACTGTCCTTGCATTGGTAAACTCATAAGAACAGGTGGAAAGGGTAATGATTCCGGTCTCCGTGAGATCAACCGCAGGTTCACGATAATACTTGGCATTTTGTTTGATTTTATCGCAAAATGCCTGCTTTTCCTTTGCGGATAAAAACACGGTTTCATACACAAATCCATCACTCGGAAGTACCATTACCGCAAAAATCGTGATGTCGTACACTCCATCAGACAATACCAACACGCCCTCGGAATGAGTATCAAAAAACTCCTTGTCCTTAAAGAGATTCACGTGCGCAAACATCGTTTTGCTCTTCATATTGTGTCCGTAGAGAATGGAATTGAATCCGGAGAAATCCGCTTCGCATCGGTAATCCATAAACGGAACGCCTGCTTTTTTCGATTTTTTATGAAAGTCACGATGAAGGTAATACTCATTATCTTTCGCCTGGACAACCGGATAATCAATGTTCGTATCGTTTATGATAATCCATGCAACCGCATCGGAATTTTCCTTCTTCACATCCTCGAGACAATCCACATTGGAATGGTTGGTTCCATTGGAACTATTCCCCTTTATGCCGGAATTATTCGCATCCGAAGCTGTTATCGTTTCTTCATCTTCGGCAGTCTCTGTGCCACTTTCCGTTCCGTTCTCCGTATCATGTCCTATTTCATCTCCGGGAACAGCATCCTCTTCTACCACAACATTCTCTAGAATCTTCGGCCGATAATCAGTATACACAGGTTCTTTTTCATAATCTAAAAACAAGGCTACTACGCAAATAAGAAACAGCGGAACCAAGATAACAATAGCCCCGATGAGAAGCCCTTCTGCAACCTTGATTTTTGTTTTCTCCTGTTTCATATTCTTCCCCTGTCACTCTTTGAAAATGCTTCTCTCGACCGACAGGCATTTATTTCTTTTCGCGTGACTTTTCTTTTTTCTTTATCATTACCAGTAACACAACAACCGTTGTCAACATACTACCAAGAATAATGGAATAAACAACATATCCGGTTGCAAGAATACCGGTCTTCGGCGGATTAACTTCCTCCTCCACTACCGCGTAGAAGACCCAACGGAAACGAACCTCTCCGCTAATATACTCTTCGCCTTCCTTCTCACGGATGATATGAGTACCATTTTCATCAATTAAGGTATGACCGTTATCAATGCAATTATCAATACTGTATCCGTCCCAGGTAATATCGCAGGAAAGCTTTCCGATATCTCCCGGTTTATAGATTCCAAGGTCCATCGGTTCCTCGTTAATACTGTTCCATCCCTCGGAGGCCTCACCATTGACCTTGCCTTCAAAAACCTTTGTGCCATTCAATGAAAAAACAGCGGTGCACTCTTCTTCCAAATCAATGTCACCGGACTTATCGATTGGCTCGGCGTAGAAATAAATGTGGTATGACTTATCCTCCCGAAGATTGGTAATCTGAATGTTTTTGGTGTAAGTGGTAAATGGCTGCATTCCCTCCACAAGGAAGAAATATTCACCGGTACTGCTGCTTGCTGAATTGCCATCACTATCTAATACACTTAGCTTTTCCGGGAGTCCTGCCACTGCTCCTTCCGGTAGTACAACTTCCGCAAAAGCCAAACCAAAATGACAGAAAGCAAGGAGGACAAGCATCATGATTGCTACATTTTTTCTATTTTTCATCATCATTTCCTGTCCTCCTTTCCTGTTTTACAAATTATTCTGTCTTGTTTTTAATAGATAATTTCTTTGTTCCTTTATGGCATTTCGTCCCAGCTAAGACCGGTAATTGCAGTGTGGTTTCCGTTCTCATCGGCACCTTCTGTAAATTCACCACCCTCGGAATGACCTGCGGTTGCATCATCGATAATAACATCTGCAGCAAAATCAGCAGCAGATGCAGTCATGGCTTCAAGGTCACCATCGCTCGATGGAATTACCTGAACGCTGTCAGA
>DCGJ01000163.1:7568-7803 GCA_002315495.1 Lachnoclostridium sp. UBA1781 | reverse complement strand
GTCAGACTTTACAGTCAAATTGTAATCAAAGGAAACGTAAGCATCCTCGGTAACCGAAGCATCCAACTGAACTGCAGTTACAAGACCGGTATCGGTTCCCTTCATCGTGGTAGCACCCGGTGCAAGAGTCTCATTAAAGTAGAACTCACCATCCACAACGGTCCAGTTTTCAAGCTCTGTCTCATCCAAAAGAATGTTGATGATAATGCTCTCATCCGCAGTCTTCGCAATCACC
>DCGJ01000163.1:0-7548 GCA_002315495.1 Lachnoclostridium sp. UBA1781 | reverse complement strand
CATATGATTTGTTTCATCGTAGGTGTGTGTCATGTCTGCCGGATCCTCGGTAGTCGTTGTTGCATACTCTGCAACAAATCCGGTAAGTGCACCATCGTCATCTTTTGTTGCTTCGATGCTGAACAAGGAATAATACTTGTCGTCATCAAAATAGAATCCGGCATACTGATAGGTCTTGTTGTCAGCATTGTCCGTAAGTGTTCTCTCAAACACATACAAACCACTACCCGTTGGAGTATATTCCGTGGATGGAAGTCTGTCTGTAACCAACGCATCAATTGCATACACCAAATCTCCGCCGGCCATCAATGCAGCAACCTCGTCTGCACTAAGTTCAATTGCAGTTTCGGCATCGAAATCATCGAGAGACTCTCCTGCTGCCTTTGTGATCGTAATCGAGCTGCTAAGCGCCAACTTAACAAATGCATCAATATTCCCGGTATTAATCAGATTAACGTCCTTGTTAACTTCCTGACCCGGAACCCAGCTGGATGGTGTCGTAAATGTTTCGGTAATGGAAACATTATACTTGTTCTCTGCAGAAAGCTTGTTGGTTACCTCGTCCTTGGAAGTGAACCATGCAAATGTGCCGCCCGCAATGATTAACAGTGCAAGAATGATTGCAGTAACCAAAATGCGACGCTCAAACTTTCTTTTGTTTGTCTTCTTCATAGTTTTTCTCCTATACGCTTATTTGTCCTTGAAAACCACCTGTAGCTAATGGCCTTCTCCCCGTTGGACATCCGGGATTAATGTTCCGCCTTACTTGGTCGGATTGTCATCCGTATCCTCTGAATGAACTTCAGATTCACCACATTTCTCTTCCGATGACTGATGCTCAGCTTCTTCTTCATTCTTAGATTCTGCATATAGATCAAGCAGTTTGAAAAGAACAAACAGAAGAATCACCAATGGTACAATAAAATACCATCTTAACTGGATAAATCGAATGATATATCCAAGCTTTGGTATGGAAAATGCAACTTTTCCGATAACTCGGGCCTCGTCAATCGTGAATCCGTCTTCATCCTTGTTGGCATCGCCCTTAGTCTTAAAGCAGGTAACCCCACTTCCCTGATAATTCTCGTACTTCGTTGTAACTCGGTGCGTCAGATAAGCATCCGTTTCACTGGATGGGTTAAAGGTAATCACATCTCCAATCGATATGTCCTCCGCATGAGTCAATTTCACAAATACCAAATCGCCCACTTTATAGGTTGGTTCCATGGATGGGGTAAGCACCGTATAGTAACGATAGCCAAACAGCGACTTCTGTGGGCTCTTATTCATTGCAAAGAGGATTGCAGCCACAAGAATACCGATTGCCAGCGCACAAATCAGAATGGTACGAATTACGCCCAGTACCCTGGTAATCATGTTCGTCTTCTCTTCCATCTCATATCCTTTCCCGCCATATAGTAAGCGCAATTTTATATGCTATATTTTACTAAATTGTTGATGTTTTTACAAATCAATGCATTCCAAAACAAAACATTTACTTTTATAGCAGAAAAATGACCGAATATCTTCCGATACCCGGTGCATTTTCCTTACTTCTTTTCTTCTTTTGGTGTGCATTTAGTGTCCTTCATCGGTCATACGTGAAAGTTTTCAAAAAGGACTGTAACCGTTCCGTCTTTGGGTGTTCGAAAATATCGTCCGGGGTTCCTTGCTCAATGATTTTTCCACCATCCATAAAAATGATGCGGTCGGCCACAGCCTTGGCAAAAGCCATCTCATGCGTAACAATGAGCATCGTTCTTCCTTCTTTCGCAAGAGACAGAATAACCTCCAACACCTCACGCACCATTTCCGGATCCAGGGCTGCGGTAACCTCATCAAAAAGAAGGACCTCGGGATGCATCATAAGTGCCCTTACAATGGCAACACGCTGTTTTTGACCACCGGAGAGCTGTCTCGGATAGTTGTCCTTTTTTGACACCAGTCCAACCCGTTCCAGGAGCTGTAGCGCTTCTCCTTCCGCCTCCGCTTTCTTTCTCTTATGAACCTTCATCGGAGCAAGTGTAATGTTCTGCAAAATCGTTTTATGCGGAAATAAATCATAGCTTTGAAATACCATCCCGATTTTCTTACGCGCATTTACCGTGCTTTTCGAAACAGGATTGATAACCTCACTCTCTAAGGATACACGCCCCTCCTGAATGTCTTCCAACCCATTCAGGCATCGCAAAAAGGTACTCTTTCCACACCCGGATGGTCCCACAATAACAACAACCTCGCCCTTCTTCACCGAGAGATCGATTCCATCCAAAACCGAAAGATCGTCGAAACTCTTTTTCAACTGCTCAATTTTCAAAATCTCGTCCATTTCAATTCTCCCATTTTTTCTCCAGGTATTTTGACAGGCAGCTAAATGGCCAGCAAGCGAAAAAGTACAAAACAAAGATGGTTGCAAACACGGCAAATGCTGCATTTGGCGAACTCTTTCGATTCGCCTCAATAATCTGTTGTCCGACCTTCAGAACCTCCACAATTCCAATCATCATCACCAGACTGGTTGTTTTAATCATTCGGGTAATCAGATTAATGGAAAGCGGAATCAGACGCCGCACTACCTGCGGCAGAATAACGTATACATAGGTCTGCAGTCTGCTCAGGCCAAGCGCCTCACTGCTCTCATACTGAATAACCGGAATGCTTTTTACCGCGCCCCGCACCAGGTCCGCCATCTCCGCAGTTCCCCAAAATGAGAACACGAGGATCGACGCGAATTCCGCTTCGATACGAAGTCCCAAAGCCTTTGTTGCTCCAAAGAAAACCAGGAACAGAAGGACCATTTGCGGCATAATCCGAACAATTTCCAAATAAACTGCGCTGACAAAACGAACCACCGGATTCTTTGAAGTCATTACGACTCCCAGCACAATTCCCAGGAAAATGCTGACACTAACGGAGATAGCACTGATTCTTAGCGCCACTCCGAGTCCCTCAATGAGTCGTGCCATATTTTGTCCCTTTAATAAAACCTCAAATCCCATGGCTAATCTCCAAACATTCGATAACGTACTTTTTTCTCTGCCAATCTTCCGACAAGAGACACCGGAAGAAGCATAATCGTGTAGCTCACAACAAGCATAAACAAACACTCTGTCGTGTTATAATACAGTCCTATCAGATCCTTTGCCGTAAACATCAGGTCCATCAGGCTGATGGCAGAAAAGACACTGGTTTCCTTCAGGAGAAAGATGACATTTGCCATGATTGCCGGAAGGCTGATCGTAAATGCCTGCGGAAGAATCACGTTCCAAAAAAGCTGCGGCTTCGTCATTCCGAGTGAAACCGCGCTCTCCGTCTGAGAAGGAGGAATCGCTTCCAATCCGCTCCGAATACTCTCTGCCATGTAGCTTCCACCAAGCAGCCCCAAGCCCACAACACCGCACACTTCTGCAGAAATCTGAAATCCAATCTTCGGAAGACCGAAATAGATAAAAAACAGCTGCACCAAAAGTGGTGTGTTTCGAAACAGTTCAATATAGACTTTCGCAATGGCTGTTAGGACCGGAACATGAAAATGCTGTACAAACGCCACCACGATTCCAACCACAAAGGCCAATGCAATTCCAAGCCAGCCAATGGTAATTGTCAGTCGAAACGCCTCCAGAAACCTTGGAATATAGGAATTGATAATTTCAAAATCCATCATACTTCACCTTAACGTTTTCTATGATCCAATCGTCCGGATACTTTTGTCCCCAGATACTGGATGATCTGAAAAACAACAATCAATAATACAACGGTAACAATCATAATATCAGTCTGCCAACGATAGTAGCCGTAGCGAACTGCGATATCACCTAAGCCACCACCGCCAACCGTTCCTGACATTGCCGAGTAGCCAAGAAGAAGGCCTGTGGTAATGGTAAAGCCCGTCACCAAAGATGTTCTGGCTTCTACCAGAAGAACACGAAAGATAATCTGAAGATTGCTGGCCCCCATTGCTTTCGCAGCCTCAATTACACCTGCATCCACGTCCTGCAAGGAGGATTCCACAACACGTGCGATGTATGGTGCTGCGCATACCACAAGCGGCACAATGGTCGCTGTCGAGCCATAGCTCTGTCCCACAATCGCCCTCGTAACCGGAATCAAAAGAATCAGAAGAATCAAAAATGGGATGCTTCGAATGATATTACAAAAGGTTCCGACGATTCCATAAATCACACGATTCGGACGCAGTCCTTTTTTTCCTGTTACATTTAACAGTATTCCCAACGGAAGCCCAAGCACGTATCCAATCACGGCGGATACCAAGGTCATATAAAGTGTGTCCTTAACGCCTTGTGTCAGCATTTCTATAACCTGTTCAGTTAACATGTTCATCCACCTCCGTAACCGTTAATCCACGTTCTCTTAAAAATGCGGTAATATCTTCCTGTATCTTCTCTCCCTCCGGAAGGCCAAGCACCATTTCACCAACTGCCTTTCCGCCAACGTTTCGCGTATCCGCATGCAAAATATTGATTGGTACCTGAAACCGAAGAATCGCATTTGCAATGACCGGTTCATAAGACGACCCACCACCAAATACAACACGAACGGTTTTATTCCCGGAGACCTCCCTCACACTCAAAGGCGACGGTCTCGTCCCAAAAATCAGTTCCTTTGCCGCATCTGATGTTGGATGGGCAAAGATTTCCTTTACGCTTCCCTGCTCCACCAGATTACCATTGTCTATAATGGCTACCTTTTGGCAAATGTCCGTAACGACAGACATCTGATGCGTAATGATGACAATGGTGATTCCCAGGTTCTCATTAATCTGCTTAAGAAGTGCCAGAATGGACTCCGTTGTTTGCGGATCCAACGCGCTTGTCGCCTCATCGCAAAGGAGAATCTTCGGCTCTGTAGCAAGGGCTCTCGCGATAGCGACTCGCTGCTTCTGACCACCGGAGAGCTGCGAAGGATACGCCTTTTCTTTTTCCTCCAAATTCACGGTTTTCAAAAGGGCTCTTGCCTTGTCCTTTGCTTCCTTTCGCCCCACACCGGAAATCCTTAACGGAAAGCAAACATTATCCAGCACATTTTTCTGCTCCAGCAAATGAAAGCCCTGGAAAATCATACCAATTTCACTTCGTTTCTTTCGAAGTTCCTTTGTGGAAAGATCGGACAGGTCTACTCCGTCAATCAACACCTGTCCTTCTGTCGGTTTTTCCAGATAATTAATCGACCGTACCAATGTACTTTTGCCTGCGCCGGACATACCAATGATTCCAAAGATTTCTCCCTTTTCAATGTTCAGGTTGATATGCTCTAACGCAGTGACGGTATGCCCCTTCACCTGAAACCGCTTCGTCAGATTTTTGATTTCGATTTCACTCATATTTACTCTCCAAACCGACGAAGGGGACCATTGGCCCCCTTTGTCTAATTCTTACTCAAAGAAAACAACTGCGCCATCGTAGGTGTCTTCAATAAACTTTTTGATCTCCTTGGAACGAAGAACTGCAACCAGTGCTTTGATCTTATCGGAATTTTCCTGACCTTCCTTAACACCGATGATGTTTACATAAGTTGTTGCAGCTACAGAATCGCTTGCCTCATATGCGATGGAATCCTTTGCAACCGAGAAGCCTGCCTCCAATGCATAGTTACCATTCAAAACCACGTACTCAACCTCCTTGGTGACTCTGGCCACCTGTGCAGCCTCAAGCTCTACAAACTGAATGTTATGAGGGTTTTCCACGATATCGTTAACGGTAGCGGTAAGTCCTGCGCCATCCTTCAGTTTGAGAAGGCCGTTATCCTGCAAAAGAAGAAGTGCTCTTGCTTCGTTGGTCGTATCATTTGGAATCGCAATGCTGTCACCGTCTGCAATATCATCCAAGCTGGATTTGGTTCCCGGATATACGCCAAATGGTTCATAGTGGATGCCGCCCGCATTTACAATGTGAGTACCCTGCTCCTCGTTGAAGCTGTTCAGGTACGGAACATGCTGCATATAGTTCGCATCGAACTCGCCGGATTCCACAACATTGTTCGGAAGCACATAATCTTCAAATTCAGTAATCTCCAACGTGTAGCCATAATCTGCAAGAATCGCTTTTGCTTTCTCCAAAATCTCTGCATGAGGAACCGGAGATGCTGCAATCTTAATCACCTGACCATTACCTGGTACAATATCAAGCGTATCGAAATCACCAACCTCTACGCCATTAATCTTTCCACCCTCAACAACCAGTGTATCTTCGTAATCCTTGCCATATGTACTCAAAAGAGTTGCCTCGTAATCTGCGTGGAAGAAGTTTTCCTCGCCGAGTGCTCTGATTTCGTTGTTGATCCAATCAAGAAGGGTTCTGTTGCCCTTTGTTACTGCCGGTGCAATCGTATCCTGGCTTCCGAGAGATGGGATGCCTACAGTGTAGCCCGCATTTTCAATCGCATATGCGATTACCTCGGTATTGTCATTCGCCCAAGCAACACCGGTACCATTTTCAAAGGAGGTCTTTGCTGCTGCATAGGTATCAAACTTCTGAAGCTTGATATCTGGGTAATTCTTCTCAAGATAGGTTTCAGCCGTCGTACCGGAGATGACGATAACCTGTTCGTCAGCACCTATCTGGCTCAAATCGGTAATCACCTTGCTGTCCGGAGAAACAACACCAAGTGCAACGTTCATGTACGGAAGTGCGAAGTCAACCTTTTGTGCTCTCTCATCTGTTACCGTGAAGTTTGCAAGTACGATATCAACCTTACCTGTTTCCAAGTACTCTACTCTGCTTGCCGCTTCGGTAGATACGTAGTTGATTTTTACTCCAAGGTCCTTACCCAGTCGTTCTGCGAAATATACGTCGTAGCCCTGGTAGGTGCCATTTTCATCAACGTAGCCAAATGGGTTCTTATCGGAGAATACGCCGATGTTAATGGTTCCACTCTGCTTGATTTCATCCAGTGTTCTGTAAATCTTATCGCTGTTTTCCTGCTTTTTTTCGCCGCAAGCCGTGAGCGATGCTACGCCAAGGCTCAATGCCAAAACCAATGTTACCAATTTCTTAAATATCTTTTTCATTTTCTTATACCTCTTGTCTATTAATTATTTGTTTGTATTGTTTGTTGTTGTTTTCCGAACTCTCTCCTAAGATTATTCGAGTGTAATCTTTGGAATAAAAAAGCCCGGGGATTACCCTCCCGGACATAAAGGTCATACGACAGCAGTCTTTTCTGTCTTTAAATGGTGCATGACATCTGAGTCATACAACAGACCTTATCTCCTATCCGGGAGAATCGCATTCGATTCTTACACATACAACAACACATGCCCTTTCCGTTCATCATAGTTCTCATCATGTCATGTCTCCTTTCTTTAAGATGTCTTGCATCTCTTAACTTGTCGTCATTCTACCAAGCAACTTAGCATATGTAAAATACCTAATCATTATTGCCATCAATAGTTTCAGGCTATACAGGATACTAATAAAAAAGTGGCAGTTCCCGGGAACTACCACCTTACGATTTGTCTTTCAAAAAAACAATCACTCCATGTATTATTCCATCTCTACAACAGAACCCATTTCTTAAACAGTTTTGTTT
>DCGJ01000031.1 GCA_002315495.1 Lachnoclostridium sp. UBA1781 | reverse complement strand
CCGAATCCCAGGAGCGTATGGCAGTCGTTGTGGACAAGAAGGATGTAGAGAAGATGCTCGCATTTGCCGAGGAAGAGAACCTTGAGGCTGTTGTAGTCGCTGAGGTCACCGAGGAGCCTCGTCTCGTACTCGTATGGAGAGATAAGGAAATCGTAAATATCAGCCGTGCATTTTTGGATACCAACGGTGCACATCAGGAGACGACCGCTACCGTTGTTGTTCCGAACAAGGCAGATTCTTACTTCGATAAGTGCAATTCTTATAAGGCACACAGTGTCGAGAAGAAGGAGAGCGGTTGTGCATGTGCTTGTACCGCAGGCGACAAGGCAGCAACCCGTAAAAATGCTTGGCTTTCCATGTTGGCAGACCTGAACATCTGCTCCAAGAAGGGCCTTGTGGAGATGTTCGACTCCTCCATCGGTGCATCTACCGTTACTATGCCTTATGGTGGTGCTTACCAGATGACTCCTACCCAGACCATGATTGCAAAGCTTCCGGTTTTGGATGGTGAGTCCGATGTGGTTACCATGATGAGCTACGGCTTTGATCCGTACCTTTCCTCCTGGAGCCCATTCCATGGTTCTGCTTACGCAGTTATGAGCTCTGTTGCAAAGATTGTTGCTGCAGGCGGTGATTATAAGAAGATTCGTTTCACCTTCCAGGAGTATTTCCGTCGTCTCGGAAATGACCCGAAGCGTTGGGGTGAGCCACTCGCTGCACTTCTTGGTGCATACCAGGCACAGGTGAAGCTTGGCCTTCCTTCCATCGGTGGTAAGGATTCCATGTCCGGTTCCTTCAACGATATCGACGTTCCGCCGACACTCGTTTCCTTCGCAGTGGATGTTGCGAAGCTTGGCGATGTGGTAACCAACGAATTCAAGAAGGCAGGCAGCCGTCTCGTTCTCTTTGAGATGGCAAAGGACGAGTATGATCTTCCGGATTATGCTCAGGCTATGGCAATGTACGATACCATTCATGCTTTGGCAGGAAAGGGCGCATTTAACGCAATGTATGCACTCGGAAAGAACGGTATCGCAGAGGCTGTTTCCAAGATGGCATTCGGTAACCGCATCGGTGTTAAGGTTTGCGGCAAGGTTACGTCTGCGGAAGCATTTGCTCCGGCTTACGGTTCCATTCTCGCAGAAATCGACGAAGAAAAGCTTGCTATGCTCGACGAGGCAGGCATCGCTTACCGCAAGGTTGGTCGCACGACAGACCTTGGAGATATCCGTTGGAAGCTTGACCCACAGACCTGTGGCAGCACCAATCCGGATGATTTCATGATCATTCCGATGGAAGAGGCTTTGAAGGCTTACGGCGATACTCTTGAGAAGGTATTCCCGACCAAGTCCAACGTTGCTTCCGAGATTGAGAAGCTTGAGGTTCCGAGTCAAAACTTCGACGCGAAGACCATTTACGTAGCAAAGAATAAGCTTGCGAAGCCGAAGGTATTCATTCCGGTATTCCCGGGTACCAACTGCGAGTACGACACTCTTCGTGCATTTGAGCGCGCTGGTGCAGAAGTACAGACCGTAGTCTTCAAGAATATGAACGAGCAGAACATCAAGGATTCCGTTGACGCATTTGAAAAGGGCATCAGCGATGCACAGATTCTCATGTTCCCGGGCGGCTTCTCCGCAGGTGACGAGCCGGATGGTTCCGGTAAGTTCATCGCTACCGCATTCCGTAACGCACGCCTTGCAGATGCAGTGAATAAGCTTCTTCACGAGCGTGATGGTCTTGCACTCGGTATCTGTAACGGCTTCCAGGCACTCATTAAGCTTGGTCTTGTACCGTACGGCGAGGTTTGCGGACAGAAGGAAGACAGCCCGACACTTGCCATGAACAACATCGGTCGTCACATCAGCAAGTCGGTATACACCAAGGTTGTTACCAACAAGAGCCCATGGCTTATGAAGGCTGAGCTCGGCGGTGTTTACTCCATCCCTGCATCCCACGGCGAAGGTCGTTTCGTTGCAAATGAGGAGTGGCTCAAGAAGTTGTATGCAAATGGACAGATTGCAACGCAGTACGTTGATGTCAACGGCAATCCAACCATGGACGAGGACTTCAACCCGAATGGTTCCCTCTGGGCAATCGAAGGTATTACCGATCTCTCCGGTCGTGTGCTTGGTAAGATGGCTCACAGCGAGCGTCGTGGTACCGGCGTTGCAATGAATATTGTCGGTGATCAGAACCAGCTCATCTTCGAGAGCGGCGTGGAGTACTTTAAGTAAGAAATGAACCGAAAATCCAGTGTTCTACTTGTGTAGAACACTGGATTTTTTTAGTTGGAAAGATGCCGATTTTCATACTGGGCGTTGGTGGTTGATTCAAAAATGAAATAATGATATACTGATATAACTACGAACAGTCATCTGGTCTGATGATAGCGTTTTTTGGGGGAACTATGGGGAATGTTTTATTCCTAACAGAAAAATAGAGTGGGAAGGAGAATGTTAGGTGCCGCAGATTTCGGAATTTTTTGGTATTTCAATTTATATGTATTATGAGGATCATAACCCACCGCATTTTCATGCAATATGTGGTGAATATAAGGCTTTGATTGATATTTCAGAAGGAGCTGTATTTAGGGGATTTTTACCGACAAAACAAATGAAGTTGGTTTTGGCCTGGTGCGAGATTCATAGAGAGGAACTTATGTACAATTGGAATTTATGTGAACAGGCTGGAAAGCCTCTTGTGATTGAACCTTTACGATAGGAGGTAGATGATTATGTTTTCACCGGAAGTAGTTCAAGTAATCCCCCACGAGGACTATACCGTTGATGTATTCTTTCATGACGGGAAAATTGTTAAGTACGATGCGAGACATTTACTTAATAAAGGCGTTTTTTCTGTACTGACGGATAAGAAATTATTCGTTGAACGTTGTACCGTTATGAATCATACACTTGCTTGGGATGTCTCTGGAAAATACGATCCAACGGATAGTTTGGACCTGGATCCGGAAGTGATATATGGGCTGAGCGATGCAAGGAAGGACTCATTAACTTAGGATAGAATCATTTGACAAAGTTACGTTAGTGTGATAAAAAAATCATAAGAGCAAAGGAGTTCACGAATTCGTGGGCTCCTTTTTTATTTCAGGCTGACGCAGTCACTTTAGGAGGAAACGCCTATGAGAACATTAGACACCAACGATTGGCTTCTGCTAAACAGCATCATTTACAAGATATATACAATGGACAGTATTTCTGAGATGCGCACACAGTTTCTCGAGCAGATGAAAATGCTGATCGATTTCGACAGTGCGGACTTCCATCTTGCCTCTCCGGACGGCGAGAAGAAACTGGTTTCTCCGGTGTTATATAACTGCGAGGAGGACCTATCCATCTCATATGATGAGATTGATTACAGCAGAGGCATTCTTTATAGTGGAAAGACCCTGATCTACCGCGAGACGGATATTATTGACGATTCGAAGCGCGTGGAGACCGATTATTATAAAAAGGTGTATAAAACGAATAATTGGCATTATTCTCTTCAGATGGTACTTGCGAGAAAAAAGGAGTTTGTCGGAGTGGTTACGTTTTACCGTACCATTGGAAAAGACGATTTTGTCTACGACGATATCTTTATTCTGGATCTTCTGAAGGATCATCTCGCATTTCGCCTGTACCAGCAAAAAAAGAGCGGGGATCTGATGGGGGAGAAAATGTCGGTGGCTGCAGCAACGGAAAAATTCGGACTTACCAGACGGGAGGAAACCATACTGAAGCTTCTTTTGGAGGGAAGGGAGAATGCGACGATATGTGAACGGCTGATTATATCGGAAAATACGTTAAAAAAGCATATTCTTAATCTGTACCGAAAACTGGGTATAAATAACCGAGTTAGTCTTTTCAAGATGATTAGGGAAAAGGATTAATACTACTTAAAAAGTAGTAGAAAAATGGTTATTTTGATTAGTTGAAATGGATGGATATTTGCTTTATAGTACACCTATCAAATCGATTGAGAAATCGAGTGGAATACATATTGAATACGGATTTGGCAAGGGAGCTGTAGTATACAGTTCCCTTGTTTTTTTGGCCGAACATGGCACAGCAAGGAGGTAGCAAGATGAAAGAGTTAATTATTATTATCAGACCTGAGAAGCTGGAGGCAGTGAAGGAAGTTCTTGATTCCGTTCACTGTGGCGGTATGACTTTATCCACAGCGATGGGATGTGGTACCCAGAAGGGTGCTACAGAAGGTGTGGTAAATGAAATAAAAGGTTTGAAGACAACGATTAACCTGCTTCCTAAGATTAAGGTTGAGGTCGTTGTAGACGATAAGATTGTCGAGGATGTTATCATGAAGATTCGTGAGGTTTGTGCAACCGATCATGTTGGCGACGGTAAGATTTTCATTCGAGACATCGAGGATGCGATTCGAATTCGTACAGGCGAAAGAGGTGCCAAGGCACTGTAATCGGAGGTGTTCACATGGGAACAATTGTTGAATTAACAGGCGTAAATAAATTATATGGTACGAACCACGTGGTAAAGGATCTGAACATCACCGTCGAAGAAGGTGAGTTCCTTACCCTCCTTGGTTCCTCCGGATGTGGCAAAACCACAACGCTTCGAATGATTGCAGGTTTTGAGGAACCTACGACCGGTTCCATTAAGGTTGAGGGTGAGTCCATTGAAGAAAAGGAACCGTTTGAGCGAAACGTTAACACGGTATTTCAGACGTACGCTCTTTTCCCTCATAAGACCATTTTCAATAATATCGCTTATGGCCTGAAGATGAAAAAAGTACCGAAGGCGGAGATTAAGGAACGCGTCCTGGAAATGATGGAAATGGTTCAGCTGTCCGGTTTTGAAAATCGTTATCCGAGTCAGTTGTCCGGCGGTCAGAAGCAGCGTGTAGCCATTGCCAGAGCGTTGATTAATCGGCCGAGAGTTCTTCTTTTGGATGAGCCGCTTGGAGCCTTGGACCTAAAGCTTAGAAAGCAAATGCAGCTCGAGCTCAAGAGACTTCAGAAGAAGTTAAACATCACCTTTATCTATGTTACGCACGATCAGGAGGAGGCACTTACCATGAGTGACCGAATCGCGATTATGCACGATGGTGTTGTGGATCAGCTGGCAAGTCCGACTGAGATTTACGAGCATCCGGCAACTCGTTTCGTTGCCACCTTCATTGGTGAAACAAACGTATATGACGGCTGCATTACAAGTATCACCGATGGTATTGCCACCGTTACTCTTGAGAACGGTGCAGTTCGGGTAAAGTGTGACAGCAGCTTTTCCATTCTCGAATATGCAACCGTTTCCGTAAGACCGGAGAAGATGAGATTCGAGACGAAGCCGCAGGATGGATTTGAACTGATTGCAATCGTGAAGGATTACGTGTATGTCGGTTCGGTTTTAAAATGCATTGTCTCCCTTCCAAATGGAAATGAGCTGAAGATTGAGCGACTTGCGGGGCAGGAGCTCCCGCCAATCGGCAGTGTCATTTATCCATACTGGGCTCCGGAAGACGGTGTGCTGATTCATAATGACAGTTACAAGATTTTCAAGGCCCTGGATGAAATAAAGCTGGCCTAAATAAACGATGAAAGGTGTGGTATAGATGAGTAAAATCTCAAAGCATGAATTCAAATCGAATACAATGCCTGCAATCGTTACGGTAGGACCTGTGGCAGTACTCCTTGTGTTTCTGGTTGTTGTTCCGCTGATTTTAGTCGCTGTTATGAGCTTCTGTCAGACGGATGAATATTACAATGTAGTGCACAAGTTCACCGCTGAAAACTACCGTAAGCTGGTATCGGCGGATTACCTGAAAATCTATGGACAATCACTTTTGATTGCATTCTTTACAACTGTTCTCTGCGTCTTAATCGGATATCCGTTTTCGTATGTTATCGCAAGAACGAAGAGCAAGAAGAAAAAGCTTCTCTATATGTTGGTCATCATTCCGTTTTGGACGAACTCTCTGATTCGTATCTACGGCTGGAGATCCTTCCTCGGTAATACCGGGTGGTTGAATTCCATTTTGATGTCTCTTCACATTATAGACGAGCCGATTTCCTTCCTGTATAAAACCGGAACCACCGTGTTAGGTATGGTGTATTGCTTCATTCCGTTCATGGTACTTCCGCTTTATACCGCAATTGAGAAGCTGGACGGAAGTTTGTTGGAGGCTTCCAGTGACCTTGGTGCAAAGCCGATTCGAACCTTGTTTGAGGTTATCATTCCACTAACGGCAAGCGGAATCTTTTCCGGATGTATCATGGTATTTATTCCGTGTCTCGGATATTTCTTCGTATCCAATATTCTTGGCGGCGGCAACACAGATATGATTGGTAACCTGATTGAACGACAGTTCAAGAGTGCGAATAACTGGCCGCTTGGTGCAGCCCTTTCCATTATCCTGATTTTGGTCACGCTGCTTTTGGTAAAATGCTACCAGAAGGCCGGCGGCGATATGGACAATCTGGGAGTATAGGAGGCTTCTCTTATGAAAGTAAAGAAAGAAAAAAGAAAAAAGAGAATCGGTATCGTCTTTTGTACGATGGTGTATCTGTTCCTGTTCCTTCCGATCTTCGTTGTGGTAACCAACTCCTTTAACGCAACAACAAGAAAACCGTATCTGAGCTGGAAGGGTTTCACTTTAGACTGGTACTCAAAGCTTTGGGACAACACAGCCTTGTTGGAGTCCTTCGGCAACACGATTCTGATTGCCGTACTCAGCACGGTTCTTTCCACGATTATCGGAACTTTGGCTGCGGTCGGCATTTACCGATACAAGTTTAAAGGAAAAGGAATTATCAACGCCCTGTTGTACATTCCGGTCGTTATTCCGGAAATCGTCATTGGTATCGCATTGCTTACGATTTTCTCAAATGCCAATATTCCGAGAGGTATGCTTACGCTGGTACTTTCCCATGTGAGCTTTAGTGTACCGTATGTGATCTTCAATGTTCGTGCCCGCTTATCGGGTTACGACAAATCCATTGAAGAAGCCAGCATGGACCTTGGTGCGAATCGTATCGTAACCTTCTTCGAGATTACATTGCCGGTCCTGGCACCCGGTATCGCAGGTGGTGCGTTGCTGGCATTTACCCTTTCCATTGATGATGTCATCATCAGCTACTTCGTAAACGGACAGACCAAGACATATCCGTTAAAGGTTATGGAAAGTATTAAGAGTGGTGTTTCTCCGGATGTAAATGCGCTCTCCACGTTAGTTCTTCTCGGAACCATCGTGTTGGTATTCATTACCCAGAGCGGAATCTTATCCGGCAAGCATAAAAAAGTCTGAATACAGATTTAAGGAGGTATTCATTATGAAGAAGAGATTTTTAGCAGCATTGGTATCCGTATTTCTTTTGGCTTCCTGCCTGACAGGATGCGGCTCGTCAGGTGAAAAGGCCGGCTCAAACGGAGAATTGAACTTGTTTGTCTGGACTGAGTATCTGCCGGATTCCGTAGTGGAAAAGTTCGAGAAAGAAACCGGTATCAAGGTTAATGTTTCTACATATTCTTCGAATGAGGATATGCTTGCAAAGGTTAAGTCTGAAACCGCCGGTGCGTACGATGTCCTTAACCCAAGTGATTATATGGTTGCGCAGCTGATTGCACAGGGAATGCTGAAGGAACTTGATTTTGACAAGCTTCCAAACTTCTCACATATTGGCGATAGCTATAAGAATCCATCCTATGACCCGGGCAATGTTTATTCCGTACCGTATATGGGAGGTGCCGGTGCAATTGCAGTCAATACCGCAAAGGTAGATATGGAGATTACGAGCTACGCAGACTTGTTTGATCCGGCGCTGAAAGGTCAGCTTGTAGTACTTGATGACTTCCGTGCCGTAATCGGTATCACTGCAAAGTCGATGGGCTACGATATGAATGAGACCGACCCGGATAAGCTTGCGGAGATTTCCGATCGATTGATGGAATTGAAGGATAACATCGTACTGTATGATTCCGACTCTCCGAAGAGTGCCCTCATTTCCGGTGACTGTTCTGTAGGTATGATCTGGAGTGCGGAGGTTGCAATGGCAATGGAAGAGGTTTCCACAATCAAGGTTATCTATCCGGAGGAAGGTGCTTACCTGTTCTTTGATAATTGGGTAATTACAAAGGAATCTCCGAATTATGAAAATGCGTTAAAGTGGATTAACTTTATTATGGACCCGGAGAACATGGCCCTCGTTTTGGAAGAGTTCCCGTACCTGTGTGCGAATACCGACGCAATTGCAAAGATGGGTGACGAGTACAGCAGTAACCCTGCAAAGAACCCGCCGGCAGCAGATGTTGCAAAGGGAAGTTATGTAGAGAACCTGGACAGCGATGTTCTGGATATCTACAGCGAAATGTGGACCAAACTTAAGAAGTAAGATCTAAAAAACAGTATAAACATTTTGTTTTGACAAGGAAGCCCGGGACAGAACTTCGCTGTTCCGGGCATTGTTATAGGAGAAAGATTATGGCTATTGATTTTTTATACTTAAGCGAAAAAGATATGATTGATGCAGGCGTTTTGAACGCCGCAGGATGTGTTGAGGCGATGCGTGATGTTATGAGCCTGTTTGGAAAAGGGGATTTCCTTCTTGGAGGGCCGAAGAACGATGAGCATGGTCTTCAGATGAATTTCCCGAAGGCCAGGGACATAGAAGGGTTTCCTTTGGATAATGGTCCTGACCGACGTTTTAATGCCATGCCGGCGTATCTCGGCGGACGCTTCCATATGGCCGGACAGAAGTGGTACGGATCGAACCATGACAATATCAAAAACGGGCTTCCGAGATCCATTTTGATGGCAACCCTAAATGATGTTGATACCGGTGCGCCGATTGCTTATATGTCCGCAAACCTGCTAAGCGCTATGAGAACCGGTGCAATGCCTGCAATGGCAGCTTCTTATCTTGCAAACAAGGATTCGAAGGTGCTCTCGATTCTTGGACCGGGTGTGATCAATAAATGCGCCCTGATGTGCTACATGGCGGTTCTTCCGGAAATTGAGAAGGTGAAAATCAAGGGAAGCTCTCCAACTTCAGCATCGACCTTGGCATTCAAGGCATTTGTCGAAGAAAAATACCCGCAGGTAAAGGAAATTGAAATCTGCGAGACGTTAGAGCAGGCTTGTCGGGATGCGGATGTCGTAAGCGAAGCGATGTCGGTAACGCTCGACAAGGCAGAAGAATTCCACCTCGACTGGTTTAAGAAGGGCGCCGCTGTGTTCAGTATGGGAAGCTTCCTGTATCGCAACTTCGATGAACTGATGGGCACCACAATGGTTGTTGACAACTATGGTATGTACGACAAATATATGAACAACTTTATCGCCAGAGGACCGGTAGATGAACTTGGCAACAAGCGTGAGTGGGTCATTATGGGTATCCATTTTATTCATCTTGTAAGAGAAGGAAAGATTCCGAGAGAGCGTGTGCTTAATCTGTGTGATATCGTAAATGGGGTGACTCCGGGCAGACAGTCCAAGGATGAAATTGTTATGTGCTGCAGCGGTGGTATGCCAATTGAAGATATTGCCTGGGGCTATGATTGCTACCAAAAGGCGCTGGAGCTTGGCATCGGAACAAAACTAAACCTTTGGGATGAACCATACATGAAATAACTACTTAAAAAGGAGCAGAAGGAACACGAATTAAGTAGAAAAATGGTGTATGTAAGTAATTGATGAAATACTACTCAGGGTGTAGATTAATGACATGAAAGGCAAATGGGCTATATCTTCAGTCCATTTGCCTTTTTAATTCATAAAGGGGCCGAACCCGTACAGGTTGACCGGGAAAGGAAGAGTGAGAATATGAGTTATCCGACAATTGATTTTCTGTTTTTAAGCGAGGAAGACATGATTAAGGCCGGGGTAAAGGACATGGCCGGATGTATAGAAGCGATGGAGGAAGTAATTAAGTGTCTGAATGCAGGTGATTATGTTATGGGTGGTGAAAATCATAACTCCCACGGCAGCCAGGTGTCCTTCCCGACAAGCTCTCCATTTCCAAATATGCCGTTAGATGAGGGCGATGATCGAAGATTCATGGCGATGCCGGCGTACATCGGAGGACCATTTGATCTGATGGGCATGAAGTGGTACGGCTCGAATATGGCAAACCGTGAGAAGGGTCTTCCGAGATCCATTCTTACTGTAATGCTGAACGATAAGGACACGGGTGCTCCGTTGGCGCTAATGAGTGCAAACTTATTGAGCGCGTATCGAACAGGAGCGATTCCGGGTGTCGGAGCCAAATATCTGGTAAATAAAGGCGCAAAGGTTTGTGCCATCTGTGGACCGGGCGTTATGGGAAAAACCTCGCTGGCGGCAATTATGTCAGCTTGTCCGGATATTGATACCGTAAAGGTGAAGGGTCGAGGGAAAGCTTCTCTCGAGAAGTTTATGGAATATGTTAAGGCAGAGTATCCGACACTTAAGTCCATCACAGCCGTTGATACCGTGGAGGAGCTGGTGCGAGACAGTGATGTCATTTCCTTTGCAAACTCCGGCAGCTGTGATCCGTCCACCTATCCGTTTGTAAAGAAGGAGTGGATTAAACCGGGTGCCGTGTTGATTGGTCTCAGCGCATTTGACATGGATTCCGAGGAGCTGGAGACCTGCACCTTGGTCGTCGATAACATTAAGCTGTACGAAGCATGGGCCGAGGAGTTCACGTATCCGTCCTTTGGTGCAAATAACATCATTGGTTCAAAGTTCACGGATATGGCACACGACGGAATTATTACGATGGACGAGATTATTGATCTTGGCGACATCATTTTCGGAAAGAAACCGGGGCGTGTCAGTGAGGACCAGATTTTTGTATATTCTGTCGGCGGTATGCCGGTAGAGGATGTTGCCTGGGGCAAGATTTGTTATGAAAATGCCTTGCGCTTAGGCCTTGGAACCAAATTAAGATTATGGAACGAGCCGGATATGCACTAAGCTTATCGGCTTGATCCCTACAAGAGAGGAGTCAGATACTATGGCAGAAAGAATTGCAGAACATCCAATCCTTGGAGTACAGGAAAAAGGTGAACTCGTAACCTTTACCTTCGACGGTAAGGAAATCAAGGGATATGAGGGGGAGCCGATTGCTGCAGCTTTGAAGGCCGCAGAGGTTATGGTTCACAGATATACGCAGAAGGAACATAAACCAAGAGGTATCTTTTGTGCCATCGGACGATGCACGGACTGTGTCATGATTGTAGACGGTGTGCCGAATGTAAGAACGTGCATTACCCCGTTAAAAGCAGGAATGGTCGTACAGACGCAGTATGGAGTATCGGGGAAGCCATTTGAGGAACAATAGGAGGACAGGACAATGAAACGATTTGATTTAATTATTGTAGGTGCAGGTCCTTCCGGTTTGTCCGCAGCGATTGAAGCGGCAAAGAGAGGCCTCAAGGTTGTTGTATTTGATGAAAATGAAAAGCCGGGCGGACAGCTGTTCAAGCAGATTCATAAGTTTTTCGGCTCGAAGGAGCACAGAGCAAAAGTCAGAGGCTTTGTCATCGGGCAGCAGCTTCTCGACGAGGCCGCAGACGTTGGTGTCTCCGTAGTGTTAAATGCGACCGTAATCGGACTTTATCAGGATAAGGAGATTGTCGTAAAGAAGGGTGACGAAATTACCCATTACAAGGCTGACGCCGTTATTATTGCTACCGGCGCTGCGGAAAATATGGTTACCTTCCCGGGCTGGACACTTCCCGGTGTGATAGGCGCAGGTGCCGCCCAGACCATGATGAATCTTCACGGGGTGCTTCCGGGGAAAAAGGTGCTGATGCTTGGCTCCGGAAATGTTGGCCTGGTGGTATCCTTCCAGTTATTACAGTGTGGCTGTGAGGTTGTTGCATTGGTAGATGCCGCTCCGAGAGTCGGTGGCTACGGTGTTCATGCCTCAAAGGTTGCAAGAACCGGCGTTCCGTTCTATTTGTCTCATACGATTGTGAAAGCAGACGGCGATAAATGCGTTACCGGCGTAACGATTGCAGAGATCGATGATAAGTTTAAGTTCATTCCGGGAACGGAGAAGCATTTTGATGTCGATACAATTTGTCTTGCGGTTGGTTTGTCTCCGATGTCACAGCTTTTGAAAATGGCCGGCGCAAAGATGGAGGATAATCCAAAACGAGGCGGACAGGTTCCAATTTGTGACGAGTATGGCCGTACATCAATCCCGGGTGTGTTCGTGGCAGGCGATGTATCCGGTATTGAGGAAGCCTCCTCCGCTATGATTGAAGGCCGTATGGCCGGTGTGGTAGCTGCAGAGTATCTGGGATATATCGATGAAGAAGCCCGAGACGCTGAACTCGTGGATATGGACAAGGCGTTGGATGGACTTCGTCAGGGCATGTTTGCTCCAAAGAACCGTGGTAAGGCGATTGAGAAGACCGAGGAGGGAATTGATATTTCCATGAACCTTCTGAAGAAGGGTTATATCGCCGACGACGAGATTGAGCGTTATCCGGGCGTTACCCATAAGAAGGGTGTTCATCCGGTGATTGAGTGTACCCAGAACATTCCTTGTAACCCATGTCAGGATGCGTGTCCGAAGAAGTGCATTTCCATTGGCAGTAATATTACTTCCCTTCCGATTGTTACCGAGGAGGGGGATTGTATCAACTGTGGTATGTGTGTTGCGAGCTGTTCCGGTCAGGCAATCTTTTTGGTAGACGAGGATTGTGGCGACGGTACTGCAACCGTAACCCTTCCGTATGAGTTTCTTCCGTTACCGGAAAGCGGCACGAAGGGAATTGCACTTGGAAGAAACGGGCAGGCGGTCTGTAAGGCGGAGGTGGTTTCGGTAAAGAGCGCCAAGGCATTTGACAAAACGCATCTTCTGACCATGAGAGTGCCAAAGGAATACGCGATGACAGCGAGATTTTTTAAGGTTGAAAAGTAGGAGGAAATCGTAATGAACAGTGTAAATGACAGATCAAGAGATATCGGACCTTTTGTTCCGGCACCTGACGATGACATACTCATTTGTCGTTGTGAGGAGATTACGAAGGGCGAAATCAGACAGGCTGTTCACGACGGAATGTGGACGATGACGGAGATCAGAAGATACCTGAGAGCCGGCATGGGACTATGTCAGGGACAGACCTGCTCCAGACTTGTAAAAGGAATCGTAGCACGAGAACTTGGCGTATCTCCTGCAGAGATTGAGCCGGCAACCAGCCGGGTTCCTATGCGCCCGATTGAAATGCGCATCTTTGCAAATG
>DCGJ01000059.1 GCA_002315495.1 Lachnoclostridium sp. UBA1781 | reverse complement strand
CCCCAAAAAGCAAACAGCAGGTCCATCAGAACCTGCTGTCTGTTTTTATGTGATATGTATTTTTGAACGATTCGTATCTCTACTTCACAAGAGTTACTTCGCCCCACATGGACGGATTGCTGTAAGCATCGTCCGAGGTTGCGTTAAATTTACGCACGCTGACACGCTGCCCGGACGCATTTGCATCATTAATCTGCGCGTCAAAGCCCATCACCTTGCCTTCTGTGAGTCCGGATACCGGAATCTTCATCTCGATGATGTATCCACCGTTGGTCTGGGTTGCAGCAGACTCAAAGCCCACCGTTGTCGGCGTGGTACCATAGCTCGTAATGCCCTTGTAGTTCACACGATACTGACCGCAAAGAGAATCATAGGAGCTTCTCTTACAGTTGTTCGGATCGAGGAAGAATTCCACGGAGTCCTGCTCGTACTTATTGGAGTTGGATGCATTGAGCTGGGTATCATTTACAATCGCCAATGCATAGAGATAATTCTCATCCCACAGAAGCTGAATCGTGCCATCTGCTCCCTGCCATGCGAACAGGCAATTGGAAATGCCGTATTTCTTCGCATTGCTCCAGCACTCATCAATCTCACCATCAATGGTTGGTGTACCATAAGAAGCTTCCGCTTTCTTCGTCTCCACCTTGCCAAGTCCATCCACATCGATGGTTGCATACTTTTCCGGATTCAACACGGCATAGTAAGCTTCCTTTGGTTCCAGACTTCCATTATAAAGGAGTGGCGCCGTCTCGCTTCTCCAACTGGTATTGTCGCGATAGCCCCAGAAGGTAACACGCTCAATCACGTTCGCATACTGCTTATAAATCAAGAACAGATTTGCGTAAAATGCGGCCTGTACCATCTCCTGCTGCTTATTGAGCTTTCCGGTCTTTACGCCGGCAACTCCGACATCGAGCTCCGATACGGAAATCTTAATTCCCTCAATCTTCGAGAACAATTCCAGACTGGTTGCGACCGATGCGAGGCTGGTAGAGGTGGTGTAATGTCCCTGCATACCAATACCATCAATCGGAACTCCCTGTGCACGAAGATCGGAAACCATTGCGGCCGCAATCTCTGCCTTGGAAGCCTCATTTAGATTGTAATCGTTATAGTACAAAACGGCATCCGGTGCAGCTTCTCTCGCAAATTGGAAGCAAAGTGCCACATATTCCGGTCCGATGGCCTTCATCCACTGAGACTGTCTGAGACACTTGGTCCAATCTCCATCTGCCGGGAGCGTAGCCCCGTCCTGAATTGCCTCATTTAACACATCCCAGGAATACATCGAGCCGGTATAATGCTGTCCCACACTGTAAATATGAGCCTTCAACTGCTCGATGGCTTTCTCCTTGTCACTACTGTCCGAAGCCATCCACTTTGGAGTCTGCTGATGCCATGCAAGGCAATGTCCATGAAGGACAATGTCGTGCTCCTTTGCCCAGGATACCATTGCGTCTCCGGCGCTAAAGGTAAAGTTTCCTTCCGTTCTCTGCGTTGCTTCCGGCTTCAGAATATTCTCCGGCGTAATCACATTAAAGTTTGCGGTAACCACTTCCTGGTCCTTACCGGAAGTCACGTTGGTCGTATAAATGGTGCCCAGCATAAAGTAATCGGCATAAGCCTCCTTTAAGCTGCTATATTCGGACTCGTGCAAGGCATCATAATCCGTTGTATCCGTATTCGTATCTTCTGTCTTCACAGGTTCCTCCGTCTTCACAGGCTCCTCCGTCTTTACCGGCTCTTCCGTTGTCACCGGCTGCTCCGTTGTTACAGTTTCCTCTGTCTTAGTCTCGTCCGTCGCCGGTTTCACGTCCGTTGTTGTTGCTTCCGTCGGTACAGGACTGTTCGTTTCTTCGGTTTTCTCACCACATCCGCTCAGCAAACCAACGAGCAGAAGAAGCATCAACCCGAAGCTAATCATACGCTTCATATTTCTTCCTTTCCAAAGCCCCTCACATCCAGGGTCTTTCGTAAACTCCGGAAAAATGCGCCCAACCCTCCATTGTCACAGCACACTTCCCAAACCCAATTTGTTATGGTATTATTCTAATGATTTGAGCAAAATTGTGAAATGGAATAATTGCTATTCATTTCTCAATTTATGCCATCTTTACGGAGGAAACGTCGTTGATTTACTTAAGCGCAGCGCTTTACATGGAAGCGTCCCCATTTATCAAGGCTTATGAATGCACGAAAAATGCAGCATTTACCCATATGCAGGTATTCACCTCGGAGGAAGCGGTTATTGTCATCACCGGAACAGGCCCTGTTCAGGCGGCCATTTCCCTTACCGAAGTTTTGACTGCCCTGCCACCTTCCGAAACCGATATCTTCGCCAATGTGGGCACCTGCGGATGCCCGGACCAATCGGCAGAAATCGGTGAAACCTATATCATCAACAAAATCACCGCCGATGCGGAAGCCCGCGATTATTATCCGGATCTGTTGTACCTTCACTCCTTTCCGGAAGCTTCGTTAACTACCGTGTCACATCTTCAGACAGAGCCGACAGAACACTCACGAATGCTTTACGATATGGAGGCCGCTGGTCTCTTTCAGGCAGCACTCCGCTTCTTCTCCACGGACCGCATGTTTTTCTTTAAGACCGTCTCTGACTTTGGTGAAAACGGCACTTCCGTCGGTCCGACCTTTGTCTTTGAGCTTATGACCGGTGCGCTCCTTGGCATTACCGAAGCGCTTCGCTCCTTTCACGGAAGCGGAACCCGCCGCATCACCTACAGCGAATCCGAAGAAACCGTGATTCAGCAGTTTCTTGACCTTCTCTACCTTTCGGAAACCATGCGGCACGAGATGCGACGCCTCCTTCTCTACTACGAGCTGGAACGTGGTTATGCCATCGGAATGATTCAGGATTTCATTCACACCGAAGAGATTGGAGAAGGAATGAGTAACCAGCCAAATTCCAAAAAGGAAGGAAAGATTTATTTTGAACGATTTAAAGACCAGTGTCTTCGCTAATCAGTTTTCCCATATTTACGTGGAAAAGGGTGTCATGGAGCATCCTCGAACAGCACAGGTTTTGCGTCGTTTTTCTAATTCTACCGTTGTAGAATGTTCATCCTACAAAGACATCTTCTGTCGTTCTCATCAGGAGCCTTCCACGCAGAGACAGAGTCGCAGCCTGATTCTTGCCCAGGGAAATGCGGCCATTTACCCGGGAGCAAAGGTCTGCCAAAGCATGGGGAATGAGCATTTTTATTATACCTCCTGTGTAATGAACTGTATCTATGACTGTGAGTACTGCTACCTTCAGGGAATGTATCGCAGCGCTCATATGGTTATGTTTGTGGACCTTTCAGAAACATTTCGAGAGCTGGACAAACTTCTCGCAATCCATCCGGTCTACCTGTGCATCAGCTACGACACGGACCTTCTGGCCATCGAACCGCTCACGGGGTACCTTGCGGAATGGTGCGAATACCTTGCCACTCGTCCGAACTGTACCGTTGAGGTGCGAACCAAATGCGCCTCAGCAAAGACCATTCTCTCTCTCCCGAAGCTTTCCAATATGATATTTGCCTTTACCCTGTCACCGCAGGAAGTAATCTCCCGGTATGAGCACTCCACTCCAAGCCTAAAGCTTCGATTAGAGGCCGTGGATAAAACGGTTTCCGACGAACGAAAGGTTCGCCTCTGCTTCGATCCGATGCTTGCTCTCTCCGATTTCGAGACAGTTTATCGCGCATTTTTCAACGAAGTTTTCGAGACCGTTTCTGGCGAAGACCTCTTCGATGTAAGCGTGGGTGTCTTCCGAATCAGTAAGGACTATCTGAAGAATATGCGCGAAGCAAGAGAATGTAGCATCACCTACTATCCATATACATTAACAAACGGCGTTTATCATTATGATGAAGAAACCGAACAAAGACTGTTTTCGATTGCCAGGGACGAGCTTTCGAAGCACCTTCCGTCGGACAAAATCTTTTTCTGGACAGAGTGTTAACAAAGTTTCTCCAACGCCACGCACAGAATCCGTAAAAATGCGGCTCCTCCCTCGGGAAGAACCGCATTTTTTTATCTTTATTCTGCTTTCGGAAGCGTAAAACTAACGATTGTGCCTCCCTTCGCTCCATCCGTAACATGAATCGTTCCACCGTAGGATTCGACGATTTCCTTCACAAGCGGAAGTCCCAGTCCGCTACTACCGTCCGGAGAATATCCAACCTCGAATACGCGCCATTTGGTTTCTTCTGTCATGCCTTTTCCGTTATCAATGCAGGCGAAGCGCACTCGGTCGGTTTCCGATTCCGCTTTTAACGTAATTGTTCCGTTCACCATCTGCCGGTTGGCATTTGCCACCAGATTGTAAAGAATCTGATACACTTCATCCGGAATACAGGAAATAAACATCTCCGAACGACACTGAATCGCAATATGATTGTTGTATCGCTCACATAAAATAGCACAGAAATCCTTGGTGTTTTTCAAGATTTCCTCAACCGAAACACGTTCACTTAAGTTCACACGCTCGTCCGTATAGGACTGCATTTTCATATGCTCGGTAAGTCGTCCGAGACGAAGGGCTTCCTTCTCAATCAGTTGGAGACGATTTAACAGTTTGTCATCCACTCTTCCGTCCCGCACGGCATTTGCCGAAAGATGGGCATAGCCCGAAATAACGGTAAGCGGGGTGTTTAATTCATGTGTAATACCGGCAATCACGTTCTCGCGCACGCCGTACAATTTGGTGAGGGACAGATTCATGGCATTTAACTGCGCTTCCTTCTCCTTTACCTCCTCCAAATCCTGTCTGGTCGCATTTAAATCTATCGCAATCGCCAGTACATTCAGATAAACGAAAATGATGATACCAAATTTGGTCATCTGCAAATCTCTCTGCGTATATCGTAACGTATCGATAAGAAGCCCCAGCAGAAAGACAATTCCGCCATCCATAATCAATCGCTGTGACAGTCGATAATCCCGCAATCTTCCGATTACATTCTTGATAACAAAGAAGAAAAATAATGCAAGGAGTAGAAAGAGAATCCCCAAAATCGATATATGATATCTCGTATAGAACATCGATGGACTTAACGCATACACGCCTACGGTAAGGCCGCAGCCGCCAATAAACAATACTTGAAACCGTTTCGGAACAAGATTCGGAAACACCTTCATCAGATATAATGCCATAAAGGTAATCGCGAGTCCCATCGAGCAGCATTCCAGTCGATGGCCAAGATACCAGTTCAATTCCGGAAAAACAATCATAATCGGCTTCGGGTTGGTAAGCGATGCACGTATGGCAAAAAACATACAGGATAAGGAAAGGTATAAGCTCGCCCTATGGGATTGTACCGCAAACAGTCCAAGATTCAGCAATACACCGGAAATCAAAAGTCCCAGCTGAAAAATGGCACCCATAAAATACCGATTTGTCATTAACGAAACCTTATCCTCCACTCCGATATCCAACTGAACACCGGCCGAGTTGTAATGGTTAAAATTCGCACGCTGAATAATGATCTCGGTCTCTTCCGTTAGCGGAGTGAAACAAACCGATACATATTTCGTTCGCGGCACAAAATCTTTTTCATTGTCCGCCACCGTTCCGACCTCGAGTAACAGCTCTCCGTTTACATACATTTTTTCCGCAAAGGTAACGCTGTTACCCGCGATACTATATCTTTCTCCCGGAGTCAAATGCAACACAATCCGATAGGTTCCGTATGCATTTTGCTTGTGCTCGTATGCTCCGCTATCCGTTGCCGGTGTCTTTGTAACCCCCGCCTTAAAATCCTCCGGACTGTATAGTTCTCCACCATAATACTCAAAATTCTCACTGGACAGGCGCACAATCGCTTCCGAGAACTGAAGTACCTCCTGTGTCGGTGTCCAGTCATTGGAATAATCAAGCGTATCCGTAAACAAAAAAAGTGATAACAGGGCATGAAATACAGCAAACACCATGACCGCCAGAAATACCATCATTACTTTTAGATTCTTTCGAATCTGATTCATCCGGAACACTCCTTTCTCCAGTAAAATGCGACTACAATCATCTCGCGCCAATCCTTTTCCCAATCAGTTTGATTATAGCGAAGGGGGTAATTTCTTGCAATCCTTTTCTCGTTATGATACCATCAAATCAAGTATTTGATTTTGAATTCTTGGAGATTATAAAATGTCTGATACAAATCATCGTTCTACAACGGCTTCCGACCGTTCACCATACGCATTAGTGACCGGCTGCACGAATGGAATCGGCGCAGAACTTACAAAAAAATTACTGGCGGCAGGCTTCGAGGTGTACGGCATCGGTCTGCACTTTGAGGGAAGTGAACTGGTTCGCTATCTGGCCACTCGGGAAGGGCAATTGGCAAATGCTCACTTCCACCGAATCATCTATGACCTGACAGACCTTACCGGTCTTTCCGGCCATCCAAAGCTTCAGGAACTAAAGCACAAGCTGACCCTTCTTGTAAACAACGCAGGCTGCGCTTATTATGGCCCTCACCAGGACCTTTCGGAACAGGCCATTCACGAAATGATTGCAGTAAATCTGGAAGCACCGTTACAGCTTACAAATCTCTTCCTGCGAACCCTGCAGGAAACGAAGGGAATGATTCTAAATATCAGTTCCGTCACGGCTACCCATGCGGCTCCGTTCGGGGCTTGTTATGGGGCAACGAAAGCGGGGTTAAGTGCATTTTCCAAGAGCCTCTTCGAAGAGGTAAGGAAATCGGGCGTTCGGGTATTAACCCTCCAGCCGGATCTAACCGATACAAATTTATATCGCAATGCGGACTTCTCCTGCAGTGAAGATTCTTACGAACGACTTGACACCGAGGAGGTTGCGGAGGCCGCAATGCAGATGATTTCTGTAAGAGACGGTCTGGTTGTGACGGAGGTCACTCTTCGCCCGCAGCGTAATCGAATTGTGCGCAAGGAATGAATTTCACACAAATCGAGTAGGAGGCGGTGACTAA
>DCGJ01000009.1 GCA_002315495.1 Lachnoclostridium sp. UBA1781 | reverse complement strand
TTAGTCACCGCCTCCTACTCGATCCTTATTTGTAAATCTCACGGTCAATCTTCAGCTTGTCCACGAAATCGCGAATCGCATTGACCTCGGCCTCGATTGGCTGTAAATCATGCTTGTAATTCACGGAGCGGAAGAGAGAAGGCTCTAAGCTGTCTTTATTATTATGAACAGCTACATGAACTTCATTATCCTTAAAGCCAAGCATAACCTTTCCGTCTGCGGCATCGGAATACTCAAAGAGCTCTTCCATAATCGGTGGTGTAATCAGGTAAAATGCTTCCTGTTCATCCTGGCAGAAGGTCTGGAACTTCTTGTTGAAAGCTTCATTTTCAAATTCTACCTTGTGACGCTTCTCATCCTTACGGGTGAAAAAGCCGGATTTCGTGTTCGCATAGCCAAAGCCCTTCTGAACGACCTGAAGATCGTAATCAAAATTCTTATTGTGTGTAAGAATGATCCAGCGACCGTTAAAGTAAGTTGTGGTATGAGTTTGCGTATTGCCGTCGGAGTCGGTGGTTGTCGTTTCATCCTCGATGCGAAGGTCCGCACGGGAGAAGGAGACACCCTTGTACTCGCCGGTAATCAAATCCTCGGAGTGGAAGATGTTGCCCATGGAGATGAAGCCCGTATGGGAAATAAAGCCCTCGCTGTAGCCGTCGGCAGGGTTGTAGCGAACATTGTCAAAATTGTTGGCAAACACGCCCATGACCAGTTTTTGCTTGTAAGCATTACAATATGCTTTCTTCACCGGAGAGTACTTGATGCCGATAAATACGATGCCTACGATAATTAAGATGATAGCAAGAATCAAATTAATGGCAAAGCTTACGACGCCAAGAATCAAAATGCCGATTCCGATGAAAAGTGGCGGAAGGCAGGATTTTCTCATGGACTCCAATTCAGCCATGAGGCTTTCGGTATTATATTCTGTGTTCAAATGGTTTCCCTCCCATTCATAGTATTCGCGTAACGCGATGCTTTATTGTAACATATAATTTTGGGGTTGTCACGGAGGAAAGGGCGCATTTCCGCAAGAAATGAGAAGAAAAAAATGGAAATAGATTAAATTTGAATAGCCACGAGACTTCAGCAAAAGATACAATAATCAATGCGGACGCACCCGACAATCGGTCGGGAAATAGGAGGGCGCCGCGAGTTGGGAGAATATAATATGAGCGCAAGAAAGACCGGAATGTACCGCAACTATTTTGCGGAGCTGGGGATTGATGAGGCAGCGATTCAGGCACGTGTGGAGGATACGTTTCAGAAGCTGTTCTTTGACCCGGAACTAAAGATTTACCATGAAGTTGGCGATGACATGGGTTATGTAACCGATACCGGTAATAACGATGTTCGTACCGAGGGTATGTCCTATGCCATGATGATGGCACTTCAGATGAACCGTAAGGATATCTTTGATCGTCTGTGGAAATGGACGTACACTTATATGTATCTGGATGAAAACTGGTACAACCACGGCTATTTCTGCTGGTCCAATCAGCTCGACGGAACGAAGAATTCCGAAGGCCCGGCGCCGGACGGAGAGGAGTTTTTTGTAATGGACCTGTTCTTCGCGTCTCATCGTTGGGGCGACGGAGAGGGCATTTTCGAATATTCCAAGCTCGCAAAGGAGCTGCTTCATGTGATGATTCACAAGGAGGATGATGGTAAGGGTGAGGCAATGTTTGACCCGAAGGCGAAGATGATTCGTTTCATTACCTGTGTGAATTTCTCGGACCCGAGCTATCATTTGCCGCATTTTTATGAGCTTTGTGCAGAGTGGTGCTACGAAGAGGATAAGGCGTTTATGAAGGAAGTGGCAGCCATTTCCCGTGAATATCTTCATAAGGCGTGTCACCCGGAAACAGGTATGAGTGCAGAGTATGCGGATTATGACGGAGCGCCGCATCGTGAGGAAGGACCTTGGGGTGAACACTGGCATTACTACAGTGATGCTTATCGTACGATTGCAAACATTGGCCTTGACTGGTCCTGGTATGGAGCAGATTCCTGGCAGACGGAGTGTGCGGCAAAGCTTCAGAAGTTTTTCGTGGAGAAGGTTGGAGAGAAGCCGTTCAAGGTATATCAGATTGACGGTACCGAGGAAGAGGAAAATGCGCTTCATCCGGTAGCTATCATTGCAACCAACGCGCAGGCCTCCTTGGCTGCGGCTGACCTTGCAGAAACCTGTGGCGATGCCGAGCTTTACAAGAATGCTAAGGCTTATGCCGATCAGTGCGTACAGCGCTTCTGGGATACGCCGGTTCGTACGGGCGATCGCCGTTATTATGATAACTGTCTGTATATGTTCGCGATGCTTGCATTGGCCGGACAGTATCGAATCTACTAGGGTGTTTGGGTTGATTTGAACGGAAGTATGAATTGAAAAATATTTTTTTGGATATAGGAAGGCGAGGCGTTCTACGCGTGTAGAACGCCTCGCCTTCTTGATTGTGCGCCTAGCGGCGCACGTTTCTTAAGGGTTAAAGTCCCTAATCCGCCCGGTAGTGGGAAGGATATAGC
>DCGJ01000139.1 GCA_002315495.1 Lachnoclostridium sp. UBA1781 | reverse complement strand
TTGCATACCTTATGTTCAACCTTTATACACCACCTTGCTTTGCCGCAATCGGTGCACTCAATTCTGAGCTTAAGAGCGGAAAGTGGTTGCTTGGTGCCATCTGTCTTCAGTTGGCGACCGGCTTTACCGTTGGTTTCCTTGTATACCAGATTGGAACCTTGATTACCACCGGAAGTCTTGGCGCCGGATTCGTAGGCGGTTTGATCGCTGTAATCGCATTTGCTGCTGTTATTGTTGGCTTGATTACAAAAGCAAACAGACAGATTGATACGGAATATGCATTGAGCAAAGCATAGGGGGAAAACTGTGGAGAATTTTATCATTGCTGTTGTGTTGCTTCTGGTTGTGGGCTCGGCGTGCATTTACATCTGGAAAGAAAAAAAGCGTGGTAATAAATGCATCGGATGTCCGATGTCGGCAAATGGGTCCTGCCCGAGGTCTTGTGCCTGTAAAGGAGGGACTGAGAAGAACCGACACGCATCCTTGTAAAGGAGCTGATATGGATCAGAAGAAAATCAGCAGATCGAAAGAAGATTATCTGAAGGCCGTATATGCGGCAATCAAAAAATATGGCGTCTGTAGAAATATGGACGTGACAAAACAGCTGGGTGTATCAAAATCCAGCACCTGTATTGCTCTAAAAAAACTCGAACAGGAAGGATTCGTCAGTCGGGATGACTGGCGAATTCTCCTAACGGAGTATGGGAGCGAGGTGGCCGGGCAGTTGTACGAAAAGGACCATTTCTTTGCAGGGTGGTTTCGTGAAATCGGGGTAAGTGAGAGTACCGCAATCGCAGATGCATGTAGGATTGAGCACGCGATTTCGGAAGAAACCTACCGAAAAATCAGGGGATTTCTGGAGAAAATGGGAAAGCTGCAGATGGCCGGGATGCAAAACAATTATTGACGAAGTAGAAAAGGAGAAAGTAAGCATGAAGTACGGGAAACTGGTAACATTTCTTGGTGGAGTTCTTATGGGAACGGCAGGAGTCGCAGTGCTTTCAAGTAAGGATGCAAAGAAAGCATACACGCATTGTACTGCCGCTGTATTAAGAGGCAAGGACAGCGTCATGAAGACCGCTGCTAATATGAAGGAAAACTGCGGTGATATTTACGCAGATGCAAAGGATATCAACGAAACGAGATATGAAGCGCAGAAGGAGCAGGAACTCGCACGTGCGCGCGCAATTCTTGAGCAATACGAACAAGGCGAGCAGACGGAAGTGACAGAGTAGTATGCGATACGTCATTTTACATGAATCGGAGAGAAGGATACGTATCAAAATCCCGATTCTTCATATGTCAATGAGACAGGCAGATGTGTTGGAGTATTACCTGAAGAATATTCCCGAGGTGCGCGAGGCTTCCGTTGACGAGAGAACGGGAAATGCGGTGATTTCTTTCCGAAGCAATGAGGTTGAGAAGAAAGCCGTGCTGGATAGAGCTCTTTTCGAATACGATGAAACCAGTGAGGAAGTAGTGGCACTTGTTCCCGAGAATACGGGACGAGAGCTGAATCGCGAGTACCAAGAGAAACTGGTCATAAAGGTGCTTCTTCATAATCTGTCGAAGCTGGTGCTACCAATCAATGTCAGAAAACTGAAAACGTATGTAAAAAGCATTCCGTTTCTGATTCGTGCAACGAAAGCAATTCTTGGCGGTAAGCTGAAGGTAGAAACCCTTGACGGAATCGCGATTGCCGCGTCTGTTCTCAGAGGCGATTATTCGACGGCCTCCTCCATTATGTTCCTGTTAGAAACCGGAGAGATCTTGGAAGAATGGACGCGTAAGAAATCCATCGGGGACCTGGCAAGAGCGATGTCACTTAATATTGATAAGGTTTGGCTGAAAAGCGGGGACAGTGAGATCCGGGTATCAGTCCATCAGGTAGATGTCGGAGATTATGTGATTGTCAGGACAAGTGATATTATTCCTTTGGATGGAAAGGTTTTCTCCGGAGAAATTACCGTGAATCAGTCCACTATGACCGGAGAAGCAGAACCTGTCACAAAGACGGAGAGTGGGTATGTATACGCCGGAACCGTTGTGGAGGAAGGGCAGGCTATTGTCGAGGTAACCAGAAAATCGGGTACAGGAAAGTACGATCAGATTGTTCATATGATAGAGGAGTCGGAACGGCTTAAGTCAGATACCGAGGAAAAGGCATATCGTCTGGCGGATTCGTTAGTACCTTATAGTTTCTTGGGCTTTGGACTTACGGCCGCATTTACAAGGAATCTGACCAAAGCGTTATCCTTTCTTATGGTGGATTATTCGTGCGCGATGAAATTATCCATGCCACTTGCCGTCCTATCTGCAATTAAGGAAGCCAGAAACTATGGGATTGCCATTAAGGGCGGTAAATTCATGGAAATCGTATCCGAGGCGGATACCATCATTTTTGATAAGACCGGAACCCTGACCTATGCTACACCGAAGCTTATGGATGTGGTAACCTTTGGCGGAGAGGATGCAAATGAGATGCTTAGAATTGCGGCCTGCCTCGAGGAGCACTATCCGCATTCGGTTGCAAATGCGATTGTAAACGGAGCGCTTGAAAGAGATTTAAGGCACGACGAATTACATACCGAAGTGGAATATATTGTGGCACACGGAGTCAGTAGCCACCTCGGAAATAAGAAGGCGGTCATCGGCAGCTACCATTTTGTTATGGAAGACGAAGGTGCTGTTATTCCTGAAAATGAAGCCTACAAACTCAAGGAAATAAAGGAAGAATACTCCAGAGTGTTTTTGGCCATTGATGGGAAGCTTGCGGCGGTTTTATGCATTTTCGATCCTGTTCGAACAGAAGCAAAGGAAACCATCAAAACGCTTCATAAGCTGGGATTTACAAATATCTGTATGATGACCGGCGACAATAAGAAGACCGCTAAAAATGTAGCAAATGCCCTGGGAATCGACGAGTTTCAGGCAGAAGTACTTCCGGAAGATAAAGCATTGTTTGTTAAGAAAATGCGTGACCTGGGGCACAAGGTGATTATGGTTGGAGATGGTGTAAACGACTCTCCGGCTTTATCGGAAGCAGACGTAGGGATTGCCATTGAATCGGGAGCTTCGATTGCAAAGGAAATAGCGGATATTACCATCTCGTCCGAGAACTTGGATTCGCTTGTTGTTCTTAGAAGAATCAGCAGGGCTTTGATGGACCGAATTAAAGGTAATTATCGATTTATCGTTGGCTTTAATTCAACCTTGATTGCGCTTGGACTGACAGGGGTGTTAACACCATCATCTTCGGCTTTATTGCATAATGGGTCAACAATTTTAACGGGTGTAAAAAGCACAACCGGATTACTTAATAGCGACACAAAGAGATAATCATATAAGTCACCCGATATGGTGGGTGACTTATATATAGAACAATGGTTAGCGCAGGCTAACAGGAGGTTTGTTTCAACGATGTCAAACTATATCATCATTTTCATTCTGCTACTCTGCTTCTTCTATGGGATTAAAGAGACAGTGAAGCATTTCAAGGGGGAAGGGGCCTGTTGCGGAGGTTCCGCTACACCTGTGCGAAAGAAGAAGCTTTCGAGGGTAACAGAGAGACACCTTCTGAAAATTGACGGAATGCACTGTAAGCACTGCGAAAATACCGTAACCGAAATCATCAATGATTTTGATGGGGCTGCGGGAAGAGTGAATCTGAAGAGGGGACAGGCGATCGTGCTTTGCGAAACAGAGGTGGATATAGAAGCAATCATGGAGAAGTTAAAAAAACGCGGATATGGAGCTGAGCTCATCTAGGTAGAAATCCGGGAAAGTGAAAGAAATGTATTGACAAGGGAAGAATTCAAAGTATAATGAACATATGAACAAATGCTCATATGAGAAACAAGGAGGCAAATACCGTGTTTATTGAGATTAGCAATTTGAAGAAGCATTTTGGTGAAGGCGAGAGCCGTGTGGAGGTGCTCAAGGGAATCGATATTGAAATCGAAAAGGGCGAAATCTGTGTGCTGCTTGGGCCTTCCGGCTCCGGTAAATCTACCCTGCTTAATATTATCGGCGGAATTGATGATGCTGATGACGGATACATCGCAATTGACGGTGAGAAGACCGCCAACATGAATGAAAAGGGTCTAACGCAATATCGAAGAAAGCATCTCGGTTATGTCTTTCAGATGTATAATCTGATTCCGAACCTTAATATTCGGGAGAACATCGAGGTGGGCGCTTATCTCAGTGATCATCCTCTCGATACGGAAGAGCTGTTACATACACTGGGTCTTTTCGAGCATCGACACAAGCTTCCCAGTCAGCTGTCGGGTGGTCAGCAGCAGCGCTGCTCCATCGGTCGTGCAATCGTTAAGAATCCGGACATTCTTTTGTGCGATGAACCGACAGGTGCACTTGATTACAATACCTCCAAAGAGATTCTTAAGCTTCTCGAAGATATCAATAAAAAGTACGGCAATACCATTATCATGGTAACGCACAATGATGCCATCCGCAATATGGCTGACAGAGTAGTGACCTTGCGAGACGGAAAGGTAAGAAGAAATTATAAAAACGAGAATAAGCTTTCTGCTGAAGAACTCGATTGGTAAGGGGGGAGGCTTATGAGAAATCCTTTACGAAAAAGATATATAAGAGAGCTTCGAAGAGACTTCGGAAAATACCTGGCCATTTCCCTCTTTATGATTATGCTCGTCGGACTGGTTTCCGGTTATCTGGTGGCAGCGGACAGCATTGAAAAGACGTTTTATGAGGGCTGGGAGAAATACAATATCGAAGATGGTCATATTACCTTTTCGCAGACTCCGCCTAAGGAAGTTCTGCAAGAGATTGAAAATGCGGCAAATCTCACCTTTTATAACCTGGAATATCAGGAGGAAGACATTGGTGCGAACGGAGCAAAGCTTCGCATCTTTCAGACCCGAACAGAGGTTGATCGCAGCTGCCTGATGGAAGGAAACATGCCGGCCGCGGAGAATGAAATCGCGCTTGACCGAATGTTTGCCGAGAACAACAACATTAACATCGGCGATACGATTACCCTAAACGGAAACGTAATTAAGGTTACGGGCTATGTCGCACTTGTGGATTATAACTGCCTGTTTGAAAAGAATACGGACATGATGTTCAATGCGCAGCTGTTTGGTGTTGCCGAGATGACACCGGAAGGCTATGCTGCGATAAACAGCAAGCTTGTTTCCGCAAATTATGCCTGGAAATATACAGAGTCTGTCAGCGATGAGAAGGATGAAAGCAATCGCTCGGAGGAACTGATGAAGACTCTTGAAAAGGTTCTTCGATCCTACAACGAGAATCTGGTAAAGGCGGAGATGGAAGCTGCCTATGAAAATGGACTGGATCCCTCCACGATTGAATTTAACGAAGAGGATTTGCTGATGGTAGAAAGCTATGTTCCGAAATACCAGAACAAGGCAGTCACCTTCTGCATGGATGATATGAAGGGTGATAAGCCTACGTTCATCCTGTTTGATTATATAGTTACGGTGATCCTCGCATTTGTATTCGCGGTTAATATTTCTTCCTCGATTCAGAACGAAGCAGGTGTCATCGGAACGCTGAGGGCTTCCGGCTTTTCGAGAGGAGAACTGGTACGGCATTATCTGTTCATGCCTACTTTGGTTACGATTATTGCTGCACTGATTGGTAATGTTTTGGGATATACGATTTTTGTTGAGTATATGAAGGGCGTGTTCTATAACAGCTTTTCTCTCGCAACCTACGAATCGGTATTTAATTCAGAGGCTTTTCTTATTACAACGGTTGTTCCTCTGGTGATTATGACAGCTATTAATTTGTATATGCTGATTCGTAAGATGAAACTGTCTCCGATTCGTTTCCTGAGACGTGACCTTGCGAAGAAAAAGAAGAGAAGAGCAGTTCTTTTGAACAAGAAAATGCCGTTCTTAACGAGATTCCGCCTGCGTATTCTGTTCCAGAATATATCCGCTTACATTACGCTCGCGTTCGGAATTATGTTCGGCGGACTCATTGCCATCTTCGGCTTTATGTTTGGCCCGTTACTGGTTGATTATGCAGACTTGATTGTGAGCGAGAAGATTTGCGATTACCAGTATGTGCTTATAAATCAGGTGGAGACGTCTGCAGAGGGCGCAGAAAAATATTGTATCGGCTCACTTGAAATCTCTCTTGAGGGATACTTAACGGATGAAATCAGCATTTACGGAATAGAGGAGAATGCTTCTTATATCACTAAGAGTATTCCGGAAGGAAAGGTATTCGTTTCTGAAGGAATCATGAAAAAATACGGCTTGAAAAAGGGAGACACCCTCACGCTTCAGGATTCGTACAACGATAAAAAATACGAATTCGTTGTTGCGGACTCGTATCCATACAGCGCGGCGCTTGCGATCTTCATGAATCGAGACGAGTATAATGAGACGTTTGATAAAAAGGATGATTACTTTACCGGCTATTTTAGTAATAAAGAAATCACGGATATTGCTTCGGACGATATTGTTTCCGTTATAACGGAAAGCGATCTTACAAAGCTTTCGGACCAGATGATGCAATCGGTTGGGTCCTTTATGAAGCTATTTAAGTATTTTGGTGCAATCATGCTTTCCTTACTGATGTATCTGATGACAAAACAGGTGATTGAGAAAAATGCGCAGTCCATCGCGATGACAAAGATACTTGGATTTAAGGATAAGGAAATCGCCGGACTATATCTGGTGATGACCGGAATTGTCGTATTCTTATCGATTCTGATTACAATTCCGGTAACGGATATCACTCTGCGTTGGTTGTTTGAAGGATATCTGTATACACAGATGAGCGGATACCTTCCTTACATTGTATCGAAATCCTGCTATGTATACACGGCACTGATTACTGCAGTATGCTTTGTCCTTGTTTCCGCTTGTATGTTTATAAAGATCGGAAGAATCCGAAAGAGTGAAGCGCTGAAGAACGTGGAATAACCTCCTGATATACGCTATTATTTCCTTAGGATACAGAACGAACGAACAACGGACCTGCCAAATTGGCGGGTCCGTTGTTTTATTTCTCTAAGCCGGATTTGCGAAAAGCCGACGGCGTGAGTCCATATTCTTTTTGAAAGATTTGATTAAAATAATGCCGGTTGGAATATCCAAGGCGCTCGCAAATATCGCCGATTCCAAGGTTTGTGCTTACCAGCAGATTCGCCGCCTTTTTTATCAGAATATCCTTTCCGTATGTTAGGAGTGTCTTTCCGGTAGCTTTCTTAAAGATCCTTTCTACATAATCTCCGTTATATCCCGTAATCTGTTCAATCTCCTGGCGGGTAAAGACACCGTCCTTCTTACGATAGGCCTTGGCGATTTCGTACACAATCTGCTCCTCGTTGGACAGATGGGCGCGATGTACCTCCTCGTGGTACGCCTCCTCGTTTTGCAGCTGCTCGAACAAACGGCAGAACAGTCCCATCATCATATGGCTTTTCCCGGACTGGCTTCCTGTGATCTCTACAATCATTTTATTAATAAGGTCAAATGCTCCATGACTCTTTGCGGAATCCATGAGCCGATAATCGGAATAGATTTTGGCGTCATAATCAGGGTTCTTTTTATTTTCCTGAAAGAAGACATCAAAAATCGTCTCAAGAGATGTCGGAATACAATTACGGTCGTAGAAATAATTGGTGTCACGAATGATTTGGATATACTCTTCTTTGATCAGAAACAGCACGAATTCCGTATCGCGGTCCATCATTTCCATATGATGGATATTTTTATTGCAAATGCAGCAATCCCCGGCATGATACACAATATCCTCATCCTCGATCCGAAGCGTCAGCTCACCGGAGAGAACATAAGTCAGCTCATAAAAATTATGGGAGTGAAGTTTTGGGGTTCCGATTTTATCCTTTATAAACCCGCTATACTCGGAATGTAACAATACTTTGTTATTCTCACTGAATTCCTGGTAGGTGGTTTGATTGCCCTTGGTAGAAACCGATTCGTAGACAATCAGGTAAGGCATGTCAATATCAACGGTCTGGTACAGAGCATTTGGATCGTTGTGAAACTTTAGATGCGTATATTCCAGGTTGTCGCTTTCGATGATGTCACGATTTACTTTTTTTGTTGCTTTTTTGATTTCATTTTGAAAAGTCGCTTTTGGACACATTTTATCCTCCGTTACTCTATTTTCGATATTTGAAATCCTCGGATAAATTATATAATAGGCTTAACAAAGAGACAAGCGAATTCGTTTCAAATCTGACAGAATTTGTGGGAATTCGAAAACTTTGGGGGATAATAAGAAACGGAGGAGGAACAGACATGAAGATTTTTGTTAATGCAAATGCTTGCAAGGACGGAAACGGAACGAAAGAAAGCCCGTTCAAGCACATTAACGATGCTGCTCAGGTAGCAATGCCGGGCGATGAGGTAATCGTTGCCCCGGGTGTGTATCGTGAGTACGTGAATCCGAAGAATGCAGGACTGGAGGATGCCCGCATTACCTATCGAAGCGAGGAGCCTTTGGGGGCTGTGATCACCGGTGCGGAGAAAGCAATCGGCTGGAAGCAGTTTGATGGTGACACTTGGGTGCTTCGTGTGGCAAACAGCGCATTTGGCAATTACAATCCATACACCACTTTGATCAAGGGTGACTGGTACTTCGGACCATTCGTTCGTCACACCGGTGCGGTGTATCTAAACGACAGACAGTTGTATGAAACACAGACCTTAGAGGATTGCCTTAAGGGTGAGGTTTACATCCATTCATGGGAACCGGAATGGTCGGTATACAAGTGGTACACCGAGCAGGACAAGGAGACGAATGAAACCGTTATCTACGCAAACTTCAAGGGCAAGAATCCGAACGAGGAAAATGTAGACATTAACGTAAGAAGAAACTGCTTCATGCCATCCGAGACCGGTGTAAACTACATCACCGTCAGCGGCTTTAGCATGAACAAGGCAGCTACGAACTGGGCACCGCCGGCGGCTTACCAGGACGGACTTATGGGACCGCACTGGTCTAAGGGCTGGATCATTGAGGATTGCGAAATCAGCAACAGTAAATGCTCCGGTATCTCCCTTGGTAAGTACTATGACGAGGCAAATGATCACTACTTCACCTACAAGCATGTAAAGAGTGCAACCCAGATGGAACGTGACGCGGTTTGTCGCGGTCAGTACCATGGTTGGACGAAGGAAAGAATCGGTCATCACATCGTAAGAAGATGTCACATTCATCACTGTGAGCAGACCGGTATCGTCGGAAGAATGGGCTGTGTGTTCTCGACCATTGAGGATAACCACATTCACCACATCAACAACATGCAGGAGCTTGCAGGCGCAGAGGTTGCCGGTATCAAGCTTCACGCAGCAATCGATGTAACGATTCGCAGAAACCACATTCACAACTGTACGATGGGTATCTGGTGTGACTGGCAGGCACAGGGTACAAGAATCAGCCAGAACCTCTTCTTTGAGAACAATGCGCCGGATGAGAATATCCCGCTTGTTCCGGGTGGAATGTCCAGCTGTGACGTATTTGTAGAGGTTAGCCACGGACCGACTCTGATGGACCACAACGTATGTCTCTCCAAGCTTTCCTTTAAGCTTGCATCCCAGGGCTGCGCACTCGTTCATAACCTCTGTCTCGGACCGGTAAGCTCCATTGGAAGCGGTAGCGATATGCCACTCAGCAACGGAACCATGGCTCCGAGATATACCCCTTACCACATTCAGCACAGAACCGAGGTGGCAGGTATGATGACCTTCCTTCACGGTGATGACAGAGTATACAACAACATCTTCATCCAGAACTGGCCGGTAAAGCCGCTCGAGGCAAAGGAAGATATGGGCTTCATTATGTTCGATAACCAGGAGCAGGGAACCCGCATTTTCGATGACTTCCCAACCTACGATGAGTGGATTGTTCATTTTGAACTCGACAATCCGGAACCGAGCATGTTCAAGATGCAGGATTATCATTTCGCTAAGCTCCCTTGCTGGATTAGCGGAAATGCTTACTTTAACGATGCGAAGGCTTGGAAGCACGAAGACAACAAGTATGTATGCGAGGACGGTAAAGCTTACGTGAATCTCATTGAGAAGGACGGAAAGTACGAAATCGAGACCAACGTATACGACCTGCTTCAGGGCTGGACCACCGATTTGATAGATAGCGACACTTTGGGAATGGCCTTCGAGCCGGAGCAGAGATTTGAGAATCCGGACGGAACTCCAATCTTCTTCCGTGAAGATTATGCGGGCGATGTAAGAAGCCTGAAAGCGCTTCCGGGTCCATTTGCAAATGCTGCAAAGAAGTTCACAGTATAATTAGTTTTTTTCATAAGAAAGGATTGTAATCATGAACGAGAAAAAATATTTACATTTAGGTAATAAGATCGGATACGGTGGCGGCGACTTCGCAGCGAACATGGTATATGCACTTGTATCCAGCTTCGTAATGGTTTACCTCACCAATACCATCGGTATGAACGCAGGTATCATCGGTACTTTGATTTTGATCTCCAAGTTGACGGACGGTGTAACCGATATTCTCTTCGGTTCCCTCATTGACCGCACCCACACCAAGATGGGTAAGGCAAGACCTTGGATGCTCTGGTCCTATGTTGGTAATACCGTTGCATTGGTTGCTTTGTTCTGTATCCCGATGAGTTGGGGATCCAAGGCACAGTATGCTTACTTCTTTATCGCATACACCCTGTTAAATGCAGCATTTTACACTGCAAACAACATTGCTTATTCCGCACTTACCTCACTCATCACCAAGAACATGAACGAGAGAGTTCAGATGGGTACCTTCCGTTTCATCGGATCCACAATCGGTACCTTGATCGTTAACAACTTCGCACTTAAGCTCGTTGCTAAGTTTGGCGGCGGCGCTGAAGGTTGGAAGTGGACCGCACTCTTCTTTGGTGTCATCGGTCTCGTTGTTAACACCATTTCCGTATTCTCCGTTAAGGAGCTTCCGGAGTCCGAGCTTAGAGACGAGACTGCTGAAAATGCTGCACCGGCTCAGACCGTTGGCTTCTTCGAAACCCTTAAGACCCTTGTAACCAACAAGTACTTTGATATGCTCGCTATGCTGTACCTTCTCTTCTACATGATGATGGGTATCTCCATGGGTGGTGCAATCTACTACTTCATTTACAACTGCGGTAGCGCAGATTACTTCGGAACGATGTCCACCTATTCCTCGATCGCAAGTGTTATCGGTTTGATTCTGGCTCCGTTCCTTGTACAGAAGTTTAAGTCCGTTCGTAAGTTGAACATCGTGTTCTTCACCATGAACATCCTTGTTAGATTCGCATTCCTGTACCTTGCTCTGAACTACATGGGCAACGCACTTTGCATCGCATTTGGCTTTGTTTCTCTTACCATGTGTACGCTTGGCGGTACCTTCAACGCTCTCGTATCCGAGGCTGCTGACTATACCTACATGAAGACCGGAAAGAGACTCGACGGTTCCATGTACTCCTGTACTTCCTTCGGTATGAAGGTTGGTGGTGGTCTTGGCTCCGCAATCAGCGGCTGGTTGCTTGCAGCTGTTAAGTTCGATGGTCTTGCACTTACCCAGACCGCAGCTTGTAAGAGCATGCTCACCTTCATGTTCGCAGGTGTTCCGATTATCATCAGTGCAATCGTACTCGTAATCTACTTCTTCCTTACTGTTGAGAATGCAAATGCTAAGCTTCGCGCAGAGAGAGCAGAGAACAAGTAATTGATTGAAATAGAAAAACCTAATACAGGAATTAAGCGCTACCCGGTCCCCATCGGGTGGCGCTTTTTTTGATACATGAAGTTGATGGAATTTAAATTGCTTCATGATGCCTATACAGGAGGTTTTGCAAGCGGTCTTACAATGGTGAACAGCCAAGTCGGTAAGGGAGCTTCGCGAAATCGAGTGCACCGAGGAGAAACAGACCTAAAAGGCGCCTTGAAGCGGGGATTCTTACTTGATTTTTAGGCGCTTATGTCATACCATTGTAGCGAAAGAGATTCTCTGCGGGGAGACATGAGCGAGAAAAAGGGAAAAATAAAGATAGGGGTTATCATCGGTCGAATTGTGATTCTTTTGGCGGTGACCATAGTTGCGCTTTTGGCAGCTGTTTTTTCAGTTCTGTTGGTTCTCAATTACGGACCGAGTGAACGTGCACATCGCGTATTTGTGAAGTCGGTTCGGGAGACAAGTGCAATCGGTTTTTTGGCAGACTGGTTTACGACACCCGAGGAGCTGGCGGAAATCAATAAGCAGAATGTGATTAGCGAGTTCACGGAGATTTCCGATTCGTCGCTGATTCACATTCCGACGCAGGCCCCGTCAGCGGCTGTTACCGAAGCCCCGCATGAACCGGAAATCATTTACGAGTATCCGGAAAATGGGTGGACTTCGGAAGAGTTAACCCCGGAAGAGAGTGTAATTCAGATTGAAATCGACGGACAGACGCGAACCATTCGTCAGTTGACCTGTCCGTATCAGAACCTGAATACGGATTACGATGAGTTGGTGGAGATGGGCTTTGGTTTGTCCGGATGAACGGTAGCTGGAAGCTTGTGGCACTGGAATACACAACGAAACATGATTGAGAGGAAGGGGCATGCATATGTTAAGAAAGAAGATTGCTCTTTGGGCGTTGTTGGTTTTTGTATGCGTAGGAGCATTTGCCTGCGGAGAAAAGGAAACCGGCGTGAAGGATGAGCCGGCGGTAACGACAGAAGATGCGGTGACAACGGAAGAGAAGGTTACTACCGAAGACACCACACCGACGCCGACACCAACGGAGGCGGCGGATAAGTTTGCCGATCTCGCCGGCAAGGAATACAAGCAAGCTTGGATTGAGGAAGACCTGAAACTATTCCGGAAAAAACTGGAGAAGGCCGATGTCTACACCATTAATTTCATGGATGCATCGACCTGGATTTCAAAGGAGTATGACGGTGACCGTTTGACCGGCTTTACGGTCGTTGATGATGCCGGAAAAGAGATCCGTTTCTTCGCGGAAGGAGTTACGATTCTAGCAGATGGCTCACTTGAAATCAGTCCGGCAGGATATATTATGTCCGCGACGGGTTACGAGGGTATCATGCAAGTGGTGTTTGAGGGGGGAACGGATGGAAGCGATGTTTGGTTTGATGAATATTCGGCAATTGCTCCGGATGGCCGGATGGAAATAGACTCTGTGGATGATGTCATTTATACTACGGGCGGCGGATTTCCAGTTGGGGCGGAGGTGACAAAATGCGACATTGAGTATTATTCGGTACCTCCATTTTTTAAGATTGATACGGACTCTAATAGTGTGTCAAATCTAATAATCCAGTCCCTCGAGATTTTTGTTTGCGGAGATGTTGCCGAAATCGGAAAAGTGGAATTATGGACTGATTTTTATTCGAGGTATGCGGAGGGGGATATCTATGATCCGTCCAAGGAGGTATTCTCCCTGGACGATGGAATCTTTACCTTCTATCTTTTAGCCCATCCGGATGTTCCTTTGGCAGATTTGGGGCTTATGGAATTGATGTATCTTCCATATGAAAACTTTGAGGTTTTGGAGCTTTATTCTGCAGATGGAACGTTAAAGGATAAGAGCGAGCCTTTAGTAAAGGGAGATTATCTGGAAGTTCGAGTTTGTGAAGGAATCTTTAAGGTAGAGCTTCCTATTTGCGCTTCGGCTTACCCGGACACCTATTATGACGGGAACAAGGCAACGACGACGAATGGCATCGGAGATTCAAACGTACTTGTAGTTCCGGTTTATTTTGAGGACCAGTCCGATCGATTGGAGCAGGATTATGAGACACTGCTTAATGTTCTTGGAAATGCGGTTCTTTCCGACGGAACAACGGTAAATCGGGCGGCTACAGGCAATTATTTCACCTTCTCGGATTATTTTGACCAGGCTTCTTACGGTAAGATGAATATTACTTCGTACGTTACGGATTGGTATCTGGTGGAAGAGGAAACCTTTGCGAATAACCGAACCCGTGAGTTTGACGATTATCAGAGAGCAGATCTTGAGGAGTGGCTGAAAGAGAATTACTCCGAATGGGAGAGCTTATTGGATCTGGATGAAAATGGCATCTATGATGCGGTTGTTCTGGTCTTTGCCGGCATGGATGACTGTGATGATTATTATACCATTTCGATCAGTGGTGCCTGCCACAACGTGTACACATACGGAACTGCATGTACAAAGAAGGACCGAAAGGTAATCAATCACAATGTTTGTATTAATATAGGTTTCTTCCGCGAGGAACCATATCATCCGAATAGCGGTTTAGATTCGCGAACACTGATTCATGAGCTCTCGCACAGTCTGGGTTTGATTGACTATTACGATGTTTACTACAGCGGTTACAATGCAGTTGGTGGCTATGATATGCAGTCCGCCAATGTGGGCGATTGGAATCCATTTTCAAAATTCGCCGTAGGCTGGATTACCCCGACGGTCGTGACAAAGGAACAGTTAGCAGCAGGCACAACGATTACGATTTCCGACTTTGAAAGCAGTGGCGACGTGATCCTGATTCCAATCACCGGTGAAGTGAAAGAGGATGGCACCATCAATCCATTTAATGAATATCTGCTGGTAGAGTTGTTCTCGCCGGATGGGTTGAACACATATGACGCTCCGGAATACGGGCTTACGAAGCAGGGCGTCCGCATTTACCATATTGACGCTCGCCTACTTGAAATCGACCTGATGAAGGACTGGTTCGAAAAGGGAACAACTTATGATGTGGTGTATGGCAATGCCTGGAATCCGGCCGGAAAGTATCAGGTCAATCTTTTACAGAGAAATGGACGCAATACCTTCACCGATGGCACCTGCACCTATGAACAGTTGTCCGATAAGGATCTGTTCAAGGCAGGAGATTCCTTCTCCGTGAAGGATTACCCGACCGTGTTTTTGGACGGCGTGATGAACGACGGCTCTGAATTTCCGTACACCATTACGGTCAAGAGCATCGAGAACGGAACCGCAACAATCGAAATTAAGTAAGTAGTATATCATGATGGAGGATGCTATGGAACACAATTACATTCCGAAGATTGAGCACAATCTGGAGTACTGTATGGAGCGCGCGTTGGAGCAGCTGAGAGAAATCATACCGGACGCTACCGCAGAGTTATTGGAGGGGGATTACGAGATGGGATATTTCAATGACATCGAATGTTATATTAACCGAAAATGCTCCTGGGAATATCCGGGCACCTGGTATCCGGGACCTGTGGCGTACGGAGATAAGGAAATGATTGAATACCTTGTTAATCAGGGGAAGGAGAAGGCTGAGAAGAACGCTCAGTAGAGAAGAAATGAGCAAAAGCGATGGAATACAGATTCTTCCCGTTACCGTGGAGGATGCAAAGGAGCTTCTTTCCATTTATGCGTACTACGTGAAGGAAACAGCGATTTCCTTCGAGTATGAGGTGCCGACGACGGAAGAATTTGCGGAGAGAATTCGAACAATTTCCGCGAAATATCCGTATCTGAAGGCTGTGCAGGATGGCGATATCGTAGGGTATGCGTATGCCAATACCTTTAAAGGGAGAGCGGCCTACGACTGGTCTGTGGAGACCACGATTTACCTTCGCCCGAACGAAAGACGCAAAGGCGTCGGAACGGCTTTGTATCAGGAGCTGGAGTCTCGCCTGAAACGAATCGGAATCCTCAATGCAAATGCGTGCATTGCGGTTCCAAGCGGTGAAAACAGCCCGTATGTTTCGGAGGAAAGCATGCATTTTCATAAGGCAATGGGGTATTCTTTGGTCGGTCGTTTTCATTGTTCAGGTTCAAAATTCGGTCAATGGTTTGATATGATTTGGATGGAAAAAATGCTGGGCAATCACGAGGAGAATCCGGTATCGGTCAGCTTTGGGAAATGGAATTAGAGTGTGAGGTGTGAGATGAGATTGTCGAACGGCTCCCTGCGTTGGATGGAGCTTCTGATGACGCAGGAGAATGAACTTTTAAACCTGGAGCGCGAGCATACGGATCGTTATCCAACCCTTCGTTACACCCTGCGGGCACTCGAAATTTTTGCGGCCCATGCGGAGGGGACCGACGAAGAAGCTTACGTGGAGACAGCCCTTAAGTGGATGGATGTAGCCAAATGCGGCTCTGCCTCCGACCGCGCACGCTGGGCGATGCTTAGCATCAATCGGGAGATTCATAACGAGGCTTCCGCTGTCATTTATCGAGAGGAATCCGGTGAGACGGATGAGAAAACGCTGGAAATTGTAACGATTCTCGTCCGTACCCATGGAATGCTTGGGCAGTTCGTACGTGGTGAATCGCCGCTTATATTCAGCCGCGATTTGCTCCTTCTTTCCGATCAGTATGGAATGGAAGAGGAGGCGCTTAGGAAACTTCTGAAGCTATTCAATCGCGCCATTATTGAAGCGGTTTCCCCTGATATCTGGGAGAAGGTGGCCGGTGAAATTGACACGGCGATTGAGCGGCTTTTGGCAGAAGAATACGGGGAAGAACTGCAGGAGCGCTGCGAGAAGATCTTCCCGATTTATCGAAATGTACCGTTTACGGAGGAGGACCGGGAGGCGCTTTCCGTCATCGAGGGGAAGAGCCTTTGGTATCCGGAGGTGTCCTTCGAGGGCTTTACGGTTGCGGAGATTCGGGCCGCATTTGGCTTATGTAAGGGTTTTTCAAAGGCGTCGCAGATTTCCTTCTATGGGTTGGCAAAGGAATTGAACTCGGGCGTTTCCGCCTCGAAAAATATATACAAGCACCGTATTGTGGAGCACATGCTTCGAAATCATATCACGGAAAATGAGCACGCCCGATTTGTTCTTTCGGAGACGAACGGCATTTTATATTTTGGGATTGAGTTCTCCGAGGTCTGTCGCGCGCTGATTGATTTCTGCGTGAAGTCCGAGCAATCCGGAATTGCTACCTACGAGCAGAATGTGCTTCGTGTCTTTGATTTGTTCGGGCTTCGACGGGATGAGTTTGATCGTCTGGCAAATGAGGCAGCGTACCTGGACACGATGAATAACGCGGAGGAAAGCACGAAGCTTTCACTTCTCGATTATGCTACCGGTAACGTTTTGGTGGACGTCGGCTCCGGCGGTGGAGTGATGTTAAAGGCGTTAAGAAAGCAGTTTCCACAGGCGACGGTGATTGGGACAGACATCTCCGAAAGTGTGATTCAGCATCTCATTTCCATTGGAGAGGACGCGATTGTCCATAACTTTGTGGAGGGACCGCTTCCGGACGGAAAGAAGGCCGATACCATCATTTTCTCCTCGATTCTTCATGAGATTTATTCGTACACGGAGCGGGACGGGAAGCATTTTCAGTTGGATTCGGTAAAGCTTGCTCTGAAAAATGCGCTGGCTTCGCTTAGCGACCGTGGGCGTATTCTGATTCGCGACGGCGTGCTTGTCGGGGAGAATCGTAATCTTCGAATTCGGATGAAGGACGAGGGCGGAGTTGCATTTTTACAGAATTACCTTCGGGATTTTAAGGGGCTTTCCGAGTATCGTGACGCGAGCGGAGAGTGGAACTGCGTCGACCTGGATGGCGATATTTTCGAGGCACCGATTGATTTGGTGCGCGAGTTTATGTTCACCTATACGTGGGGACCGGCGTCCTATCCGCAGGAGGTGCAGGAGCAGTTCGGATACTTCAGTAAGGCGGATTATGAGGCCTTTTTGCAGGAAATCGGCATGAAGGTGATTACCTCCCGTGAGGTGGTTGAGCCGGGGTATGAGGAGCATTTGGCTGCGTCCATTGAGCTTTTGGATGGAGCAGACTGGAAAGAGATTCCAACGAATGTGATTATCATTGCCGAGAAGGCGTGATTCGCAGATTACTAAAGGAGCAAGGCGGAAAATGACACTTAAGGATCTAAAACGTGGTGAACGTGCAATTATTCAAACGGTAAATGGAGAGGGTGCGCTTCGGCAGCATTTTCTTGATATGGGTGTCATTCCGGGAACGGAGGTTACGCATATTAAGACGGCGCCGATGGGCGATCCGATGGAGATTATGGTTCATGGTTACAGTTTGACCTTGCGACTCGCCGATGCGGAGCAGATTTCGATTGAGAAAATGTCGGAGCAAGCGGTGGAGGCTGAGGAGGTCAAGCAGGCGAAGCGCAGAAAGCATGAGCATCCGGGCTTTGGTGAAACCGGTAAATATCACTCGAAGGACCATGAGAATCCTTTGCCGGAGGATGTGGTTTTGACCTACGCGCTTGTCGGAAATCAGAATTGCGGTAAGACAACCTTGTTCAACCAGCTGACCGGTTCGAATCAGCACGTGGGTAACTTCCCGGGTGTTACGGTAGACCGAAAGGACGGTGCCATCAAGGGATATCCGAAAAGCCGGGTTACCGATTTGCCGGGCATTTACTCGATGTCTCCTTACAGTAGTGAAGAAATTGTATCGCGAAACTTCGTGCTGGAATCCAAGCCGAAGGCGATTATTAATATTGTTGATGCGACAAACATTGAGCGTAATCTGTATCTGACGATGCAGCTTTTAGAGATGGACATCCCGGTCGTGATTGCTCTCAATATGATGGATGAGATTCGAAACAATCATGGCGCCATCTATGTAAATGAGATGGAGGCCCTTCTGGGCGTTCCGGTCGTTCCGATTGCGGCTGCGAAAAATGAGGGTGTTGCGGAGCTGGTGGAGCATGCAGTGCATATCGCGCATTTCCAGGAGAAGCCGGTGCGTCAGGACTTTTGCGACGAGAAGGACCATAACGGAGCCGTACATCGCTGCTTACACGCGGTGATGCATATGATTGAGGACCACGCGAAGGATGCGGATATTCCGATTCGATTTGCGGCGAACAAGGTCATTGAGGGAGACCAGCTGATTATTGAGCAGTTGGGACTGGATGAAAATGAGCGCGAAACGGTAGAACACATTGTGCTTCAAATGGAGAAGGAGCGCGGGTTGGACCGCAGCGCGGCCATTGCGGATATGCGATTCTCCTTCATACGTAAGGTTTGCGAGCAGACGGTAGTGAAGCCGAGAGAAAGCAAGGAACACATCCGAAGTGCGAAGATTGACCGAGTGCTTACCGGCAAATACACTGCGATTCCGGCGTTCATTCTGATTATGGCGGCGACGTTCTTTTTGACCTTTAACGTCATTGGAGCATTTTTCCAAGGCTTGTTGGAAAAGGGAATTGAGGCGCTGACAGCCTTTGTAGACAAAGGATTTACCGACCTTGAGGTGAATGAAGTAATTCATGGACTGGTCATAGATGGTATCTTCTCCGGAGTAGGCAGTGTGCTTAGCTTCCTGCCGATTATTGTGACGCTGTTTTTCTTCCTGTCGATTTTGGAGGATAGCGGATACATCGCAAGAGTCGCATTTTTCATGGATAAGCTGCTTAGAAAAATCGGGCTTTCCGGAAAGAGCATCGTGCCGCTTCTCATTGGCTTCGGCTGTACGGTTCCGGCGGTTATGTCGACTAGAACGCTTCCGAGCGCGCGTGACCGAAAGATGACCATTATGCTGACGCCGTTTATGAGCTGTACCGCGAAGATGCCGATTTATGCCTTCTTCGTCAATGCGTTTTTTGCGAAGAACGGTGGACTGATTATGACCGGGCTGTATTTTCTGAGTATATTTATCGGGATTTTGTTTGCGGTTGTTTCCAAGAAACTGGTATTTCGTGGCGAGGCGGTTCCGTTTGTCATGGAGCTTCCGAACTATCGTTTGCCGGGCGCGAAGAATGTATCCCAGCTGTTGCTCGAGAAGGCGATGGACTTCATAAAGAAGGCCTTTTCCGTAATTTTGGTTGCGACGGTTTGCGTTTGGTTTTTGCAAAGCTTTGACTTTGCTTTGCATTATGTCGATAATTCCGCAGACAGCATGCTGTCTGTGATTGCGGGCTTAGTTGCTCCGATTTTTGCTCCGGTCGGTCTGAATGACTGGCGAATTGTAACCTCCCTCATCTCGGGCTTTATGGCGAAGGAGAGCGTCGTGTCCACGATGGAAGTCCTGTTTGAAGGTAATGTTGCCCTGGCCATCACATCAGTACAGGCTGCAGCGATGCTGGTATTCAGTTTGCTCTATACCCCATGTGTAGCGGCAATTGCTTCCATTAAGCGTGAACTTGGCGGCTGGTGGGCGTTGTCGGTTGTTCTCTGGCAGTGCTTCCTCGCGTGGATTGCAGCATTTTGCGTGCGATTGATTGGCATGTGGTTGTAGGAAGAGCCATTGAATTGACGAATGAATGCTTTTTTGGAGGCAGACATTGGTAAGTGGATGAGTATTTTTGTGGAGGTAGCCTATGGGGGCGATTGATATTTTTTTAATATGGGTCCTACTAATTGTGATTGCGCTCGCCCTCCGTGCAACATTTCGACGCAGAAAAAACGGCGGTTGCAGTTGCGGGAGCGGCTCCTGTGGTAGCTGTGGTATATGCAACGCGGGTCCGGACAAGAATGGGTGTAAGTGCAATGTTGGGTGTGTCTGTGATAACTGTGGAGACGAGAAGAGTGAGCGTTCTCTGTAGCAGAAGCATAACGGAGCATAATGGTAGTCGCCTCGAGGCTTGAGGGGCAACCGTGGGGCGAAGGTAGATAATTCCGCATGATTTCTGATTAGGCGGAGAGAAAGCAACTCCATAATTCCGCCGATAGAAGATGTTCGTTTGAACAGATCGGCGCTATACTGAAGAATTAATTCAAGCTGTTTTTCAGCGGAATAATAGAATTAAGTGAACTCCGCCTACTAGCGGAGTTCATTTTTGGTTGATATTTCTATAACTGTAGATATAGATTGACTGCTTCGTAGGCGGAATTAGTTGATTGCTATAGTTTTGCCTAATTTGGGATGGTAGAGAAGCTTCAGAATGGATTCCTAATTACAAAAACGAGAAAACTTTTAGGCGGAATATTAGGTTTGGATATTTTTCCGCTTAAAACAGGTCGTAATGAAACTTTAAAACGGAATCCGGATATTAGGGATTGGGGAAAAAATAGGCGGAATCGACATTAGGCGGGATTTCCGCCGAAAACCGCCAGCGGCCCCCCCCGCAAAGCCGCCGCCAACTTGCGAAGCATCAAAAAAGGGTGTGTGAAACGTTTGTTTCACACACCCTAGAAGTTTCTGCTCAAATGATTCTTTACCTATCGTTGCCGTTCGGACAGATGATCCCCCCCCCCTACAGCGCCTTTACAATGGCGTCATACAGCTCATCGTAGGTCTCGAAAGCCGGTAACTGTGGATACTCTGCCTTAATCGCATCGGTTGAGCGGAACAAAAATCCTGCCTTACTTGCCAGAATCATTCCAAGATCGTTATGGCTGTCACCGGCAGCAATCGTCTCGAAGCCCATTGTCTGAAGACTCTTAACGGTCGTCAGCTTGCTCTGTGGGCATCTCATCGAGAAATCTACAATTTCACCATTCTCCGCAACAACAAGCTCGTTACAGAAGATGGTTGGAAGTCCAAGCTTCTCCATCAGCGGAGCTGCAAACTGGGTAAAGGTATCGCTCACAATAATTGCCTGCGTGGTGCGGCGAAGCTTGTCCATGAATTCCTTTGCGCCCGGCAATGGATCAATCTTTGCAATGGTTTCCTGAATCTCCTTGAGACCAAGTCCATGCTCCTTCAAGATACCAATTCTCCACTTCATTAATTTATCGTAATCCGGCTCGTCACGGGTCGTTCTCTTTAACTCAGGGATGCCGCTTTCTTCTGCAAATGCAATCCAAATCTCAGGTACCAACACACCCTCTAAATCAAGACAAACAATATTCATAGTCGTTACTTCCTTTCAAAGAAATATCACGTGTGTAGTTTATCCAATATCCCTCGTTGTGTCAATAAATTTACGGGAAATACTCAATTTCCCTAAAAGAAATCACAGTCTTTTCGCATAAGAAAGTCTTGATATATGGGAGAAATTGCGATAAAATATCTTCAATATTTTGTCGGAAGACAATAGAAATGAGGTATAAACATATGAGTAAAAACATTGATTGGTCCAGCCTCAGCTTTGGATATGTACAGACCGACTATCGTTATGTATCGAACTACAAGGACGGTGCTTGGGATGAGGGTGAACTTACTACCGATGCGAACATTGTTTTGAATGAATGTGCCGGCGTATTTCAGTACGCACAGACCGTATTTGAAGGTCTGAAGGCTTATACCACGAAGGATGGCCACATTGTGTGCTTCCGCCCGGACTTGAACGCTTCCCGTCTGGCTGATTCTGCAAGAAGATTGAAGATTCCGGCTTACGACGAGGCAAAGTTCGTTGAAGCAGTTAAGCAGGTTGTTGCGGCAAATGCTGAATGGGTTCCACCATACGGCTCCGGCGCAAGCCTTTATCTTCGTCCATACATGATGGGTACCAACCCGGTTATCGGTGTTAAGCCGGCGGATGAATATCAGTTCCGTATCTTTGCTACTCCGGTAGGCCCATACTTCAAGGGCGGCGCAAAGCCAATCCGTATCCGTGTTTGTGATTATGACCGTGCGGCTCCTCACGGAACCGGCCACATCAAGGCAGGTCTTAACTATGC
>DCGJ01000137.1 GCA_002315495.1 Lachnoclostridium sp. UBA1781 | reverse complement strand
CGGCTGCCGCCTTATTAATACACTCCTGGTATTCCTTTGCCGGCTCGGAATCCGCAACGATTCCCGCACCGCTTCGTACAAATACCTTATTGTTCTTTTTATACGCAATTCGAATGGCGATACAGGTGTCAAGATTTCCGGTGAAATCAAGATATCCAATCGCCCCGCCATAGATACCGCGCTTATTGTCCTCTAACTCCGCAATGAGCTGACAAGCACGAATCTTCGGCGCACCGGAAAGAGTTCCTGCCGGAAGTACGGCACTGACCGCATCCAGCGCATCCTTATCCTCACGAATCTCACCGCGAACCGTGGAACCGATATGCATAACGTGTGAATAGCGCTCAATGCTGTGTAGTTTTTCAACCGAAACTGTTCCAAAACGACTGATTCGTCCAAGATCGTTACGTCCGAGATCCACAAGCATATTATGCTCCGCCAGTTCCTTTTCGTCCTGTAAAAGATCCTCCTCCAAAGCCTTATCTTCTTCCGGAGTCTTACCACGCGGTCTGGTACCTGCGAGCGGGAAGGTATGAAGTACGCCATCCTCAAGTTTTACCAGTGTCTCCGGAGAAGCACCTGCGACCTCCACATCCGTTCCCGAGAAGTAGAACATATAAGGGGACGGATTAATGGTACGAAGGATGCGATAGGTATTGAAGAGACTTCCTTCAAATTCGGCACTCAGACGATTGCTGAGCACAATCTGAAAGATATCCCCCTCGTGAATATAATGCTTTGCCTTCTCCACCATATTGCAATACTGCTCTTTATTAAAGAGTGGAGTAACCTCACCAAGAAGCTTTCCGGCTGGAATATTCGTGCGCTCGCCCTTGGTCAGAACATCTGCGAGCTTCTGCAATTCCTTCTTTGTTTCCTCGTAGGAGGCTTCCAAATCATCGACAAGCTTCATATTGCAAATCAGTACGATTTTCTGACGATAGTTGTCAAAGGCGATAACCTTATCAAAAAGCATTAGGTCCACATCCTTAAATGCATCACTATCCTCCACATCGATTCGAAGTGTCGGTTCGGAGTACTTCAGGAAATCATAAGAAAAATAGCCAACCAAACCGCCTGTAAAGGAAGGAAGTTCAGAAATCCTCGGGCTCTTGTACTCTGCCATCAATTCGCGAATCTTCGTCGCAGGATCGTCGGTTTCGATGTTTTCCTCGCCAATCATCATCTGATTACCGGAACACGTAATATCCAGAATCGGATCGTAACCAAGGAAGGTATAACGTCCCCAGGTATCCTTCTCGGCAACAGACTCCAGCATATAGCAGTGACTGGATAATCCCTTTAAAATCTTCATAGCCTCAATCGGTGTACAGATATCCGAAAGAATCTCGGTACTAACCGGTACGACCTTGTACTCTCCGCTTGCTGCGTACGCTTTTACGCATTCCAAACTTGGCTTTACTATCATAAAAGTCTCCTTCCTGTAGGTGCGGTGTCCATCTGAAGAATATCTAAAAAAATAGCCCTTGATAGAATTCTTCATTCCATCAAGGGCGAATAATCACTTATCCACGGTGCCACCTTGCTTCCACGATCTGACTCGTGCTCTATAGGATACCTACATATCCCCGATGTCTTACGCGCATCTTACGTCGTATGCTACTCTCCAGCGATTTCACTACGCCCTCAACGGTCCATTTGATAATCTGTTTTTCACCCGGCTCTCAGCTACCCGGGCTCTCTGTGGAAGCATAACTACCGTTATCTCCGTCTCAACGGTTTACATATTGATTTGTTTGCTTTATTAAACCACTAACGCATCGATTTGTCAACTACAATTTCTCCGTCAGAGAGCTCAATTCTGCGATTACAATGATCAGCAATCTGTTCATCATATCTTGCGATTAAGAATCAGAATATACCTACAACCACATACATCATGGAGGATAAAACAGCAAAACTATACATCATCACGGCAGCAACCTTTCCGAATCTTCCTTCCGTACAGTACTTTCCCAAAAGAATCCCCGCTGGAATCGTAATGAAGTTCATGTATCGATAGTCCATACTGCAGCCGAACGGCATTTTCAGATAAAAGCTGTAAGCTGAAAGGATGGCGATGGCAAATGCTCCTCCGTAGATGAGCGCCCCCTGATCCTTCTTCCAAATGATTCGTATCACGGAAGCCACCAAACAAACAGACAGCACCACGGTCACAAACGTTAACAATACCGGAATAAAAAACGGCACCTGAAACTTGAATTCTCCAAACAGCGCCGACTTCAGATAATAGGACGGCGCATTGTAATCATTCCACACATCGGCGTAAGGATTCGAGGAGCGAAACGGCATTTGAAAATTAAAACCGATGACCCTCGCAAATACCGACTCTCCGGCAGTGGACAGGTCGGAAATGGCGTTTGGAACGTACATGATTTTCTTGTCATATACAATGAGGTCGCGAAGGCATTTCCAAAGGCCTAAAGGAAGCGCAATAACAGCGAACATCGCAGTCTGGCAGGCAATTCTAAGACGAGCCTTCTTCTCTCCTACCTTCCAAAACTTTACGGCAACGACTACCACGGTAAGAGGCGCCAGTAAGGCACAGGAAATCTTCGTCATAACACCACAGCCAAAGCAAAGCGCGAGCAGTGCGGTTTCCCTGTAGCCCGGCTGCTGATTCCAGCGAATCAGATATAACAAAGTCAGTGATATCCAAAGAGTAGCAAATGCATCCGGTCCAATTACGCCGCAGGTGATAAAAAAGCTCGGCATAAAGGCAACATAGGTTAAGGCGAGGACTCTCGTCTTCTTCTCTAATCCAAGGGTCTCCCCAATCTGCTTTGCAACAAACATTACCATCACGGAGCAAAATGTGGTAAACACCTTTGCGGTATCCACCAGCACCTCCGGATTGTCTCCCATATGGCGTAGGGAATTGATGACCTTAGAAATCAGTCCGGCGCAAAGATAAAAAAGCGGCTGCTGATAAAACTGGCCGTTCACGGCCTGCGGGAGTTGGTTGTTTTTGATAATCTGCAGCAAGTACGCTGCGTGCCCTCTTCCCTCAAGAGACACCTGCCCCAAATCATGGGTTCTAACAGAAAGCGGGGTGTAAAGCATGTAACCAATTCTTAGAATCACGCCACAACCCAAAACAAACATCGTCGGGTTCTGAAGATATGCCAGGCTAAATGCTCCCCATGCGAATGCAGTCACCAGCATTCCAATCACCAACATCGTCGTATCGCTCGGATGTCCGATTCCAATGTAGCAGGCACAAATCAAAAGGAATAAGCCCGAATAAAGTAATACGTTTTTCTTCATTTACGCAAACCTCCAGGTCTTAAATAATTCCAGAATATCGTTGATGTAATCCCTTGCAATCGGAAGTCCTGAGATCTCCGAGAAGAACATTACAAACAACAAAAGTGCTGCTACAAGAAGAACCACAATGTACCGCTTCTTCTGTCCACTCACCGTTACAATTCCGTAGGTAATCGCAAGAATCAACGTCATAATACACGGATAATAGTGGTAGATGAAGACGGTTCGATGAACTAGAAGCCAAGGCATCAGATTGGCCAGGTACATAAGGGCGATAAAGCGAGCATTTTCATCTCTCTTCACGCGCCACAGATACACCATATAGACGAACGCAATCAGACCTCCCCACACAATCAGAGGACTTCCAAACGTTGCAATCGAGGAGGTTTTCGTATCACTGACCTTCACGCAGGAATATAACAAAGGCTGCTTGTCCCAAAGCCACTCGTACCATTCGGACTGGTAGATATGCGGCGTCTTAACGCCCTCATGATAGGACAGCATTATCTTCGCATTGGAGGTCATCTGCGACCACAATGTTCCGCCGTAAGCCTGTACAAACTCCTGATACGAGAGCAGGTAAATCGTAAACGGAATCACTACATACGAAATGACGCAAACAGCTGCAAGACGTATGATTGCCTGTTTGTTTTCACGCATACTCTTCCGCTCATAAAAACTTAGGAGAAGAAGGAGGCACAGACCCGCACCCGCATAAAAACCGGTCCATTTGGTGGCAATTCCAAAGCCGGCCATAAAGCCCCCGGCAAGAATCAAAAGATACTGCTTCGCATACGTCTCCATCTGCTTATTTGCCTGCAGATACGCATACATAAAGTAAAATGCGGCGATAATCCAAAAACCGATAATAACATCCAGCGTACCGATTCTGGAAACCGCAAAATGCATGAATTCCGTGGCAATCAGTACTTCCGCAACAATACCGCTGATTCTCCTCTTTGTAAGCCGCTTTCCGAACAAATAAAAGAACGGAACGGTCAGCGTGCCGAACAGCCAGCAAATAAAACGGAAGCCAAACGGATTGCGTCCAAAGGCACGAATACCGAGCGCAATCAATGTCTTTCCAAGCGGCGGGTGGGTCGTTTCATAAATGGACGTATTCTGTATAAATTCCCAGGCAGTTCGAACGTGATATACCTCATCGAACATCGTCTGAACCGTGGAAAGTCTTGCCTCCGGGAACAGCTCCTGTTCATCGAACAGTTCCGGATATTTGTTCGCATTGACTGGAGTAATTCGATTACCATCCTTGTCCGTAATAACAATTTCGGTAATGTAGTGCTCCGCTTTTCCCATGTACACTAAACCGAGACTCGTTGCATCCTTATTCACCTTCACGTCCGTCCACTGAAAGACGCGCTTAATATCCTCTTTACTGTTACTTACCGTCCACTCGGATTCCTCCCCATCACGATACGAGAAGGAAATGCTGGCATGGGCCTTACGGTCCAAGAATACATAAACATGTGCCACATTGGTACGTTCCGCAAAATGCAGGACAATGTCCTTATTCTCCTTGTTTATCGTATAGTAGGTCTGCGGCATCTTCGTGGAGCCGAGGCGGAAAATCGCAAGCAGCCCGAAGACAGCGGTTATGGCAATCATCAGCAAAATGTCCACACGATCAAATAGACGATGATTCACTCGCTTCACAGGAGGTACTTCCTTCTTCTCCGGAGGATCAAGATGCTCCGATGTTTCTTCAATTTCCGGATTCTCCGATGTTTCAACAGTTTCCGGATGTTCCAATGGTTCTGCGTTTTCAACGCTTTCTGTCAGGTTCTTCTCCTCACCGGATTTCTTCTCGATTTTCTCCCCTGTAATCATCAGCCATACAATGGTAGCAAGCATGGCAAGCATGACAAATAGGCTGATAATCAGAAGGGTTGGAGCATTTCCACTGCTCTGTACGATCGCACGAAAGCTCATTTTTTTATAAAACACGGCGTATGCGATACCGCTGAGCGCCACCTGTAAAAGGGCGGTGCAGACTCCGACCTTTCGAATCTCTTTCTTTGAAAGAATGTCACTGCAGGAATACGCAATGGCAAGAAGGATAACGTAACTCGAAGCCCACAAAACCTTGGAAGCCATCCCCTCCGCAAGGATACACATCACCGGTGCCGGATTGTAAATCAAGAGCATAAGAAACAGACGTTCCACCACCGAATCCGTGATGATTCGTCGAAGCAGAAGAACGATGGCCGACATCAAAAACAGATCCACAGAAAGCCACACATAATGTCTGTTAGCACGCTCTTCTATCATCAGAATAGGAAAAACGCGCGCCACAAAAAGAGCACCGATGATTTCTATTGTCGAATCATCCGTGTGCTCTTCCTTCGCCTTTCTATTACTGATGAATGTGCCAAGGGCGCACAAAATCAGCAGATACACAAATATCGAAAACATGCTGCCTTCCCCCTACCTTCGAAAGCTATAAGTCGAAAAAGAGGCCCGAACATCGGGCCTCTGATTATGTTTCATTACAGAAGATGTGCTCTCATCTCTTCCTTTGACATCGGGCAAAGGTAAGCCGGCGCTACATCAAATACGGTCTTACAACCAACCATACCCTCGCTTCTCATTCTGTGAGCAGCTCTTGCGTATGCAACCAATACGCTACCGGTAAACTCCGGATTGGAATCCAGCTTCAGGCTGTACTCAATGATGTGCTTGTTCTCGCCATTCCAACCGGTGTTACCGCTGCGAATAACAAAACCACCATGAGGAATTCCTGCATGATTTGCCTTGAGCTCCTCTTCACTGATAAAATTAACGGTTGTATTATAATCCGCAAAGTAGTTCGGCATCGTCTTGATGTCTTCCTCAATCTTCGCCTTGTCAGCGCCGTCCTTAGCTACTACGTAGCACTCACGAGTGTGCATATCGCGAGTAATAAACTCCGGATTGGAGCCGCTTCTAACCGCATCCAATGCTTCCGGAACAGGCACGGTGTACTGCTTACCGTTCGCAACGCCCTCAACACGACGGATGGCATCGCTGTGCCCCTGGCTGACACCCTTACCCCAGAAGGTATAATCCTTTCCTTCCGGAAGAATGCAGCTTGCATAGAGACGGTTCAAAGAGAACATACCCGGGTCCCAGCCAACGCTAATCATAGCGATGTGATTGTTTTCCTTTGCTGCTGCATTAACATTAGCAAAATGCGTTGGAATATTCTTGTGGGTGTCAAAGCTGTCGATTACGTTAAAATACTTTGCATACTCCGGAGTCTGGGTTGGAAGGTCAGTTGCACTTCCACCTGCGATAATGAGTACATCGATTTCCTTTGCGTGGTCCTTTGCGTCCTCAGCCTTATAAACCGGAACACCTTCCGTCAAAAGCTTCAAATCCTCAGGATTTCTTCTGGTGAATACAGCTGCGAGCTTCATATCACCGTTCTGCTTGATGGCACACTCGATACCTTTACCAAGGTTACCATAGCCCATAATACCAATTCGAATCATATATCCTCCATCTGAAAATGCGGCATCGGCGCAATTTCCGGTGTCGATTCCAAAATATAATGTATCAGTTTCCCGCGTTACCACACGAAACCTTAGATATTTTATCACTATTCCTTTCTTCTGTCACTATTTTTTTATTGCGAGAAGGCCCGCATTTCGCAGGTTTTTGTTGTATCGCTTCTCTTCTTCGTGTTACAATACCAAACGTAATTACTTTTGGGAGGTTCCTTATGGTGCAAAACAATATCATTTTAGGTCTGCTTGCGCATGTAGATGCCGGTAAAACCACGCTTTCCGAAGCGCTGTTATTTGAATCCGGCGCCATCCGCTCTTTAGGCCGTGTTGACCATCGGGACACCCTTCTTGACAGTAACAGTCAGGAACGCGCCCGCGGAATCACCATCTTCTCGAAGCAAGCCGCATTTTCCCTAAGTAATCGCGTCGTAACCTTACTCGACACTCCGGGGCATGTGGACTTTTCTTCGGAAATGGAGCGCACCCTGTCGGTACTTGATTACGCTGTGCTGATTGTGAGCGCAGCTGACGGGATTCAGGGGCATACGGAAACCATTTGGAATCTGCTTGCCCGCCATCGGATTCCAACGTTTATCTTTGTCAACAAGATGGACCAGCCGGGGACCAATCGAGAAAAGCTGCTTTCTTCCCTGAAAGCAAGACTCTCCTCCTCGGTAATCGATATGGAAACCCCGGATGCAGAAGAAATTGCGCTTTTGGATGAAGATTTATTAACGGGCTTTTTAGAAACCGGCGAAGTATCCGAGGACTGCTATCCGGAACTGATTCGAAGCAGGAAAATGTTCCCCGTGTTCTTTGGTTCCGCTTTACGCCGAGAGGGAGTTGACCGGTTGATGCAAGCCCTCGATAGCCTGACAATCTGTCGGGACTATCCGGAAGAATTCGGCGCCATTTGCTATAAAATCACCCATGATGACGCAGGCAAGCGTCTTACTCATATGAAAATCACCGGCGGAACACTTCGTGGCCGTCAGGTAATTGAGATGCAAAAAGACGAAGAAATTCTCTCGGAAAAGGTGGACCAGATTCGCTCTTATTTCGGGGACCGCTTCACTGCACTTACCGAGGCACCGGCAGGAACCGTAGTTACGGTTACGGGGCTTTCCGGCACGTTGCCGGGGCAAACCTTAGGAAGTGCAACCGAATGCTTCCCACCCCTTCTCGAGCCGGTACTCACCTATCGTCTGGCACTGCCAAAAAACGTGGACGCTACCGCATTTCTCCCCAAGATCAAACTACTTGAGGAAGAAGATCCGGAACTGTCTGTTCATTATGAACCACTACTCCGCGAGATTCAGGTACGATTAATGGGTGTCGTTCAAACCGAGATTCTAAAAGAACGAATCCGCGAGCGCTTTGATATTGACGTTTCCTTCGAGCAGGGAAGCATTGTATATAAAGAGACCATTCGAAATACCGTCGAGGGCGTCGGGCATTTTGAACCGCTCCGTCATTACGCTGAGGTGCATCTTTTGCTGTCTCCGCTTCCTGCCGGGTCCGGAATCGAGATTACCGCTGACTGCCCGGAGGACACATTGGCAAAGAACTGGCAGCGTCTGATTCTTACACATATCGGAGAACGCAGACATCGTGGTGTACTTACCGGAGCTCCGCTTACCGATGTTCGAATCACCCTGGTTTCCGGAAAGGCACATCCGAAACATACCGAGGGCGGCGACTTCAGGCAGGCCACCTATCGGGCGGTTCGACACGCCCTGATGCAGGCCGATTCGGTCCTTTTAGAGCCGTATTATCGTTTCCGACTGTCCGTTCCTACGGAATCGGTTGGACGTGCCATGACCGATTTGGACCGAATGGGCGCAACCTTCCAGCTTTCGGAGGCCGGTTCCGAGGATTATCATTCTACTACAGCGGACCATTCATCCAACAGCGATTTTTCACTCATAACCGGGCTTTGTCCGGTGTCCCGCTTTGCAAACTATCATACTGAAGTAGCAAGTTATACCAAGGGACGCGGGACTCTCTCCATGGTTTTGGACAGTTTTCGTGAATGCACACAGTCAGAAGATATTATTTTGCAAAAAGGATACGATCCGACCGTAGACCTTCGGCACACCCCTGACTCCGTCTTCTGCTCTCACGGTTCCGGATTCGTCGTACCTTGGGATGAAGTGCCAAACTACATGCACCTTCCAAGTGAGCTTCTGCTTCGGCAAAATCGACTCTCCCTTGGGGAAATTGACGCGTCTCTTTTTCGCGGTCGCAGAAATGACTATCTGTCCGGAAACGGCACCCTTGCGGACGATTCCTGCGTAGGGTTAGATAACACCTCTGAAAATGCGCCCCTCTCCGAGCGCATCGATATTGCCCTCGGTACAGACGATATCGACCGGATTCTTCACTCCGCCACACACAGCAACAGCCATTCCGACCCGCAGAAGGAGAAAAGGCTTGCAAGACGAGACGATGGTCCGAAGACAATTTACAAAGGAACAGAGCACGCACAAAATCTTGGAGTCTCCTATCTTCTCGTAGACGGCTACAACGTGATTCACGCATGGCACGAGCTGGAGGAGCTGGCAAAGACCAACCTCGATGCTGCACGTGGCAAGCTGTTAGATACCCTTTGCAACTTTCAGCCGATGGAAGGTTCCGAACTGATTGTCGTATTTGATGCCTATCGCTTGCAAGGGCACGCTACAGAATACCTGGATTATCACAATATCCACGTCGTCTACACCAAGACGGCCGAGACTGCAGACCGGTATATTGAGCATTTTGCTCACGAGCACGGTCGCAAATACCGCGTGCGCGTTGTCACCTCCGATGGCATGGAACAGATTATCATTCGAGGCGCAGGCTGCATCGTAACCTCCTCCCGTGAATTCGAGCAGGAAGTTTCCCGCATGGAGCAGCATATTCGCGACGACCTGTTATAGATTATAAGCAATAAAAACGACCGGAACTCTGCAAATGCGGGATATCCGGTCGTTCTTCTTAATCTGTTTTTTATTCCTCCTGCGTCTTCCCGCCAAAAATCGGGTGGACATATCGATTTCTCTTCTTTGTTCCGCGACCGTACTGAATCGCTTCCTTTGGACAACGATTGATGCAGGCCGTACACTTGGTGCAGTGGGCATTTACCCAGGTCGGAAGTCCTTCTACCATCATGATCGTATCGGTTGGACAGTTCTTCTCGCATAAACCGCAGTGAATGCAAAGCTCCGGCTCCACACGAAACTTCTTCGTTCCGGTACAGAAGGCATAAGCCTTCTCCATAACATCCTTCTTACCGTTTCCTTTCTTCGATGAAAGAACCTTTCTATCGGCCAGATCCGCCTTAATTTCAGCGATCACAGGCTCTGCTGCTTCCAATCTCTTTGCTGCATCTTCTGCATTCTGAATCTGGTAAAACAGCATCGCATTGTCCGGCATAATCACTTCTCTAACATAGGCAAGCTTCACACCGAGCTTCCAAAGCTTATGATGTAACTTCTTTCCACAGCCGCCCATATTTCCTCCGGCGGTAATAATTGCGTATGTGTAGGAATCATTTTTCATATGCATCTTGGAAATGAACTCGTCCACCACGGTCGGAAGGCTAAAGAAATATACCGGGAATACAAAGCCCAGCTTCTCACCCTTCTCAACAATATACATAAAATCCTTATTGCGAAGGGCTTCTGCCATATCCACCAGGCGCTCGCCCGGCTCCAGCATTTGCTTTGCCACATAGTAGGAATTACCGGTTCCGGAAAAATAAAAAATCATAGGAGTTCCTCCAAAAATATTACGTCAACTGAGAAATAACATCTGCAATGGTCTTCTCCCAGACCTCCATGCCATGCTTCTCTACATACTCACGGTTCTTCTCACCATGTGTGAGACACCCTGCTCCACCAACGCATCCGCCGACACAGGCCATGCCTTCAATGAAGTTCGCATCAAGAACATTCTTGCTCTTCTTTAACAGTGCAATCTTGCACTCATCAATTCCGTTGCACGAAATCGGTTTTACTTCAAACTTCTCACCGCGCTCCAAAATTGCTTCCTGAACCGCATCTGACAAGCCACCGCATCTTGCAAAGATTCGTCCAAAGTAGGAGGCATTATTCAGTTCATCCTCAGGAAGTGTTGTGATATCAATATCCCGACTGTCGAACAGGGCCTGCAATTCCTCAAAGGTGAGAACTGCATCCACATATGGTCTAACTTCATCGGAAAGCACTTCCTTCTTCTTCGCGGTACAAGGACCGATAAATACAACCGCACAATTCTTCGTATTCTCCTTTAGGTACTTTGCAATCGTTGCCATCGGAGAAAGCGAAGACGAAATATACTGCGAAAGCTGTGGGTAATTTGCTTTGATATAATTGACAAATGCGGGACAACAGGAGCTGGTTAAGAAGCCTCTTTCCACGAGCTCCCTTGACTCCTCCGCTGCCACGAGATCAGCTCCGAGTGCCGCCTCAGTAACCGAGTAAAAGCCCAGCTTCTTAATACCGGAAACAACCTGCCCCAGCTTTGCGTATGTGAACTGGCTGGCAATCGCCGGAGCGACTACCGCAAGCACCTTGAAGCTCGATTCCCGAACCGAACGCTGCAGCATGTCGATAACCTTCAGTATGTAGGACTTATCCATAATTGCGCCAAACGGACAGGTGTATACGCACGCGCCGCAAGAGGTGCATTTTTCATAATCGATACAAGCCGCATCATCCTCGTTAATCTGAATGGCCTTGGCTTTGCAGGCCATCTGGCAAGGACGTTTGCGATTAATGATGGCGGAATACGGACAGACAGCCGCACATTTTCCACACTCAATACACTTTGACTTATCGATATGCGCAACGTGATTTTCGTCGAAGCTGATTGCGCCTCTCTTACACACATCCTCACATCGATGAGCAAGACAGCCACGACAGGTGGAGGTTACCTCATGTCCTGCCGTCGGACATTCATCACACGCCAGACTAATGACCTGAATAACATTCTCATCCTTCGGGTCGCCGCCCATAACCAGCTTAATTCTCTCCTCGATGTCAGCCCGCTCCTTATACACACAGCATCGCATCGTCGGCTTCGGTCCCGGAACAATCCGCTTCGGAATATCATAGATGTTATTAAGAAGTGTTCCCTCCCAGGCTTCCTTCGCCACCTCACGGAGTACCTTATACTTCAAATACTGAATCTTCGTATCAAACTTTCTCATCGTAAACTCCTATCATAGAAAATGCGGCCCGGCCCTCAAAAGGTCGAGCCGCACTACACGCTCATTGTATCATCTAGATGTCATACTTGGCAATAATCTCACTCGGAGTTTTTCTTGTAAGAAGCATCACCGGAAGGATACTACTTAACGAAGTTACTACAAAAATGACAACTAACAGGACAATCGCCAGCCAATTGTGGAAATACAAATACCGATCAATCATGTTACTCCTTGCTGTCATCCACTTAATTGCACCGCCAGCCACGAAGAAGCCCAGGTAAACCGTCGGAACCGTGAGCACAAGGCTTTCCACGAAGAAGCGGAACCAGAGATTTCTCTTCGATACACCAATCGCGCGGTAGATACCGATTTCCCGAATACGGTTCATCATGTTTGCTCGCATCGTAAAGAACAAAACAATGCAGATAATTCCAAGGAAAATGGCGACAAAAAGCAACCCTTCCCGAATATCCGACCAGGACGTCTTTACACCATCCGAGTACAGATTCGATGGGGATACATAATCATGACCAATATGATAATTCTTTACATAATAATCATAATCTTCGCCATCCTCGGAAGTACTAAACACCTTCATGAGTTTTTCCTTATTGCCCTTTAATATACGATTCAGATAGTTTTCGGTCTTCCCCGGCTGTTCCGAATAAATCATAATCCAGGCAATTCCGTTTCGTTCATTACCGATACTTACATTCGTTCCGGCGTCCGTTTTAAGCAATTCGGAATTTTCTCCATAAAACGAAGCAATTTTCTCATAATCCGCATCCGAAACAAGGAACAAATAGTCTTCTCTTCCTAACGGATTATCATTTGCATAGATTCCCTCATAATAGAGTTCCTCCTCGAACCAGGTGCGAAAATCAGACCAGTCAATTCCGTAAACGGATTGCATGGTATCCTTCAGTTCATCCAAATCGCTGACTTCAATATCATACTGCTTCTCAGCAAAAAGAATCATTCGCTTCTCATACTCTTCCTTCGAAAGGGAACCATAGTATCCCTCCGACTCCGAGCCAACTGTCTCCTGTCCGGCCACCTTGAGTTCCGTACCATGAATCTTCATGGACGAATCCGTGATGTTCGCAACCTCAGAACTTTTCTTCAGAATCAAAACCGTTCCATCCGAAACCTTTTTATCCCAAGCAGAACCCTTTGCAATCGACAGTTCTGTTCTGGAAAGAGAAATTTCCGCAATCTGCGAATCCTTAACATAGATATTCCGCTCACTGTTTGCCACTACGCCCACAATCACTCGGGACACATTTCCATAGGAATAGTTCGTACTAAATTGTACCTTAAACCCAAGGAAGTCCTCGTACTCCTTCAGATATCCGATGCCGGAGCCCTTAATGAGTTCGTCCAAAAATGCGGTAGTAACCACTGCTCCCTTATCCGTAAGTTCCGTGCTTCCGCATACAACTCTCGCATCCGATAAAAGAGAGGCCGGCAACGTTGTCGCCTCCGTATTGTATGACACCGTGCTAAAATAGCTTCCCTGATAGGAAGGGAACACATATGGATTAATCGAAACCGTCGACAGGCTAAGGTTATCTTTATATCCACTGGCAGCCTGAATCACTTCAAAGACAATTCCGGAA
>DCGJ01000060.1:9478-14686 GCA_002315495.1 Lachnoclostridium sp. UBA1781 | reverse complement strand
TTATTCGCGCCCTGAAGATTGAGGGTGGCTGTAACGTTCAGTTCGCACTCGATCCGAAGTCGTTCCAGTACTACCTGATTGAGGTAAACCCACGAGTATCCCGTTCCTCGGCACTTGCAAGTAAGGCCAGCGGTTACCCGATTGCGAGAGTATCTGCAAAGATTTCCGTCGGACTTCGTCTGGACGAGATTCCGCTTGCGAATACGCTGGCTTCCTTCGAGCCATCGCTGGACTATGTCGTAACGAAGATTCCGCGCTTCCCATTCGACAAATTCACCGATGCCAACAATCACCTGGGAACTCAGATGAAGGCTACCGGTGAAGTTATGAGCGTTGGACGTTCCTTTGAAGAAAGCCTGCTTAAGGGCATTCGAAGTCTCGAGACCGGTGTATTCCACGTGCATCACCACAAGTTTGACGAGCAGACGACAGAGGACTTAAAAGCATATATTAAGGACGGTACCGATGACCGTATCTTTGCTGTGGCAGAGCTTCTTCGCCGCAAGGTGACAGAAGAGGAAATCTACGAAATCTCCGCGATTGATCCGTTCTTTACGAGAGGCATCCGTCATATCGTTGAGCTGGAAGCAGAGCTTTCGGTAAAACGCGGCGACTTGGAGACGCTTGCGAAGGTGAAGAGAGCGGGCTTCTCCGACCTTTGGATTGCAAAGACCTGGGGGTGGACCGCGCACAAGGTTTATGATTTCCGTAAGGCGAACGGTATTATGCCATCCTACAAGATGATTGATACATGTGCATCTGAGTTTGAAAGCTATGTGCCGTATTTTTATTCCACATATGAGAAGGAAAATGAGTCCATTGTTTCCGATCGGAAGAAGGTTATCGTTCTTGGTTCCGGTCCGATTCGTATCGGTCAGGGTGTCGAGTTCGACTATTCCACCGTGCATGCGGTAAAGACCATCCAGGAAGCCGGTTACGAGGCAATTATTATTAACAATAACCCGGAGACCGTATCGACGGATTATACCACCTCGGACAAGCTGTACTTCGAGCCGCTTTGTGTAGAGGACGTTATGAACATTGTGGCGCTCGAGAAACCAATCGGTGTCATTGCAACGCTTGGCGGTCAGACCGCAGTCAACCTGGCTGCTCCGCTTCATGAATACGGCGTAAAAATTGTCGGTACCGACTGTGACGCGATTGACCGCGCGGAGAACCGTGATGCATTTGAAAAGGTGCTTACGTCGTTAAATATTCCACAGCCGAAAGGACAGGCGGTAACGAATGTAGAGGATGGTGTTCGTGCAGCAGCAGAAATCGGTTATCCGGTACTTGTTCGCCCAAGCTTTGTTCTCGGCGGACGTGCGATGCAGATCGTATCCAAGGAATCCGATCTTCGTCATTACCTGCATACCGCAGTTGAAATTGATGAAGACAAGCCGGTTCTTGTTGACAAATACATCATGGGTAAGGAAGTCGAGGTCGATGCCGTCTGCGACGGACAGGATGTCTTCGTGCCGGGTATTATGGAACTCGTTGAACGTACCGGTGTTCACTCCGGTGACTCCATGAGCGTATATCCGCCATACAGTCTTTCCGACAAGGTAAAGGGAACGATTCTTTCGTATGCGAAGAAGCTTGGTCTCGGAATCGGTATTATCGGTGTCTTCAATATTCAGTTTATCGTTGACGATAAGGATGATGTGTACATTATCGAGGTTAACCCTCGTTCGTCTCGAACCGTACCGTTTTTGTCCAAGGCGACCGGCTATCCTTTGGCCGACATTGCAACCAAGGTTATTCTTGGCATCAGCCTGAAGGAACAGGGCATTTTCAAACTGTATCCGGAAGAGAAGCAGCGCTTCTATGTTAAGGCACCGGCCTTCTCGTATTCCAAACTGAAGGGGATGGACTCTTACCTGTCTCCGGAGATGAAGTCTACCGGTGAGGCAATCGGTTATGACGAAAAGCTGCACCGTGCAATGTACAAGGCACTCACCGCTTCCGGCATTAAGCTTCAAAACTACGGTACCGTTATCGTGTCATTGGCCGATGAGGATAAGGATGAGGCACTGCCTCTCGTGAAGCGCTTCTATGAGATGGGCTTTAACATTGAGGCAACCATCGGAACAGCTGACCATCTGAAAGCACATGGTATCCGTACCCGTGTGCGCCATAAGCTGAGCGAAGGCTCCGATGAGATTTTGCAGTCCATTCGCGCAGGCTATGTAAGCTATGTCATCAACACCCGTGCAATCCTGTCGGGCGTTCACTATGGCGACGGTGTTGCGATTCGTCAGTGTGCAACGGAGAATAACGTAACCATGTTCACATCATTGGACACCGTAAAGGTGCTCCTCGATACCTTGGAGGAGATGACCATCGGTGTATCCACGATTGATGCCCAGTAAGCAAAATGCAGCATTTTTCGCGTAAAAAAGCGCATAGATGATTTCAAGAAAAAAATTAAAATTTGGTGCTTGACAATCAGAAACAAATGATTTATAGTATCGACTGTAAAGCAAAGGCGCTTTGGTGAGGAACCAGAGCGCTTTTTTGTTTTCCATTACATTACATTCACATTATACTAAGATCGATTATGAGGCAAAGGCGCTTCGGGGAAACCCGTGGCGCCTTTTCTTGTAAATTAACTCAGGATCGCAGATCCGGAACGGAGGAATTTATGGCAAGAGTACCAGAGTTGTATGGAAGTTTGGTTTTCAATGAAAAGGTAATGAAGGATAAGTTACCGAAGGACGTGTTTAAGGCCCTGAAGAAAACCATGGAGCAGGGAACACATTTGGAGTTGGATGTAGCCAATTCCGTTGCTGTGGCAATGAAGGAGTGGGCAGTTGAAAATGGTGCAACCCATTTCACTCACTGGTTCCAGCCACTTACCGGTGCAACCGCTGAGAAGCATGACAGTTTCATTTCTCCGGTTGGCGGTGGCGAAGTTATTATGGAATTCTCCGGCAAGGAGCTTGTAAAGGGCGAGCCGGATGCATCCTCCTTCCCGAGTGGTGGTTTGAGAGCTACCTTCGAGGCAAGAGGTTATACCGCATGGGATCCTACTTCCCCTGCATTTTTGAAGGATGGCACCTTGTGCATCCCAACCGCATTTTGCTCCTACAGCGGCGAAGCATTGGATAAGAAAACTCCGCTTCTTCGCTCAATGGAAGCACTTAGTAAAGAAGCAACGAAGGTTCTTAACCTTCTCGGCAATACCGAAGTTACCAGCGTAACCACAACCGTTGGTCCTGAGCAGGAATACTTCCTGATTGATGAAAAGGATTACGCAAAGCGTAAGGACTTGATCTTCACCGGAAGAACACTTCTTGGTGCTCCTTCTCCAAAGGGACAGGAAATGGATGACCATTACTTCGGTTCCATTCGTCCTCGTGTATCCGCTTATATGCATGACCTTGATGAAGAGCTTTGGAAGCTTGGTATTCCGGCTAAGACAAAGCATAACGAGGTTGCACCGAGCCAGCACGAGCTTGCACCAATCTTCGATACCACGAACGTAGCGGTTGATCACAACCAGCTCATGATGGAGGTTATGAAGAAGGTTGCTCACAAGCACGGCTATGTATGTCTGCTTCATGAAAAGCCATTTGCCGGAATCAACGGTTCCGGTAAGCATAACAACTGGTCTATGAGCACCAACACCGGTTTGAACCTGTTGGAGCCGGGTAAGACCCCTGGTGAGAACACTCAGTTCCTTGTATTCCTTATGGCTGTTATTAAGGCCGTTGACGAGCATGCAGATCTTTTGAGACTTTCCGTTGCAAGTGCAGGAAACGATCACAGACTTGGTGCAAATGAGGCACCGCCTGCAATCATCTCCATGTTCCTGGGTGATGAGCTTACCGCAGTTGTGGATGCCATCGAAAAGGGAACCCTGTTCTCCAACGAGAAGAGAGTTCAGATGGAAACCGGCGCTACCGTGTTGCCGCATTTCTTTAAAGATACGACAGACCGTAACAGAACGTCACCATTCGCATTTACCGGAAACAAATTCGAGTTCCGTTCCCTTGGTTCTTCCGCATCTGTTGCTAACCCGAACATCATGCTGAACACTGCTGTTGCCGATGTTTTGGCAGGCTTCTACGAGGAGTTGAAGGGATATGAAGGTGAGGCTTTGCAGGATGCTGTAAAGGCACTCCTTAAGAAGACCATCATCGAGCATAAGAGAGTTATCTTTAACGGTAACGGCTATACCGAAGAGTGGGTTGAAGAAGCTGCTAAGCGTGGTCTTTACAACTTTAAGTCCACACCGGAAGTACTTCCGAGACTGATTACTCCGGAGAACATTGCATTGTTCGTGAAGCATGGTATCTATACCGAGACCGAGGCAATGTCCAGATATGAGATTTTACTTGAGAACTACTGTAAGACTCTTCACATTGAAACCTGCACTTTGCAGGATATGTTGAACCATGAGTTCCTTCCGGCAACTCTGAAGTATGCTGATCAGCTTACCGCAAGTATTCTTGCTAAGAAGCAGGTATGTACTTCCATCAGCACCAAGGCAGAAGAGAAGCAGTTGGCATTTGCAACCGAAAAGTACGAAGCACTCTACGAGCTTGTTGAGAAGCTTCATGCAGATACCGTTGCAGCAGAAGGTATGGAGGATCTGCTTGAGCAGGCCACCTTCTATCATGAGACCATCATTCCTGAAATGGTTTCCGCAAGAGAACTTGCAGATGCAGTTGAGGCAGTTATGCCGAAGGATGTTATCCCTTATCCATCCTACAGTGATATGCTGTTTTATGTATAGGGACATTTAAATGATTCGCAAAGGCGCGATTCCCAATGGGGGTCGCGCCTTTTTGAATAAACTAATTTGAGCAATAGGAGGATTTTCATTATGAGTTTTGAAGCTTTACATGGTGAAATTTTTGGCGTCTGGTTTTTGATTGGCGCAGCGTTGGTATTTTGGATGCAGGCCGGATTCGCAATGGTTGAGACCGGTTTTACGAGAGCGAAGAACGCAGGTAACATCATTATGAAGAACCTGATGGACTTCTGTATCGGTACTGTTACTTTCTCGATTTTAGGTTTCTCTTTGATGATGGCAGAAGATTACTTCTGTGGATTTATCGGTATTCCGAACTTCCAGATCTTCACTGATTTCGATGCATTTTTGGCAGGTGGCGGCGCAAGCGTTTTCGTATTCAACCTTGTGTTCTGTGCTACTGCAGCTACCATCGTATCCGGTGCAATGGCTGAGCGTACCAAGTTCTC
>DCGJ01000060.1:8179-9468 GCA_002315495.1 Lachnoclostridium sp. UBA1781 | reverse complement strand
CCTCCGCAGTCATTTCTCTTTTCGTATATCCAATCGAAGCAGGTTGGGTTTGGAACTCTCAGGGCTGGCTGGTAACCAGAGGCTTCCATGATTACGCAGGTTCTGCAGCAATTCACTCTGTTGGTGGTGTGGCTGCTCTCATCGGTGCAATCATCCTTGGACCTCGTATTGGTAAGTATGTGAAGGATGCCAGCGGCAAGGTTACGAAGGTTAACGCAATCCCAGGTCACTCCCTTACTCTTGGCGCACTTGGTTGTTTCATTCTCTGGTTCGGTTGGTACGGTTTCAACGGGGCAGCCGCTCAGAGCATTCCGGAACTCGCTTCCATTTTCCTTACTACTACCGTAGCTCCTGCAGTTGCAACCGTAGTTTGTATGATCTTCACCTGGATTAAGAACGGTAAGCCTGATGTTTCCATGTGTTTGAACGCATCTCTTGCAGGTCTTGTTGGTATTACCGCAGGTTGTGACGCAATGGATTGGATTGGTGCTTGTATCGTTGGTATCGTTTCCGGTATTCTTGTAGTCGTTGTTGTAGAGGTTCTCGATCTTAAGTGTCACATTGATGACCCGGTTGGTGCTGTTGGCGTTCACCTTGCAAACGGTGTTTGGGGTACCATCGCAGTTGGTTTACTTGCTACGAAAAATGCGCCTCTTGGTCGTGACGGTTTGATTTATTCCTTGTTCCACAGCGATGTTACCGTAGCTGAGGGTGCTAAGTTCCTTGGTATTCAGGTTCTCGGTATTGTATGTATCATCATTTACACTGCGATTTTGATGACTATTACATTCTTGGTAATTAAGAAGTTCCATGGTCTTCGTGCAAGCGCAGAAGAAGAAATCGTTGGTCTTGATAAGACCGAGCATGGTATCGCAAGTGCTTATGCAGATTTCGTTCCGTCTGTTCCTCAGATTCTTAGTGATCGCGTTGAGGCTAGCACTCCTGTTGTTACCGGTGATACTCCGGTGGCTGAAGCAGTTCCGGTTAAGAAGGTTGAAAGCTTCGTTCCGGAAGGTGCGGCTAAGATGACCAAGATTGAAATCGTATGTAAAGAGCGTATGCTGGAGGTTTTGAAGGATGCTTTGATGAGTATCGGTATTACCGGTATCACCGTAAGCCATGTTCTTGGATGTGGTGTGCAGAAGGGTAAACCGGAGTATTATCGAGGCGTTGAGCTTGCACCGTCCTTGCTTCCAAAGGTTCAAATTGATATTGTTGTATGCGCTGTTCCGGTTGCAACTGTAATCGAAACCGCGAAGAAGGTTCTTTATACCGGTCACATCGGTGAT
>DCGJ01000060.1:0-8148 GCA_002315495.1 Lachnoclostridium sp. UBA1781 | reverse complement strand
AGATCTTCGTTTACGATGTTGAGAATGTAATCAAGGTTAGAACCGGTGAAGAAGGATATGCAGCACTTCAGGATGTTGAATAATAATTGAAAAGGTCTTGAGGGGAGTGAGAAATTTACATTTCTCGCCCCCCTCTTTGGCATACAATAAACTCGATCGATAAAACAGGCAGTGAAAGCACGGGAAGGCATCGGTCATTTGCTGCGGCGACTTAGAATAAAGACCTGTAAAAAATGCATAAATAATGTATAAACAAAATATAAAATATATATTTTTTTATTTGTTTTTTAAACAAAACAGGTCTTTTGTACGTCATAGAATATAGAAGGGTGAAAAAATAGACTATAATGTGTCTTTTGGCAATGAAAGGAGGGTTTTTGTATGGGATAAACTATAAAGCAGGATGTCTTTGCAAATTGGGATTATTTGTATTTTTATTATCAGGAGGTTAATCTATGATAAAATTGTTGTTTTTTTTGTTGTTTGGTTTATTTTAATGGTAACGGTTGACTATAATCAAACTGATTTGAAATATGCAGCCGGACGTATGTTTTGTAACAGGAGGGAAGTATTATGAAGTTTAAATGGAAGATGGTTATTGGTTTGATGATTCTGGCTGTTTCATTTACAGGATTGGTTGCATGTGAGAAGAAGACTGATGAAACCAACAGCAACACGGAACCGACGAAACAGGTGACATCGGCTGTACCGGTGAGTACAGACACGGTAACACAAACAGAGGATACAGCAGAGGCGACAGGGACAAGTGAAGTCATTGAAATGCAAATGGATATTGCGAAAAGGCAGTCAATGCTTACTGTTGGAAATGGATTCTTTGCGGTGCTGCTAGAGGACGGAACCATAAAAGTATGGGGCGAACCATGTGGAGAATATAGTGATAAAAAGGGAAGTGTGGAGCCTTCTGCTTGGAGTGGAATTGCCGCCCTGGCAGACTCAAATGAGTTCCTCTGCGCAATCGATAAGGAAGGAAAAGTCGTTTCTGCCTGTGACTTATCGCAGGTTATTGACAGTAAAATTTGGGCAGGCGCAGGAACGACGGCCGGTTTTATGTCCGTTGACGGATTAAAGGCCCTTGCAGATGTGAAAGGGGTTGTAGACTTTGTTGATTCCAGATGCTTGCTCAATGATGGCACAATCTTGGGAAAAATCGACTCCTCAATCTTAAGCGGGAGAACAGTTGCTCAGCTTGAGTTGGACAATTGCTTATTTACGGATGGTACGGTTTATTATGGGCTTGAATTCCCGAATGAGGAAAGAACCAAATGGAAGGAATGGAAAAACATTGTCCAGATATGTAAGGGATCAGCGCTTGACGTTAATGGAAAAGTATGGCTCTCAGGCGAATTTGTTGAGTTTGGCAAGAGTTTCCTGGAATCGGAAAAGAAATTTGTTATGCTGGCGTCAAGCTATCAGCTGATGTTGGGACTTTGCGAGGATGGTACAATTGTTGCAGAACTGATTCCGGGACAGGATGAACTTGGACTTCCGGATTTTTCTGAGTGGAAGGACTTAGTTAGCATCGATGCAGGTGAGAACTATGTGGCAGGACTTGCTTCTGACGGAACGCTGTTTTATTCTGTCTACGATGAAAAAGAGCAGAAGTGGAATGCGTCGAAGGAAACTCTTAAATGATGGGCCGGAGTACAGGCGTATCTTATTAATTTATTATTTAACCTCAATAAAAAATAGTTGACAAAGCGGGAAAAAGTAACTACAATTACGACAGATTAATGAAGCGACAAAGACGTCGTGGGTGACCACGCTGTCTTTGCCGCTTTTTTGTTTTTCGAAATTTTGATTCCGAAAGCAACGATTTCTGATTTATGAAAAGGAGAGCAATCATGTGTACGATTATGGCAATCCAGGGAACTACGGTATCCCCTTTGAAGTTTAAGCAGCATTTTGATGAGACTATTTCCCGAGGCCCCGATGACCAGAGAATCACCCAGTATGGTGATCACGTTATTCTGGGATTTGAACGTCTGGCAATTATGGGGCTTTCCCCGGAAGGCATGCAGCCTTTTGAAATGAACGGAAAGGCTGTCGTTTGTAACGGTGAGGTTTACTGTTTCCGGCCGATTAAGAAAGAACTTCAGGACAAGGGGTACAAGTTCGTAAGCGAATCTGACTGTGAGGTGCTCCTTCCGATGTATGAAGAGTACGGCGTGGAAATGTTCGCAAAGCTGGATGCGGAGTATGCATGTGTGATTTATGATCCGGACAAGCATGGTCTGATTGCTGCAAGAGACCCAATCGGTATTCGTCCGCTTTACTATGGATACACAGAAGCAAAGGAGATTGTATTTGCGTCTGAGCCGAAGAACCTGATTGGACTGGTTGATAAGATTATGCCATTCCCTCCGGGACATTATTATGTGGATGGTGAGTTTATCTGCTACCGTGACATGAGAGAGGTTGCCGAGGTTTGCAAGGATGACCTTGATACGGTTTGCAAGAACATCCACGATAAGCTTGTTGCAGGCGTAGAAAAACGTTTGGATGCAGATGCGCCGCTTGGGTTCCTTCTTTCCGGTGGTTTGGACAGTTCCCTTGTATGTGCCATCTCCGCAAAGCTTTTGAACAAGCCGATTCGTACCTTTGCGATTGGTATGAGCACCGACGCAATCGACTTAAAGTATGCAAAAGAAGTTGCGGACTACATTAAATCCGATCATCAGGAAATTATCATTACGAAGGACGATGTATTGGCAGCTCTTCCGGATGTTGTTAAGCTTCTCGGAACCTTCGATATTACGACCATTCGTGCTTCCATCGGCATGTATCTGATTTGTAAAGCCATTCATGAGCAGACAGATGTAAGAGTACTCATGACCGGTGAAATCTCCGATGAAATTTTCGGTTACAAATACACCGATTTCGCTCCTAGCCCTGAAGCCTTTCAGGAGGAAGCGGCAAAGCGTGTTCACGAGCTTCATATGTACGACGTTCTTCGTGCAGACCGCTGTATCAGTGTAAACTCCATTGAGGCCCGCGTTCCATTCGGAGACCTTGATTTCGTACAATATGTTATGAGCATTGATCCTGCGAAGAAGGTGAACGTGTACGGAAAGGGCAAGTACCTTCTCCGCCATGCCTTCGAGGGTGACTATCTTCCATATAGCATCCTGATGCGTGAGAAGGCAGCATTTTCCGACGCCGTTGGCCACTCCATGGTAGACTACCTAAAGGCTTATGCGGAAGAGAAGTACACCGATGAAGAGTTCGCAGAGAAGTGCAGGAAGTACGAGCATGCAACGCCATTCACGAAGGAATCCCTTCTGTACCGAGAACTGTTCGAGTCCTTCTATCCGGGCCAGGCAGAAATGATTGTCGACTTCTGGATGCCGAATAAGGAATGGGAGGGCTGTAATGTAAATGACCCTTCGGCCCGAGTTCTTTCCAACTATGGTGCAAGTGGACAATAAATGAGTGTTAAATGAGGCTGTTGCAGTAAGTAGCTGTAACAGCTTTATTTGGATTTTGTATACAATAATACAAAAAGGTCTTTACAAATCCGAAAAAGTGGTTTATGATGTTTGAGGAATAAAATATGAACGAATGACAAGGGCGTCAGGAAGTTGCGAAAGCAGCATTCTTGACGCCCTTTTTTATGAGCAAAGGAGAGAAGAGATGGTCAAATACGTATTTGTTACCGGCGGTGTTGTATCGGGTCTCGGAAAGGGAATTACAGCGGCTTCGCTGGGACGTCTTTTGAAGGCGCGCGGCTATCATGTCACAATGCAGAAGTTCGATCCGTACATCAATATGGACCCGGGCACGATGAATCCGATTCAGCATGGTGAGGTGTATGTTACCGACGACGGCACCGAAACGGACCTGGACCTTGGACATTACGAAAGATTCATTAACGAGAATCTCGACAAGAACTCCAACGTAACAACCGGTAAGATTTACTGGTCGGTCCTGAACAAAGAGCGTCACGGCGATTACGGCGGAGGAACCGTTCAGGTTATTCCTCACATTACAAATGCCATTAAGGAACGTTTTCACAAAGCGAAGACTCCGGACGAAGAGACCATTTCCATTATTGAAATAGGTGGCACGGTAGGTGATATCGAGAGTCAGCCGTTTTTGGAAGCCATTCGTCAGTTCCAGGCAGAGGTTGGCCGTGAAAATGCGATTATCATTCAGGTAACCCTGATTCCTTATCTAAAGGCTTCCGGCGAGTTAAAGACCAAGCCGGCACAGATGAGTGTAAAAAGCTTACAGAGTATGGGTATCTGGCCGGATATTCTGGTGTGCCGTTCCGATTACCCGATTGACGATGCGATGAGAGCAAAGCTTGCGCTGTTCTGTAACGTGAAGAAAGAACATATTTTGCAGAACCTGGATGCAAGATCGTTATATGAAGTTCCGCTCATGATGGAGAAGGAGAACCTGGCAAAGGCTGTATGTGAATGTCTGCATTTGCCGTGTCCGGAACCGGATCTGAAGCAGTGGATTTCGCTGGTAGATGACTTCCACAATCCGCAGCATCAGGTGACCATTGCACTCGTTGGTAAATATGTGGCACTTCATGATGCATACCTGAGTGTGGTTGAGAGCTTGAAACATGGAGGTATCGCTTATAAGACGGAAGTAAATATCCGCTGGGTGGACGCAGAAGAGCTGGAGCCGAATACGGTGCAGGAATATTTGCACGATGTGGACGGAATCCTGGTTCCGGGTGGTTTCGGACAGAGAGGTACGGAAGGTAAGATTCTGGCAGCTCAGTATGCGAGAGAGCATGGAATTCCATACTTGGGACTCTGTCTCGGAATGCAGCTCGCTATCGTGGAGTTTGCAAGAAATGTATGTGGCCTTGCAGACGCGGCCAGCATTGAGCTGGTTCCTGAGACCACCAATCCGGTCATCAACCTGCTTCCGGATAAGGTCGGCGTAGAGAATATCGGCGGAACCTTAAGACTTGGTTCTTACCCTTGTGTTCTTCAGGAAGGTACGAAGGCGTTAGCGCTTTACGGCACGAAGGAAATTGCCGAGCGTCATCGCCACAGATACGAAGTAAACAACGATTATCGTGAGATTCTTACGGCAAATGGCATGGTGCTTTCCGGTTTATCACCGGACGGCAGAATCGTGGAAATGATCGAGATTCCGAGCCATCCGTTCTACGTAGCAACGCAGGCGCATCCGGAGTTCAAGAGTCGCCCGGACGTACCGCATCCGCTCTTTAAGGGCTTAATCGAAGCAGCCTTAAAGCAGCAGGAACAGACTTTGATAAATCAGTGAGCAAATAAAGGATAATGGAGGAATTCATTATGAAAGAGCAAGAGAGAAACGTACAGGGATTATATAATTCCGCTTTTGAGCATGATAACTGCGGTATCGGTGCCGTAGTAAATATTAAGGGCAAAGCAAGTCACAAAATTGTGGACGATGCTTTGAAAATTGTTGAGAACCTGGAGCACAGAGCAGGTAAGGATGCCGACGGAAAGACCGGTGACGGTGTAGGTATTCTGACACAGATTCCGCACAAGTTCTTTACGAAGGCTGCAAAAAGTCTTGGCTTTACACTTGGCGGTAAGAGAGAATATGCGGTAGGTATGTTCTTCTTCCCGGCAAATGAGCTGAAGCGCAGCCAGGCAAAGAAGATGTTCGAAATCATTGTGAAGAAGGAAGGTCTTACCTTCCTTGGCTGGAGACAGGTTCCGACCTATCCGGCTGTACTCGGTACGAAGGCACTTGAAAGCATGCCGAGCATTTTCCAGGGCTTTGTAAAGAGACCGGAGGGTGTTTCCGATATGGAATTCGAGCGTAAGCTCTATGTGGTTCGTCGTGTATTCGAACAGAGTAATGACGATACCTATGTTCCGTCTCTTTCCTGCCGTACCATCGTATATAAGGGTATGTTTTTGGTTGGACAGCTTCGTACCTTCTTTGCAGACCTTCAGGACAAGGATTATGAGTCTGCAATCGCAACGGTACACAGCCGTTTCTCCACCAATACCAATCCGAGCTGGATGAGAGCACATCCGAACCGCTTCGTTGTTCATAACGGTGAGATTAATACCATCAAGGGAAATGTGGATAAGATGCTGGCACGCGAGGAGACCATTTACACTGACAGCTTCTCTGATGAGGATATGTCCAAGGTGCTTCCGATTATCTCGGCCTCCGGTTCCGACTCCGCTATGCTTGATAACGCACTTGAGTTTATGATTATGGGCGGAATGGATCCGGCGCTTGCAGCTATGATTCTGATTCCGGAACCATGGGAGCATAACGATACCATTTCTCAGGAAGAGAGAGATTTCTATCAGTATTATGCAACGATGATGGAGCCATGGGACGGCCCGGCCTCCATTCTGTTCTCCGACGGTGATGTGATGGGTGCCATCCTTGACCGTAACGGACTTCGTCCTTCCCGTTACTACGTAATGGACGATGATCGCCTGATTCTTTCCTCTGAGGTCGGTGTACTCGAGCTTGATGAGAGCCACATTCTGAAGAAAGAGCGTCTCCACCCGGGCAAAATGCTCCTCGTGGACACGAAGGAAGGCCGTGTAATTCTGGATAGCGAGATCAAAGATCGCTATGCAAAGAAGGAGCCTTACGGTGAGTGGCTGGATTCCAACCTTCTGACCCTGTCCGAGGTTAAGATTCCGAACAGCAAGACTCCAAGTTATAAAGAGAGAGAGCTTCGTCAGCAGCTGAAGGCATTTGGCTACACCTACGAAGAATATATGGAAGAAATTGAGCGTATGGCACTAACCGGCGGCGAGCTGATCGGCGCGATGGGTGTGGATACTCCGATTGCGGCTCTGTCCAAGGAATATCAGCCGTTATTCAACTTCTTCAAGCAGTTGTTTGCGCAGGTAACCAACCCGCCAATCGATGCGGTCCGCGAGAAGATTGTTACCTCCACTGCAGTTTACCTTGGTAAGAACGGTAATCTTCTTAGTGAGAAGCCGGAAAACTGCCAAGCCCTTCGTATCGAGAATCCGATTCTTTCGGACCTTGACTTATTGAAGATTTCCAGAATGAATAAGCCGGGCTTTAAGGTTGCCAAGGTTTCCATTCTGTACTATAAGAGCACCCCTATTAAGAATGCGATGGATCACCTTTTCGTTGAGGTTGACCGTGCATACAAGGATGGGGCGAACATTTTGATTCTGTCCGACCGCGGAGTCGATGAAAACCATGTTGCCATGCCGTCGCTTCTCGCAGTGGCAGCGGTACATAAGCATCTGGTTGAGACCAAGAAGTGCACCGCAATGTCTCTGATTCTGGAGTCCGGTGAGCCGCGTGAGGTGCATCATTTTGCAACCCTTCTCGGTTTTGGTGCAAGTGCCGTGAACCCGTATCTTGCTCACGCTTGTATCGCAAGCCTTGCGGACAGCAGCATTTTGGATAAGGATTATTATGCAGCGGTAAATGACTACGATCATGCAGTCATCTCCGGTATTACAAAGATTGCATCGAAAATGGGTATTTCCACCATCCAGTCCTACCAGGGCTCGAAGATGTTCGAGGCGATTGGTATTGCAAAGGATGTGGTTGACCAGTACTTTACCGGTACCGTTAGTCCGGTGGGTGGTATCAGTCTGAAGGAAATTGCGGATATGGTAGACCGTCAGCACAGCAAGGCATTTGACCCGCTTGGGTTGGCTACCGACCTTTCCATCGATTCCGTCGGTTCCCATAAGATGCGTTCCCAGGGTGAACTTCACCGTTACAACCCACAGACGATTCATATGCTCCAGAAGGCAACCAGAGATGGAAGCTATGCGGAGTTTAAGCAGTATTCTACAATGGTAGACAAGGAAGAAACCGGCTATCTCAGAAGTTTGATGGACTTTAATTATCCGGAAGCAGGAGTTCCGTTGGAGGAGGTTGAGAGCGTGGATGAAATCGTGAAGCGCTTTAAGACCGGTGCAATGTCCTACGGCTCCATTTCCCAGGAAGCTCATGAGACCCTGGCAATTGCGATGAACCATTTGCATGGTAAATCCAACTCCGGTGAGGGTGGTGAGTCCGACGAGCGTCTGGAATCCGCAGGAACGGACAACGACAGAAGCTCTGCCATTAAGCAGGTTGCTTCGGGACGTTTTGGTGTTACCAGCCGTTACCTTGGCTCCGCAAAGGAGATTCAGATTAAGATGGCAC
>DCGJ01000064.1 GCA_002315495.1 Lachnoclostridium sp. UBA1781 | reverse complement strand
GTCGGGTGCGTCCCAAGTCCGCCAAAGTGAAGCTGCGGCACAATCAAGGCACCATATTTATGGCACGCGTCAACGATTCTACGATGTCCCTCGATCTGCTCATCACACCAAAGTCCCAGCTGTGACGGTGCCAGACGGGCGGACGGGTCCACGCAGGTTGCCTCCACACAGATAAATCCCACTCCATGCTTCGCACGCTCCTCATAATGAGTCACAAAATCATCCGTTACCATACCGTCTTTCTCTGCATAAAACTTCACGGTAGGGGCCATCGTCAATCGATTCTTTGCGGTTTTGGTTCCGATGATAATCGAATCTCCTGCCTGATACATATCGTCACCTCACATCAACTCTATTCCAAGTCCGGTTCTTTATACAATGGATTCAGAATTCGGGCTTCATAATCTTCTTTTCGAAGCGGTCGATCAAAAATAAAGCCCTGAATCTCGTGACAGCCCATCTCACGAAGGACCTCCATCTGCTCTTTTCGCTCAACCCCCTCCGCGATAACACTGATTCCAATCGCGTCTGCCATCTGAATGATGTAAGAAAGAAGTGATTTCTCCTTCTCGCCATGGTAATCAATAAATGCACGGTCAATCTTCAGGACATCAAATGCGACCTCCTTCAAAAGACCGATGGAAGAACTTCCCGTTCCAAAATCATCAATTGCCACAGAGCATCCATATCGCTGAAGAGCCTTTACGACTCCTACCAGATAGTCCATTGGAAACTCGTCCAACGTCTCCGTAACCTCAATCTGAATCATATTCGTCGGGATATCATACTTCTTAATGGTTCGCGCTATCTCCTCTGCCAGGATCGGATTTCCCAGATTCTTTCTCGAAAAATTCACGGATACCCGCGGAGGATTCATCCCACATTCAATCCAGGTCTTCATATCGCGGCATACACAGTCGAGCATATAAAAATCCAGCTGGCAAACGGTCGCATTTTGCTCCATAAGCGGAATGTAGGTCATTGGGGCCACCATCTCTCCGTCATGCACCCAACGAACCAAAGCCTCTGCTCCGCAAAGGCGATTCGTTTTCATGTCGACCTTCGGCTGATAGTATGGGAAGAATTCTTTTTGCTCCAAGGCTACGCATAAGGTCTGCTCCAACTGTCGCTTCTCACGAATCGCATCCTCTAGGGTCTGATCCATAAATACACATGGTTTTTTTGCCACATTTTTCGCATAATTGACCGCAGTCGCAATATGACCCAACAGCTGACCGCCGCTAATCGACTTGGTTTCAATTTTATAACCGCCGGCAACCGCAGCAACAAAGATAGTCTCGATTGCATTTCCAACCTTTACCTGAACAGGAACTCCTGCCAGCATCTTAAGAAAACTATCGGTATTCTCTTTTTTAATCAGACCGACAAAGTAGTTGCCACCAAGTCGTCCGATAATTTCATCCGGTTGCACATGTTCGCGCAGGTATTTCGCGTAATTAATGATAATGGTATCGCCGGTATCCTTACCATATTTCGCATTGTACCGACTCATTCGAACGATATCGAAGTAATAGGCATTATATTTGGTGATTTCTCCGGAATCCGCCATCCGATCCACCTCGTGAATAAACCCATAGGTGTTTGGAAGCCCGGTAACCGTCTCCGTATTCGCTGCTTTTACAAGACTGCGGCTCTGCTCGGAAAGGGTAATCGCAAATAAGAACACTGCGGACAGTCCCAGGGACAAATCAAGATACACAAAGCCTTCTAGGGCAATCATCGCTATGCTGGCAAAAAGCGGCAACAGCATTGCCGTAAGTATAATCGTAAACACTCTCTTCTTCAGGCGTTCCCGATATTCCAACACAAAGCCAAGCTGTGTCAAAATGCAGATAATCGGAATCAGGATCGCCAACGTGAAAACAGGCCCACGGTGATAATGTCCCTCAGAATCAAAGTAATAAATCAATTTTGGAATGAGGTCCAAAACTACCATAGTCATTCCTACCATCGAAATCACAAAGACAGACAGAAGACGTCGCGGAACCCGATGAAAACGTCCGGTGGACATGAAGCTTTCCAGCAGGTAAGAATTGAAAAAGTATAGAGCCAGATATAAAAACACAAATCCCAAAAGCGTTGCGATGTGTAACAGCACCATTCCTTTTCCCTGGGTATTGCCATCAAACCGATACGACATCCCATCGGCGATCATAGCAAGTCCGGATACCGCCTCAAATCGAAGTAAGGCCTTCTTTTGCCTTACGGACTGAAAATCCATCAATCCTACAAATGCCGCTAAAAGCAGGCAAATGCTGCCGCAACAATAAAGCAGATACACATGGACGCTCATCGCATTTACAACCATAAAATTCTCCTCAATACACACTCATTTCGGCCAAGAAATATGCCGATATTACTGAAGCTCTTTTAACAGCTTCACGCCGATTACCGTTGCCGGAAGTCGGTAATCACTCGGAAGATTGGATAAAATCACAACCGCGGTATTCGTCTTCGGACACATTCCAAGGTAACAGTTATAATCATCGGTGCCTCCGTTGTGCCAGATAAAACCGTTCACATCATCCATAATCCAGGCCATACCAATTCCGTTTATATTAATGTCAAATCGATCGTATACACTGGCATTAATATCGATGCTCTCCAGTTTGCGGGTCACCTCTACGTAGTCCTCAGCGGTCATAAGCAGCTGCGCATACCGAAGCAAATCGATTACATTGGAACGAGCCGCACCTGCCGGCGCATATCCGTCCTCTTCGTCCCACGTCCAGTAATTCTTCAAATCTCCATCGTTGGAAAGGTAAGTGGTATTGGAAAGTCCAAGCTCACGAACCAGTGACGAAAAAACCTGCTCATAAGGCATATTATAAACTGCCTCTACCACAAGCCCGAGTACCGCATATCCAAAATTGGAGTACGACCAGGAATAGTTTGAATTATGCGTAAGTTTTCCGGCCTCCTTCAGGATTTCAACCTTGTCAGTTCCGTAAAATGCATTTCGGTCCAAAAGAGAATTGAACACGAAATTGGAGTTCAAATAATACTCCTTGTACCCGGCTGTGTGTGTAAGCACCGCCTCTATGGTTGGGTACGCATTTCCCGAAGGAAGTTCCAAGAACTTATCAATCGTGTCGGAAAGGGACATCTTCCCCTCGTGAACGGCTTTCTGAATCATCAGGGCCGTAAAGGTTTTGGTGAGCGAACCGATTTCGTAGGTATGAAGCTCTGCAGCCAATTCCTTTCCATCCTTCCCATACACCTTATAGCTCATCTGTCCGTCTTTCAGAATGCCAACCGTAATCACAGAATCGGAATTGCCTTTGGTCACGTAATTCACGCATTCCTGAAAGCTCATCTCCGGTACGTCCTGTGCTTTATTTCCGGCTACGGTAAGCCAAACCACCGTTCCAAGAATGGCAAGCATCGTAAGTCCGATCCAAAACAGACCCTTGCGGAGTCCGAAGTATCGGCAAACCGAATTCTTATAGTCCACATAATCTTCGCCAAACTCGGACGTCAGGTAAATCTCCTCCTGCGTAATTTGAAGATGAAGCGTCAACATCGCAAACACGGTGCAAAACATCAAAAGCCAGTTAAAGAACAGCAGCAAAATGCCGACATACACCAAATCAAAGGCAAGAAAGGCCGGATTACGGCTGATTTTGAAAATGCCCTTCGTCACCAGCTTACGATGATCCTCGGCTGCGATTCCCGCTCTCCAGGAATCCGCCATCGTAATCACCGCAACCAAAAACCGCTGGGCACAAAAAATACTCTATATGGCAGAAGNNCAAATCACCAAAAATGCCGAGAGCCAGACCGAAGCTCTTTCCGGAGTAGCGCAGCATGGAGCGCCCGAGAAGAATACTTCCGACCTCTGCAAACAGTACCAGATAAGTTGCGGCCTTCATGATCATCTCAATCCGGTACCGCTTCTTATCCGAGGTATCTTTTCCAATCTGTACCGTCTTAATTCCCTGTCGTTTTTGAAGCAGAACCTTTCCAAAATAGATTCCGTAAAACGCCAGAAGAATCAGGACGGCAAATATCTGATATCGTAATGTCATTCCAATCCCCTCAAAAAACTAGAAGATTCTCTTTAAGAAATTAATCAAACCAACCTGCCAAACATTTCCGGAATGTCCTCCACCCGGATGCTGGTACCAAATGTGGTCTACACCGTTCTCCTGCAGCTTCAAATGGTAGTTCTTTGGGTTATCGCCAACGGTACCGTCAGCGTCACCGCTACATACAAGAACAAGCTTTGGCTTGTACTCGCTGCCCTCTAAGGTAAGAAGACTCGTATCCAACGTCGGTGCTGCGGAGAAGGAACCAATGTAGTTAAAGCGGTCAAGGCAGCTAAAGCCAAGGCAAAGAGCCTCCATACCACCCATGGAAAGACCGCAAACTGCTGTATCCTTTCGATTCGGAGATACGGCAAAGTTCTCCAGGATGTATGGCTCCAGGTCCTCGCGGAACTCGGTTACGAAATTGGTAAATGCCTGAATGTTCTTTGCTGCGAAGGTATTGGAATCCAATCCGTCTGCAGGAACTACACTTGGGAATACGGCGATAAACGGTTTCACCTCGCCTCGTTCAATCATATTGCCCACAATCTTATCAACGGAAAGGCTTGGCCACTGACCGGCACTGCAGCCGATTCCGTGAATCATGTAAACAACCGGATAGGAACCATTTTCATCATAATCCGGTGGAAGCAAAACCATCGCAAGACGGTCGGTCTCATACAACTTGGAGTAATAGGAAACATACAAGGTCTCACCAACCTTCGAAGGTCTCTTTGTATACTCAGACATCTCTACACTAAAGTAGGTTTCATATGCCTCTGTCGTACCGCTGACCTTAGCCTCAAGCCAGGCTTCATCCGTAATCACTTCTTCCTCTTCGGTCGTCTCCGGCTCATCGGTTGTTACCGGTGCTTCCGTTGTCGCCGGTGCCTCTGTCGTTACTGCATCTGTTGTTACCGGTGCTTCACTTGTTACCGGTGCCTCACTTGTAGCAGCCGCTGTCGGTGTCTGTGTGGTAGCGGTCGGTGTCGTTTCACCACATGCAACCAAAGTGAGTGCCGCTGCCAGGCAAAATGCTCCTGTCTTCAAAAATTTCCTGTTCATCATAGGTTTGTTTCTCCCTCCTAATACATACAATCCTAAGCCGGGTCTCGGCTATGCTTCATTATACCTTATTGTCGATCTTATGAAAAGCCTGTTAGTTCCAGATTTCCACCATTTCTTCCCACACCGTGGTCTCCGGCCAGTCGGTCGTATCAAAGCCCCCACGAATACAGGAGCAATAATAGAAATATTTGTCCATCAGCTTCTGGCTCTTCGTTAGTCCTTCCTCATTGAGGATAAAGCAGCGAGTCGTTGCGTCCTCAAAAATTGTGGCACGGTCCTCAGTCGGGTAAGTCATTCCATAGGAATTAATAAAATAATCTTCTGCGCCCTCCACCTCCGTAACCAGGTAAGAACCATAATTTGCGGTATACTCGAAGCCCTCCGGATTCATACAACTCCACTGCCCTTCGTCAAAATACCCCTTTCCATTCACATCGTATTCGTATGCCAGTTTCCGGTCAATTACATGCGACAGTTCATGAAATACGGTTCTACTAATATCCGCGTCCGTTTTCTGCGACAAAGCAATTTCAATATACTCGTCTGTTGTCGTCGTGTAGCCGCCGGCCTCACCAACCGTCCACTCATACTCCGAGATGATTGTGGCGGCGATTCCGATATGAAAGCTTGTATAATCTCCAAAGCACAGCTGCTGAACAAATCCCTCCGGGAGCTGGGAAAATGCTCCGTCCACGCTGCGAAGTGCATTGTACAGATACAAACGGTTGTCTTGCTGCGTCAGTATGAACTCGGTCTCAAACAGCTGCGAGATTTCATCCCGGATCCAAATCGTAACACCGTAGTTACTTTCTATTTTTTCTCTCAAATCCTCAATGATTTTATCGAAACGTTCGAAGAAATCCTCTTCGCTCTTTGCGGTGACTACCTCTTCATCGGCAAATGCTGCATTTTCCTCCAAAAACCAGAACAGTAATGATTTGCGGTGATTCATATCCTCTGAAACGGTTACCAGACAATTCTCCTCCGAAAGCCATACCCGGTTTCCGTTATAGCCGAAGTTTGCCTGTCCGATTTGATCCGCCTTTCCAACCGCTCCGGATATCAGGTTACCATTCATATCGTATGCGCTAAGATACAACGAATTGCCGACAGACCGACGAAACACCGTAATGGACGTGCCATAAACCGGAGTCGGGAAATTAAGACAATACACACTGTCGCACACCGTCTCGTCGTTTTCCACATCGACAGAGCGAAGCAGATAATACTCGTCATAGCACTCATATCCCAATAACTTTCCTCCGCATATGGTAGCTCCCATGTAAGACAAATCCGTGGAGCAAACAATCGAGTCCGTCTTCCAATCGTATACACAGTATATATTCGTATCAGCAGCATCATCAAAATAAGAGAAGCAAAAATACGCTCCGTCATCGGAAAAGCCAAACAGATTGCAATACCCGACATCCGTAAAATGCTCCACCAAAACAGCCTCCATATCCGTAGCCGCACTGACGTCGACCTGAAGCAGCCCCCCATTGGAATAATCCGAGAACAGTACAGAATTTCCGTCGGGTGTCAGAAAATAATTCATACTATCGGTATCTACTCCACTAACGGAAAAACAAAGCTCCAGCTGATAATTATAAAAATCCAGTTTCTGCCCGTTTGGTACCGAAATCCATTGATCCGAGGTGCGAATATAATTATAGAAATCGCCGGTAGGAAGATTCTTCTCTGCCTCCACCTTTTCCTCATACAGATCATACACCGCGGCGGCAAAAAAGCCGCTTCCCGGCACCGGGTTCAGATTATCGTCGTACTCGTATTCTATCGAGTCAGCGATTAATACGGCATAATCTCCATATAAGGAGACCTCCCCATACTTACTCATATCCAGCCCGGTCGGTGCATAGGACACCAGATTTTCATCGAGATATGTGCCGTATTCTTTCGCGGCAAATGGTTTCTTATCTGCTCCGGTCGTTGGCTCCACAGTTGTCACCGGTCCGTCCGTCGTTACCGTATTCGGCTCCTCCGAAGGCTTCACCGTCTGCGTGGCAGCGGTCGGCTTTTTCCCGTCATTCCCCGTCGGAGCTGCATCATTACATGCAACAAGCAACACAAACGTAAGCAATATTGCCACCAGTAATTGTCCCTTTTTCTTCATTGTTCTTCCCTTATCCCTTTCGTTTTTGTGGTTATGAAAATGCTCCCCAAACGCCGCATTTCCCTTCTATTATAGTAATGCAATTCGCAGAAAAACTCAAGGCAGAATGCCCTGAAAGACACTTGAAAAAAAATATCAAAAAGTTATCGTTCTGTAACTTTGTTGTAACTTTACATGTGCTATTGTTACGACGAAAGCAAAAATAGGTACCTTTGGAAGGGAGAAACATTATGGAAATATTGAAAGTGGAAGGTTTATCTAAGGTTTATGGAAAAGGGATGAATGAGGTTAGGGCTCTCGACAACGTATCGCTGAGTGTTAGAAAGGGAGAATTTGTTGCGATTGTCGGAGCCAGTGGCTCGGGAAAGTCGACGCTTCTGCATCTGATTGGAGGCGTCGACCGGCCAACCTCAGGAAAGGTTTTCATAAACGATACCGATATCTATTCTCTGGACGATGACAAGCTCGCCATCTTCCGCAGACGCCAGATTGGCATCATTTATCAGTTTTACAATCTGATTCCGATTCTTAACGTGGAGGAGAACATTTCGCTTCCGATGGAATTGGATGGACGAAGCGTTTCTCAGGAGGATATGGACAAAACATTGACGCTTTTGGGTTTGTCTGAGCGAAAGAAGCATTTGCCAAATGAACTCTCCGGCGGTCAGCAGCAGCGCACCTCCATCGGTCGCGCTCTTATTACAAAGCCATCGATTATTCTGGCAGACGAGCCAACGGGTAACCTCGATTCCAAATCGAGTGACGAAATTGTGGCACTTCTGAAGCGCTCCAACAAGGAACTGAATCAGACCATTATCATGATTACGCATAACCTGGAAATCGCGAAAAGTGCGGATCGCGTAATCAAGATTGAAGACGGAAGAATTGTGGAATTATAATAGGGGATGAATTATGGATTTATTAAAAAAACTCACATACAAGAACCTCCGTTTGAACAAAAAACGGAGCATCGTGACCATCATTGGTATCATGCTCTCCGTTGCACTTCTCACGGCGGTATCCACCATGGCGATTTCCTTGCATTCGAGCCTGGTGAATTATACGAAGGATTCCGGTGGTGACTATCACTATGCGTACATGAATGTACCAAAAGAAGATCTTACCAACTTTGAATACAACCGAAATATAGAATCGATGTGCTACACCTCGAACATCGGTCATTTCGTCCTTGAGGGTTCAAAAAATGCCCGAAAGCCGTATGGATGCGTGTTAGGATTAAGCGAGACCGGCTTTACTCAGCTTCACATCAAATTACTGGAAGGGCGCTTTCCGGAAAATACATCCGAAGTTGTCGTATCCAATCATGTCAAGACAAACGGCCGCGTAACCTATCAGGTCGGAGATACCATTACCGTTTCCACAGGGCAGCGCGTAACCTTAAGTGTATCAGAGGTAACGGAGCTGTTACTGCAGAATAACGTTACGGAGGAGCAAATCGAGGAATTTCTTGAAGCTTACGAGGCGGATTGGATTCTCAGCCAGAACGCACCTTTATGCGTATACGAGGTGAGAAGCGGACAGAGCATTTGCTGTGAAAAGCTGATAAACGAAAAGACCGTTACCTACACGGTTGTTGGTATCTGCGAGCGTCCGGGCTACATGGTTGAGGGCTACTCCGCTCCGGGTTATTCCTTCCTTACGAAGGCTTCCGAACCGGGAGATACCGTAACGGTATATGCGCGTTTAACCTCCGCAGGTCTACGCAATCACTACACGGTAACAGCCAACATTCTCGGCGTGGATGCCGGTCTGTTCAAGGCGTATTACGAGGGTGATGACAGCCACTATTCGACCGAAGAGCTGATGGCATTTGCTGAGACTCTCGCCAATACAAAATACGAATTCGGACGTAACAATGCGCTTCTTACCTATGAAGCCATCTGGCCTCCGACCGATGTCACAAAAGTACTCATGGTATGCGTCGGAATCGTCGCAGCCATTATTATGGTGACCTCCGTTTTCTGTATCCGAAACAGCTTCAGCATCTCCATTACGGAGAAGATTAAGCAATACGGTATGCTTTCAAGCATCGGTGCAACCAAAAAGCAGATTCGGAAAAGTGTCCTTTACGAGGGCTTCCTGCTCGGCCTTGTCGGTGTTCCGCTGGGACTCTTCCTGGGTTTGTTTGCATCCTTTATTCTGGTGATGATTACGAACCTCCTGCTCGGTGACATGATGAGCGCAACGTTACAGCTTAGCATCTCGTGGGTAGCGATCGTATTTGGCATCCTTCTTGGTGCAGTAACCATTTATTTTTCTGCACTCGGAAGCGCTTTGAAGGCTTCCCGAATCACTCCGATTTCCGCGATTCGAAGCCAGAATGAAATCAAGATTCGTTCCAAGAAGCTCCGCACGCCAAAACTGATTCGGAAAATCTGGGGTGTCGGCGGCGTTGTTTCCTACAAGAACATGAAGCGTAACAAACGCAAATACCGCACCTCCACCATCTCCATTGCGATATGTACGATGACCTTCATCGTTATCTCCTACTTTATGAGCATGTGCTTCGATATGGTTGAAATGCTGTATGGTAGCAGGGATTATTCCCTGTTGATTCAGAGCAACACCACCCACCAGGAAAACGGTACTGCAGACAAGGTATTCGAGGCCATTCAGAACATTGAGGGAATTACATGCCATAGTAAAATCACCAGTGTTACCGTCTCGTCTCACGAAATCAAATACACCGATTTTATGCTGGAGCAGTACGAGAAACAATGGGGTGAAAAGCCAAGGGATCTGGATTACGAGCTTTTGGTTCTTTCGGACGAGGCGTATGCTGCCTACTGTAAAGAAGCTAAAATCTCTGTTTCCTCAGGAGACGTGGTGTTAATCAATTACGATAAGATCAGTGTCGTGAACGAAAAGACCCAGCGTGTGCACGATGCCATGGTGCAACAGACGAGTTATGAAGATGGAGACACTCTTACTCTTTATACCGAAACCTGGGAGCGTCTTGAGGGTGATGACTATGAACGTGTTGAGCATGAGCTGCAGCCACTTTCGATTGCCGGAGTGACGGATGTCCGTCCATTTGGCTATCGCTATACCTACGGAACCATTCTTCTGGTTACCAGTGAATCGACAGCTGCTTCAGCACACATCGAGCTGACCGGTAACAACACAACGACACGTCTCTTTCTTCTGACAGATCAGGCCGACAAGGTGCAGGATCAGATAGATGTGGTTTTGCAGGAAAATGCGGCCGATGACGGAGGTTTCTATATCTCGAATTACGATGCAAGCCTGAAAGCTACGAAGCGTCTCTACCTGCTAATCGGCGTCTTCACTTACGGATTTATCGCCGTTATCGCTTTGATTGGTGTAACGAATATCATCAATACCATCAGCACGGGAATGGAGCTTCGCAGCAGTGAATTTGCAACGTTTAAGAGTATCGGTATGACCACAAAGGAATTCAATCGAATGATTCGTCTGGAGAGCATTTTCATCGGGGCAAAAGCACTTCTTGTAGGGTTGCCGATTGGTATCGGAATCACCCTGTTCATCAATTACCTGGAGAACACGTACGATATGTATATGGAGTATCACTTCCCATATTCGGCAGTACTAATCTCCGTGGCAGCGGTCTTTTTGCTTCTCTTCTTCATCATGCGTCTTTCGGTTCGAAAGATGAGAGGAAGAAATATCATCGAGACCATCAAAAACGAAAACATTTAGGTTGAAAACAACCCGCCCATTCGCTACAATAACCGGTAGATATCTGATTTCTTAGGGGGGAATTATGAAGCGTATCTTACTCGTAGAAGACAATGCATCCATTTCGGAAGCACTGGCATTTGCCGCAGAACGGGCGGGTTATCAAATCACCATAGCAGACACGATTAAAAAGGCCAAGGCTCTCGTTGCAAACGAGAGTTTTGGCCTTGCTTTGCTTGATGTGACACTTCCGGACGGAAACGGTTTTGACTTCTATCGGGACACGGTTTCTCCAAGCGGAATCCCGGCCATTTTCCTTACCGCAAAGGATGAAGAGAACGACATCGTTAACGGTCTTTCCATGGGAGCCGAGGACTACATCACCAAGCCATTTTCCACGAAGGAATTGCTCGCGAGAGTGAACCGAGTCTTCATGCGCCAGACGCACAATAACGTGGTTACCGCGGGAGAAATCTCCTTCGATTTGGATAAGATGGAATTACGAAAATGCGGTACGCTCCTCTCCTTCTCCAGCCTCGAAATTAAGATTCTTCACCTGCTGTTTCAAAATCATGACAAAGCGGTTCGCAGAAGCACGGTCATCGACTTAATCTGGAAGGAAACCGGAAACGACGTGTATGACCACACCGTGACCGTATATATGAAACGAATCAAGGACAAGCTCGGTGTGGATCTGATTACTACCATCAAGGGCGTCGGTTACCGTATCGACACAAAGGAGGGACATGAATAATCACCATTACAAACGAACGCTGTTCGCGTCTCTTCTGGTAATCGTCTGCACCATCCTTTTGTTTGGCGTTTTAAATTATCTGGAGTATCGCACCTATCTTCGCAATTACAATACTCGCATCAATCATCTTTGCTCCGAGCTTGTGTCGGCTCATCCGGAAATTTCAAAAGACGAGCTGATGCGTCTTCTTACGGAGAGCCCTAAGGTACAGGAGAATTATTTTCAGCAGTTTTCCTTTGACCTTTCTTCCGATTCGGTGCTTTTGGAAAATGCGGCGCATTTTCAGAAAAGTCTCCTGCTTTCGGGAGGCCTGCTCCTTGTAATTCTTCTCGCACTTTCCGTCTCCAATCTGCTGCTTCTGCGGAAGCAGGACAAAGAGATTGCGGAGATTGCAGGATATATCGAACGTATTAACCGTGGAGATTATCAACTGACCATTGACAACAATACGGAGGACGGGCTTTCCTACCTCAAAAATGAGGTGTACAAATCCACCATCCATCTGAAGGAATCCTCCGAAAATTCCGTGCGGGATAAGGCAATCCTGAAGGAGTCTCTGTCCGATATTTCGCATCAGCTGAAGACGCCACTCACGGCACTTACCATCAATCTGGATAATACGGAGGAACTTCTGGAGGATTTTGCGGAACGACATCCTGAGGAAGCCGATTTGGGATTTTGCCTCAAAAGTCTCGGAAGCTCGCGCCAGAGTATCAACCATATCAATTCCTTGGTACGTTCTCTTTTGAAGCTTTCCAAGCTCGATGCGGACGCAATCGATTTTCACGCAGAATCCACTTCTCTACTTTCTCTGGTGCAGGAATCGGTGGAAAGTGTAATGCCTCTTGCGGACCTTCGCGAAATTACGGTCACCGCTCCGACCGAGGATGCCCCGCCGATTCAAGTCGACGCCTTTTGGCAGAAGGAGGCCATTTCCAACCTTCTGAAAAATGCGGTGGAACATGCGGAAACCTATGTTCATATCAAGCTTGAATACAACAAAGTTTACGCCAAACTCTCCATTGAAAACGACGGTGAACCAATTTCCGAAAAAGACTTGTGTCATGTTTTTGAACGCTTCTATCAGGGCGAAAAGCCGGTTAAGGGTAGCGACGGTATCGGGCTGGCTCTATCAAAAGCCATCATCGAAAAGGAGGGCGGGTATGTGACCGCCGGGGTGATTGACGGCGACAAACCACGGGTTGTGTTCACCGCGCAGTATAATTACCTGTAAGGTTTCTGCGGCGATAAGTTTCCGCGGCGCCTTTCAAAACTAAGATAACACAGCCTATGGCTCTATCGTTCGGGCACGCTCAGGGTTCCCGCGGCGCCTTTCAAAGCTAAGATAACGCAGCCTATGGCTCTATCGTTCGGGCACGCTCTCGCTGCTCTCGCCACGCAGCGGTACTAAATTCGCGCAAGCGCTCATTAAGTACCGGCGGGCTCAAAGCACCCGAACTGATATGAGCCATAGGCTGCTTCATTTTGTCTACTTTGGCGCCGCAAGACCTCTATCCCGCAAAGATGCATTCAGATTTCAGGGTACCTCTGATTCTGCATACATTCGGTTGCTCCTGAAGCCCAAAAGCGGAAGAAACTAAAAACTTCCCGAAGCGGGGCCCGCTTCGGGAAGTTTTAACTTTATCTCATCGCTTATTTAACCTTGTTCTGTCAAATTGCATTCGACCGTGCTTTGTTAGGTCATCGAACCCGATGTAACCATCCGTCCACATTTCACGAATGGTTAACCCGTCGGTTGCTCGACGATAGTCCATGTGGCTGCGGTGTCAGCATCGGAAACATCAAAGGAGACTTTTGTCACCTTCATTTCTCCGTTCTTCTTTATAACCTCTGTTACTTTTACGGTAACCTGTCGATATCCGAGAAGCACCATATAATCTTTATTTCCTATCTTCGTTTTGTAGTAAATATATTGGAGTGCTTCAAATTCTTCATTCTTCACTCTCTCAGATTCTTCTTTTCCATCCAGGGAAACAATCACTAGCTTTTCCAATGAATGTTGTCCGATTCCTACTGCATTACAAATATTCTTTGCGTACGAGTTATCGAGAGTTTCTCCACGCAAAAGAATGGTTCCTTCATACCCCTCCTCGGCAAGAATACTAAGTATAACCTCCGCCTTATTGGATGCTATGGCGCCACCAAGATCCATCACCTGGGTGCTACCATTCGTAATCGTCAGTTGTCCGAGCATCTGTTGCTCCACAATTTCCTCCATCGTCGGGGTTGGAGTCGGTCCGTCGGTCGGATTCACAATCGGTGCTGTTGGCGCTGCGGTTGGTTCTCCTGTCGGTTCAACGATTGGAGAGGTTGGGACGGGGGTCGGGTCGGAATTCGGAACGATTACATCTCCAAAGCAAATGTACACCTTCCGCGCAATCGGGTGGTACTCCACATAAGCGGTGCCGGACCCTTGCGGTGTTCCTATAACCTCACCCAGTTTCTCAAGTTCGGTCATGATTTTCTCGTTCTGCCAATCATTTTTCGTCTGTTCCAGTTTGAATTTCGTTGAGCGATATACCTGTTCCGCGGTGATATAGCAGGATTCGTTCACATCGTTCGCATAAGCAGCGGACATAACCTTTGCATGATAATTGCGGACGGAATTCAAATCGGTCTCTTCCCGTGTTCGCTCCAATTCGCCAAAATACATCACAATGCTAATGGAGACCAGAACAGAGATAATGCCCACTACAACAAGCAACTCTGCCATTGTAAATCCATGTTTGTTATTTCGCATTCTGAACTCCTTTCCGGAAATAATCCTGCATTCATTCTTGTTCCAATGTTTGTTACGGCACCTTGCGCACCTACTCCCAGTCGCAGATTGCCCCCAAAACCTCTCGGGTATCTTCAGCCATCACATCGTGGCCAATAACAGTAACCTGATAATATGCGTTTCCTCGCTTGCCTTTCAGAACATTACAAATCACATCTCGATACAGATAGGTAACCCCGCTCCACTCGGTCTCTCCGGTGGAAAATGGCTGCAGTCGTTCGCATCCCTCGTTCACGGTCATGGTCATGGAGATACTGTGCTCAATCGAATCCGCGTCATCCTTTCGAATAATCCAGTAATAATCGAAAAAGGTGACCGGTTCCTTCTGAATCCAGACCTGTGTATCGTCTGCTTCGCCCATGTTGTTACCGCTTCTGCAGGTAAAGCCTTCCGGCACATACACCTTTAGCATTCCTGCTTTCTGAATTCTGCTCTTGTCCATCTGTTCTCCTTTACAATATCGTCTTTAAAAATGCGGCCAATCCTTCAGCGGTCTCCTTATGGGAAGCCGGTGACGGATGCCAGCAGGAAGCATATCCGTTTCGTCCCGCATCTTGTACCGGAATACGGTAGGAATACACTTCGTTAAAGCCGCTCAGTTCCGTGAAACGGCGAACCGCATTTGCCTCGGTCTCATACAAAGAATCACCCATCAAGCCAAATGCGGCAACCAGCTTCGCATTCGGGCGCTTGCGATGAATCTGTCCCAAGAATTCCACATAAGCATCTTCAAACTGCTTCCGCTTTGTTTCATCATTCTGTACATAACTATCATCGTTGGTGCCAAGGTTAATGACAACCATGTCAGCCTTTCTCTCGCTCTCAAAATCCCACGGAATATCCTGCACATTCAAGCCACGGAAATTGTGGTAGGAATACGACAAAATCTCATAATACGGCTGTACCAGCTCCGTGAGCTTCGGCGTAGTCGGATCTGCGGTGTAACCGGAAATCAGACCATGACCGCTGTAGGAAACCAGGCTGTAATCCGCTCCAAGAAGCGCAGCAGTCAGGTATGCATAAGCCTTTGATGCATTTTCCGTCGCTGTGGAAAACGGTTCATTCTCGGAGAAGGTGTCCACGCCGTAGCCACAGGTAATGGAATCTCCCACAAACTCAATATACTTCTCTGCCTGCGGAGTCGGCTGTGCCGGTCCTTCCGCATCGATTGTTAACTCGCCCAGACCAACCATTGACATACGCGGCTCGGAAAGCTTGATAATCTTAATGACATGCTGCTTCGGCTCATCATCCGGGAAATCCTCGCAGACATTCAAAATTTCTTTCGCATGTGAAATGCAGCGGTCAATATAAAGCTTACCATCCACGAAAATAGCGATTCTCGACTGGTCTTTCCAAAGCTGCGGCTCCTCCTCGGAACGGGTTGCCGAACTGTCTCCCAAAAAGGTTACGGAACATTTCTTTCCAAAGTAGGTAAACTCAACACCGCTACCGGACAAACTCATAATTCTACAATCCGAAAGCATCACCGTTCTTCCAATCGGGCGAACGAATTCATCGGTAGGCAAAAACTTATATTCCTGCATCTTATTTCTCCTCAACATACACATTCATAGCAAGCAAAATGCCCTTTCCCAAAAGATAGTTCATCTCACCTCTTCGCTCTATTTTATCATAGTATCTTCATTCTGAAAACACCCCTTTGAGATGTTCCCTAAAATTTAAGAAACTCCGACTGAAATCAGCCGGAGTTGTTCTCTAAATGAAAAAATTTGCCGTATTCGGATATGTTATTCCTCCCATGCTCCCGACAGGAAATAGCTCAATGCGCACCAGGTGTATACGGAATAATAGATTCCGTTCTTATCGCGCCCGTTTCGAAAGACTTTCAGGGCTTGCGCGCGATTTAACAGTTCGAAACCATCAAAGAGCTCTGTGCCTTCCGCGCCCTTTTGATTCAGCTCTGACAAATCGTTAACATCCACGACTGCGCACATCAGCGCATTGCTTTCATCCGTCATTCCGGGTGTGGACCATACCAAAGGGTTCACAATGAACAGTCGGTCTGTTGCCTTCACGGTAATTCCGGTTTCTTCTTTAATTTCGCGTACCGAAGCCGTAAATAAAGCCTCCTCGGTAACACCATCCGCCGGATCAATCATTCCGGCCGGAGGGCTTAATAAAAACTGGCCCGTAGGATAACGGTATTCATAAGACAGCAGTAGCTTTGGTTCCTCGCCCTTCTCACGAAGGATAAAGACAATGTTCACCGCGTCGGCTCTCTTTGACTTCGCCTCTTCATCCGAGAGAAGGCACGCCTGCGCCTCAAGAGAATTGCGGGACGCGTTGAAATAATGACGTCCCTCCGCATATTGTAAATCATACAGACTTAGAAACTTCGTTTCATACAGTGGAACAATGTTCTCCTTTGTCATCCTCGGTTTTTGAGCCATATAAACACCTCTTTTCTTAAATTCTGCTAGCATTGCATTAGATACTCTTGTATCTTAAGTAACATCGTTGCTTTTTTCAAGTAATCACCTCACGTCCTGTGGTAATTTTCCTGATGCCTTTGCCAGTTTCTTTTCTTGGATCACCATTCTGAGCAATGAGGTAACAGGCATATCTGGTAAGCATTACATCCTCTTTTTCCCTCTTTGCCCCGCTACCTATTTCGACCATTTTGCCGGCGCCGGCAAAATGGTCCGACACCTCTACTCCAGCACTTTCACAAGATTCTTTTGCTCTCTCTATTGCTTCCTTAAATCTTCTCCATGTTACATATCCAAGACACTCCATAAGTTCTCTGGCATACCAGAATTCCACATTTCCATCTTCAGTAGTATGCATAATATCATCAAATGTCTTTTTCATCGTCATAATCGTTTTTTTATCCACTTTTTCAATACCTCCTTTATCGAATTGTAAAATCAATACTCGTAAAGTGTTTCCCCTCAACGCAATTATTCATACAGCAAAGCGAACGATAAAACAACCGTTTTTTCGTTCGTTTTATCGTTCGCCATTTATAACTACTACCCAAATTATCCGGCGAGCCAACCTATTAGAGCTCATCTACATCCCAAATCGACAGTCATATGTCCGTCGTCTTTTGGGGACACTTAATGGAACACTCGTCTCGTCTTACGATACGCTCGGTACCGATACGCACGTCGGCATAGCGTACTTCTCGGCCGCCTTTCGAAGTTCGGAAGCAACTTCCTCCCGTACATCGAGTGGGGACAAAACCTCCACACTACGACAATACTGGAGTGCCCAGCAGACAAATGCGCTTCGGTTGCAGCGAACCCATACGTCCACCGTGTCTCCCATGGTGTTGGTGAAGGAAGCCTCTCCGCCAAACCAATCCACTACATCATCAATAATAGCACGATTGGCGCGAAAATTCACCCTCTCACTTTCACCGCTGTGCATATACACATGCTCGGCCATATGCTTCGGAATCTGAAGTCCCTGCTCAAAGCCCTTGAGCTTTCGTACATTCACACCGGAGTTCGTCGTGAGTTCCATGTTCGTTATCTTGTCAAGGCGATAGTGTCGAACCTCCATTGCGCCTTCCGGACAGGCAATCATATAATGGCGGCCATTAGCAGCCACAATCTGCAAAGGGGTGACGGTCGTAATCCGAGGATTCCCCTCCTTGTCCTTCACCGGATGAAGCTTTTTATCTGCTCCATAACGGTTATAGAAAAAGGAAACCTGCTTCTTCTTCGTCAGTGCCTCATCAATCAGATCAATGTTAAGAAACAGCTCCGGGTTCTCCGGCGCATTGACATTCATCGTATGAATGTGCTGGTTCTTGCTTCGAAAATGCTTACTGGACAGTTTCTCCAGCTTCGCAACAAGCTCCTGCCCCTGCGATGCCGGAATGTTCTTCGAAAACATCAGGCAGTCAATCAGAAAGCGAAGCTCACTGTCCGTAAAATCATGGACAAAATAGAAATCGGAAAGCACACTGTCTTCCACCGTCTCACCGGTCGTTCTTCCCGCAGTGGTTCTCTTCTTTTCCTTGTACTCAATCGGAAAATCAAGGTCCAGCAAAGCTTCAAGGTTACGATGCACCGCCTTACGGTCACAGTTCAAGCCATAGTCACTCTGCAGATACTCACGAATCTGCTTCTGGCTCAAGCGATGCTCCTCATTGGAGTGCTCTTTCAAAATCTCAAGGATACAAATAGAAATGTTCTTCATGGTGGTATACTCCTTCCTGTGTAAAAACCTTAACCTACAATTCCCAACGGAAAGCCTCAATGCCTTCCAAGTCGGAAAGCCCCAATGCTTTCCTATAAAACAAAACAATTCACACTAATATTACCAAATACACATTTTTATTCTACCTCGGTAGAATCTACAACTTTACCACTTTTTTTTGAGTATCCCTGCTGATTTTAGTAAGCGACACCTCCCTTGGTTTCAGCCGGATGAATTCATCCAATTGTTCTTTCTTTCCCCCATGAAAATGCGGCTTTTCCCCGCACGGTCTCCCCTTTTTTCGACAAAAAAAGAAACTCCGTCATCCCGAACATATGTTTGTTTTTCATAGGGTGGAACATCATTCTACCCCCTTCTGTCGGGTATGTCAAGAGTTTCTGATCATATTTTTTAAGGTTCTTTTTTAAGTCATTTCGCTTCCGTTAATTGGCCCAAAAGTTCTCCCCAAAAAGAAGGAAAGGCATGTTACTGACCTGCCTTTTTCTCATTCTTCGGAAGGTGATTAATGTCCTTATTGGATCCGATTACGATCAAGGTATCCTCCTCGGTAAACGGTACATCCGGAAGAATATTAACCTCAATTTTCTTGCCTTTTTTCTTCGCAACAATGTTCACATGATACTTCTTACGAAGGTCCAGCTGAATCAATGTCTGGCCGACCCATGCAGTCGGAACCGGCATTTCCACAATCGCATATTCACTGGAAAGGGAGATCCACTCGGCAAAATTGGCGGAGACCAGATTCTTTGCAATTCGGGTACCGCTGTACCGACAGGTAATACGAAATACACAACAAGTGCAAGAATCGTCGGGTCAGGTTTGGAAATCATTCCAATAACCATCAGCACAATAACCACAAAGAGCGGACCTGCCACAAACAGCGTAATGTACATCTCAGCGACTGCTTCAAGAGAGGCGAGATACGCCTTCTGCGCAACACGCTTTTCCTCATGCATTTCTTCAAGCTTACTATCCAGGAACACATCGACAGAACCGATAGAACGGTATGTCGAACTGTACTCAGTAAGGAAATGCTTCAGTTTCATCGAAGGCGTAGTTTCTGCAAGATTTTTCAGAGCGGAATAAATATCTCTGCCGCAGAAATCCGTATCGGTAACAACCTGACGGAACTCCATCGCAGCTTCTCCATAGAAGTCGGCATATTTTGCAAGAGACTGAATTGAGGAAGTAAGCGTTGCCCCCGACTGATGGAGTGCGTACAGATACATGACCATCTCATACATCGTCATGTCAATTTTACGCGCACGACCGCTTATTGTAATATCAGGATATTTGTGCACAGCTGCGTACGCAAGAATGGCAACAAGTATTGCAACAATTAATGTTCCTGGAACTGTAACAAACACAAGAGGCGGCGTAAACAAACTGACATTACGCAAAATAATGTCAATAAAGAGAACGATGACAAAAACCATCAGCGCAGCGCCTGCACCTGCAAGCCGTGCGTATCTGATGAGATTTTCTGCACTCATGTCAATACGTGCCGAGTAAAGTTTTGCCGAGAGACTCCTCAGATGCTCTTCGGAAATTTTTAACTCAAACATATTCGATGACATTTTTCAATCCTCTTTTTTACTCACCGGCAGCTAATTCCTGCATCTTTGTCAGAACATATCCGAGATTATCGATATTTTCCATAATCAACTCCGGTGTTGAACGATACACCCAGATAAGACTGCCGACATCACGGAAATCAAAGATTTCCTGAGCAAGCATTGCTTCAAGGAGTTTGGTTCTGCGCCTTACCTCATCCTGCATCTGAATATGCGAGAAGTTCTTGCTCTGCATAATGTCTTTGTACACTTTAGAGTTTCCGGAGTAAGAAGTTGTGTCATCTGCCGGGTCATAGGCAAAGGTAGTGTTGACCTCAATACCGCCCGATTCCGACATTCCGATAATTTCAACGACTTCCTTGATTCTGCGGTAAGGCGCACCGTCCTTGTAATATCTTGCCTGGGCAACTACCAGGTCAAGTGCCTGAATTGATGCTTTCGGCACATCAAGCGGCGGGTTTGTCAGACGGTTGATTGCAGAGACCACATCAGATGCATGCATAGTTGAGAATGTCGTGTGACCAGTGTTAATTGCCTGGAACAGAGTCTGACTTTCAATACCTCTGACCTCACCCACAAGGATGTATTCAGGTCTCTGACGCATTGCGGCTTTGAGCAGGTCAAACATGGTAATATCATTTTTACTCTGTTCAGCAGACGGGGACTCCGGCGGAACAACGCTTGCAATCCAGTTTTCATGGTTGAGTGTAATTTCACGGGTATCTTCGATACTGAC
>DCGJ01000081.1:7811-20969 GCA_002315495.1 Lachnoclostridium sp. UBA1781 | reverse complement strand
CAAAGCTTTCAAATGAGTTTTTAAAGAGCCTTGAAGACAGAGAAGATGGTAAACTGATTCTTGTTACCGCCATAAATCCAACTCCGGCAGGAGAAGGAAAAACAACAATTAGTGTTGGTTTATCAGATGCATTTTCAAGACTTGGAAAGAAGGTTGTTCTTGCTTTAAGAGAGCCTTCTCTTGGGCCTTGCTTTGGTATTAAGGGAGGAGCTGCAGGTGGCGGATATGCTCAGGTAGTTCCAATGGATGAAATAAATCTCCATTTTACTGGTGATTTTCATGCAATTACCAGTGCTAATAACTTGCTTGCAGCACTTCTTGATAACCATCTTCAACAGGGAAATCTCTTGAATATTGATCCGGATCAGATTGTATGGAAGCGTTGTCTTGATATGAATGACCGTGCACTTCGAAATATTGTTATCGGTCTCGGAAAGAAGACCGATGGTGTTGTTCGAGAAGATCATTTTATCATTACGGTTGCTTCTGAAATCATGGCGATTCTCTGTCTCGCTGAGAATATGAAGGATCTGAAGGAGCGTTTGGCAAAGATTATTGTTGCCTATACCTATGACGGTGCTCCGATTACTGCAAGTGACCTGAAGGCCGTTGGTGGTATGGCAGCCCTCCTAAAGGATGCCATCCGTCCGAATCTTGTGCAGACCTTAGAGCATACCCCTGCGATTGTACACGGTGGTCCGTTTGCAAATATCGCGCATGGTTGCAACAGTGTTCGTGCAACAAAGACCGCGCTTTCCATGGCTGATTATGTTGTGACGGAAGCCGGTTTTGGTGCTGACCTCGGTGCAGAGAAGTTTTTCGACATCAAATGCCGTATGTCCGGCATGAAGCCTGCTCTCGTTGTTTTGGTTGCAACCGTTCGTGCATTGAAATATAACGGCGGGGTTCTGAAGGAGAATCTGAACGAAGAGAATCTCGAGGCTTTGGAAAAGGGTATTGTGAACCTGGAGAAGCATATTGAGAATCTTCAGAAGTTTGGTGTTCCGATTGTTGTCACACTGAATCGATTCGTAAAGGATACGGATGCAGAGCTTTCGTTCATTCAGCATTTTTGTGAGGAAAGAGGTTGTGAGTTTGCACTTTCCGAAGTTTGGGCAAAGGGCGGTGAAGGCGGTATTCCTCTGGCAAATGCGGTGCTTCACACGATTGAAACCAAACCGAGCGAATTCCATCCGCTTTACGACAGCGAATTGCCACTTGCCGAGAAGGTGGAGTGCATTTGCAAAGAAATCTACGGAGCTAATGGCGTTGTCTTTGAGACTTCAGCCTTAAATATGCTTAAAAAACTGGAAAGCATGGGCTTTGGCCACCTGCCGGTATGTATGGCGAAGAATCAGTATTCCTTATCGGATGATCCGAAGAAGCTGGGAAGACCGAAAGACTTTACCATCACGGTCAGAGAAGCGTATGTTTCCGCAGGAGCCGGATTTGTTGTAATACTGACCGGTTCCATCATGACCATGCCGGGTCTGCCGAAGGTACCTGCGGCGGAGCGTATTGATGTAACCGATGAAGGTGTGATTGAAGGTTTGTTCTAGTACGTGTGTGGTTGCCTGTATGTGGGCGGTACGATTAAGAAACGAAACACTGGTTTCGTAATGGAGGGTAACATGAGAAAGGTAGTTTGTTTCATCCTTTGCCTGTCTATGTTCCTCGTTACGGGCTGCGGCTTGCTGCCGGAGGAAGAAGAACTCCGTAAAGCACCGGTCATTCAGTCCATTGATGAGGAATATTTTACGACGGTAACGGTGAAAACCGGGGACGTAGTGGATTATTTCAGCGTCCGGGGAAAGTATCAAAAGCAGGAAACACAGACCTTACAGCTTTCTTCCTGGGAGGAAGAATTAAAGGACCTGTATGTAGCTGTAGGTGACCGCGTTTCTTCCGGAGATGTGCTTGCAGAACTTACGGTTGGAGATTTGGACAGCCAAATCGAGGAACAGCAGAAGGTATGTGATGAGTGTCTCCGTGAAAAGGAGTATGTCAGCACGCTTGTTTCCTTGGAGAATGAGCGAAAGGATCTTGCAAAGAAATATAAGCGGGATTATGACAAAGAGGTGTTAGAGAACCTGAAGGCACGCTTGGAAAAGGCTGAGGACAATTATTATATTGCCGACCTAAAGCTGGGTGAGCTTCAGGCACAGCTTGATAAAAAGAGACTGGTTTCCGGTATTAACGGTGTTGTTACCGAAATCGAGTACACCCATGGCTGGGATTGGAACAAGAATACCGGTGTCGTGATTACCGTGGAGAGTGAAAAATACGGCTTTGTATTTACTACCGACCAGGTGGATTCTTTTGAAATCGGTACCGTTTGTGAAATTGAGATGGATAACGGTGAAATTTTGAATGCCGAGGTTATCACAAGCGTGGCTACCAACGATCAGGGGACGATGGTAAAGGTCACAATGGAGCCAATCCTTACAAATGCAGCAATCATCGCAGGTGATATGGGTACCATTAAGGTTACAAAAGCCGCTGTTTCGAATGTTGTTTATGTACCATATGGTTCTCTTCGAAAAATCGGAGATGACTATGCGGTATATGTTGTAAATCAGGACGGTCTTCGTGAACGTCGCATCATTAAAGTCGGTTTGATTGTCAGCGGACGTGCTATCTCTGACGATAATCGTGTCGAGGTTATTGAAGGCGTAAGTGTAGGCGAAGAAGTTATCATCAGATAAGGAGACAGAATATGAAGATGAGTAAGAAGATACTTTCGGTACTTCTCGCATGCTCTATGCTGTTAGCCTTAACTGCATGTGGCGAGGTTGTGCCGACACCGGAGCTTTTGGATCCGATTGAAACGGAAGATGCTGTATTCAAGGTAACGAAGGGCGACTTGGTGACGAATAAAATTGTTACCGGTACGGTTGTTCCGGAAACCGTTGATGTGAAACTGGATTTCAATAACGATGCTTATGATATCAGGTTTTCTGAAGGTGACACCGTGAAAAAGGGTGACATCATTTTGAAACTGAATGATAATCTCAGCAAATCCATCGCAGAGATGGAATTAAATCTTTCCGTAACCGAAACGAAGTATAATCTGGAAAAAGAAAACTATAATACCCAGGTGAAAGATCTGAACAAGCAGTATTCTGCATTTAAGAATGCCGGGGACAGTTATTCCGCAGGAATGATTAAGATTCAGATTTCTCAGCTTGAGGCGGACTTTACGTATAATCATCAGGAGATGGAAAACCGCATTTCCAAGATGAAGGAAGATATCGAGAAGATGAAGTTGCAGCTTGAGGAGAGCGAAGTGATAGCTCCTTGCGACGGAACTATTTTGTATCTTTCCGTATCGGAGGATGGAGATACCATCACTGCGGATAAGACCTTCCTTACCATTGCAGTTAGCGGAACGAAGCGCCTTAGCTGCGAGTATATTGAGCAAGAGGAAATTGAAGCATTAACGGAGTGCTATGCCCAGATTAACGGCAAAAAGTATGATGTCAGCTACATTCCGTTTACAGAGGAAGAATTGTTCTACTTAGACCTTCAGTCCGGAACAAAATATTGCTATTTTACATCGGAAAACCTCGATGATGTGAATTACGGCGATTATGTCATTTATACCATGATTTCTTCCGTTAAGGATGTTCTTTACATTCCGACACAGTCACTTTCCTCGTTGAAGGGTAACTATTACGTAAAGGTTGTCAATGGCGAGTCCATGGAGCAGCGTACCGTTACCATCGGGGAGAGCAACCTTAACTACACCGAAATTACGGCCGGTCTGTCTGAGAATGAAGTGGTATTCGTTGCAAAGGACCTTGCACGCTATTCGGTAAAGTACGAAACTACGAAAGCGGAAATCGGGTCGATCGATTTGTCTCAGAAGATTACCGGTGTTACACGTGAGGCGGAATACCTTCATGAGTTTACGAACCCGGTTCCGGGTAAAATAGGTGAGATCTTAATCACCGCATTTTCCGAGGTGTTTGTTGAAAAAGGACAGGCACTTTATACGGTTGAGCCTTCGATCAGCGATGCTGAATGGCAGCAGACAAAGGTCGATTTGAAGAATGCGCAGAAGGATTACGAAGCAAGATGTGAAGAATACACCGAGCGCATCAAAGAAAAGAAGAAAGAAATCAAGAGTATTAAGAATAAGCTCGAGCTTCAGCTTGCTAATTTCGAGCTTGATGAATTGCAGGAAGAATATGACTCCTATATTGAGGATATGGAGGAGTATCTGAAGCATTTGGAGGAGCGTATCGCAAACTTCGAGGAATGGTCAAAGGGGACGGTTACCATCTACGCAGAAGAGGATGGTATCATCGAGAGTATGTCGTCCTTGAAGGAAGGTAAGGAAGTTGCCGAGGATGAATACATCTGTGGCTTCTATAGCTCTGAGATATTCCATCTTTCCGCCTCGTCAGCAGGCAATATGCTTCGTTATGGAATGAAGGTTGAGTATCAGTCTCGTCCGGAAATTGATTTGGTTACCTTCCCGGCAACCGTGACGAAGTCTCCGCTTGTTATGGCAAATGATGTAAAGGGCGTAAAAATTGAGGCTCAGCTTGATGATCCAACAAATTACAAAATGACCGCTTCAAACGGTTATCTCGTATATTCGATGTCTTTGGATAATATTTTGCTGTTATCCACGAAGGCAATTCAGTACGGTGAGCCATCTACCGAGGAAAGCTCGGAAGAGGATGCTTCACTGGCCGTTGGTCAACCTTATGTTTATGTTTACGATGACAATCAGTGTATCGTTAAGCGGAATATTTCCATTGTTACAACGAAGGACGGTTACTCCTGGGTTAGCGATGGCATTACCGCAGACGATGTGATTGTCATGCCATAGGAGGTGGGCCATGTTACGATTTATTATTCAGAAATTATTAAACAAGAAATGGCTCATTCTGTGCATTTTGATCGGTAATATCCTTCTCATTGGTATTGCTTGCTGTAATCCGATGTACACGAAGGCTGCCCTTCAGAAAATGCTCACTAAGGATATGAATGCCAGCCTGGAAGAGAAAAACATCTACCCGGGTACCACGTATGCGGAAGCAAAGCTTAGCAATAAGCGTTTACAGACGTATCATTCCAGATATTTTACTGATTATCTGAAGGTGAATGACACCCTTGAAAGCATGTACGAGATTCCATCGATGATGAAGATCCAGTACCTGGGTGTCAGCAACAAACAGGATGCTAAGTTTGAGGTTGACCGTGCTTCGGCAGGTTCTTCAAAAATTGAAATTCGCGTGGCTTCCCTAAGTGATTTGGGCGACCATGTGAATATGCTGTCCGGTTCGATGTATGGTAATACCATCAATGCAGACGGTACGATTGACTGCGTGGTCGGCGAGAGAGTATATCTTGATAACGAGATGGAAATCGGTGAAGTCGTTCGCTTTACTGATTATAAGGCACTCGACGGAAGCGATATTCGTCTTCGTATTGTAGGTGTCTTTACTGCCTCTGACAATGCTGATGCGTATTGGGTAAAGGATCCTTTGAATTACGACAAGGAGTTCTTTATCGATCAGAGTTTGTTTATTTCACTCTTTATGGATGGGGATAACATCTCCGGTAATGTTACCGGTAAATGGTGGACCTTATTCGACTATACCGCAATCGAAACCGATCAGGTTACACATATGCTCGAAGTTGACGAGTTGCTCTCCAATGACTATGCGTCCGGTGAGTTGTATTACTCCACCAGTATGTATAGCAAGGTGTTTGAAGAGTACCTTGGTCAAGCAGATAAAGTAGTTAATACCATGTGGATTTTGCAGGTTCCGATTTTGATTCTTCTCTGCGTATTCATCTTCATGGTGTCCAATCAGGTTATCACGATTGAGGCTTCTGAAATCGCTATGTTGAAGAGCCGTGGTGTTAGCCGTGCACAGCTTTTGATGACTTACTTCATTCAGTCGAGCATTTTGGCTGTAATTGCCCTTATTATCGGTATTCCGATTGGATATCTTCTGTGTCACGTGTTCGGTTCGACAAATGCCTTTATGGAGTTTGTTGGACGTCGTGCCTTGAATGTAAGAATTACAGGGACTTCGCTTTTGTATGCCCTTCTTGCAGCGTTTGTGGGCATTTTCTTTATGACCGCGCCGGTATTCACCTATGCAAGATTCTCGATTGTTGAGCAGAAGGCGAATAAGAGAAAGAAGAAAAAGCCGATGTGGCAGAGAATGTTCCTCGATTTTATTCTTCTTGGAATTGCCTGCTATGGTTTTTATAACTTTAATTCGCAGACGGATCTGCTTCGTCAGAAGGTTGCCCAGGGTGAGGCTTTGGACCCGATGCTGTTCTTAAGTTCGACCTTATTCGTTCTAGCCTGTGCAATTGTATTTCTTCGTGTGATTCCGATGCTTTCCTATGGAATCTTCCGTATTGGACGCAAATGGTGGAAGCCGGCAGGGTATGCTTCTTTCCTTCAGATTACCAGAGATTCCAGAAAGCAGAGCTTTATTACCGTCTTCCTGGTACTGACGATTGCGCTCGGTATCTTTAATGCGAATATCGCTCGTACCATCAATGAGAATGAAGAAAATCGTATCCAATACGATAATGGTTCTACCGTCATTCTTGAAGAGAAGTGGTACAGTAATGAAACAAGTGTAACTATGGGTTATGCGACGGAAGTAAGCTACGAGGAGCCGGATTTCAACAAGTACAAAGAACTTGTACAGAACAATGAATCCGTGCAGGCGGTAGCGAAGGTTCTGACTGAAACGAATGCCGATATCGGTGCGGGTGGTACCACCTTCAACAATGTTATGTTTATGGGTATTCGTACCAATGATTTCGGTCATTCTGCATGGATGCCGGAGGGGTACACGGAAGAGCATTGGTTTAATACGTTAAATGCTCTGTCTCAGGTTCCGGATGGCTGCATCATTTCCAGAAATCTGGCTGAGAAGGCAGAACTGGAAGTGGGAGACACAGTTTCTGTATTCCGTACCAATCGTGTGAAGCAGTCGATGGGGCGTCAGGCCATGAAGGTTGTTGCGATTGTCGATTATTTCCCGAGCTATGAGAATACCTATGAGGTGAAGACGGATGATGGTAATAATCAGATGGCTGATCGTTATCTCGTTGTTGCAAACCTTGAAAATGTATATCGCGATTTCCCGCTTACTCCGTATGAAGTATGGATTCGTGTTGATGGTTCCACAGACTCCGTTTATGACTGGATTAGTGAGAATAAGATTTCCTGTAAGACCTTTACGGATACAACGCAGGATATTATCAATCTGAAAAACGATCCGTATTTCCAGATTACGAATGGTATGTTGACGCTTACCTTTATTGTAGTAATTGTTCTTTGTGCCATCGGTTTCCTGATTTACTGGATTACCTCCATTCGTTCGAGAGAACTCATTTTCGGTATCTATCGAGCAATGGGTATGTCCATGCGTGAATTGATCCAAATGCTGATCAACGAGCATTTGTTCGGTTCCATTTTGCCGATTCTGTTTGGTGCTGCAGTTGGTTTACTTGCATCCAAGCTGTTTATTCCATTGATTTCCATCGCCTACTCGCCTTCGATTCAGACGTTGCCAACACAGATCTTTGTTGAGCAGAACGATATGATTCGTATCGGAGTTGTCTTATTCCTTATGCTGGCATGCTGTATCGGAGCAATTTCCGTACTGTTGTCCAAGATTAAGATTAACCAGGCCTTGAAGCTTGGTGAAGACTAAGGAGGGGTTGGAATGAGTGATTTATTAGTTGTTGATGGCGTTCGAAGAGTCTTCCCGGTAGCGGGAGGAACCTTCGAGGCCTTAAAAGGAATTGATATCAAGGTTCCGGAAAAGTCCCTCACGATTTTAAAGGGACGCTCCGGTTCCGGTAAGACGACGCTTTTGAATATCATCAGCGCACTTGACTATCCGACGGAGGGCTCTGTTACCTTGGATGGCGGAGACATCACAAAGATGAGTGAGAGTCAGCGCGAGAAGATTCGTCGTACCCATATTGGCTACATTTTCCAGTCGGTTGCGTTGATTCCCGTTATGTCCGCTTATGAAAATGTGGAATACGCCCTGCGTCTTGCAAACTATAAGGGTGACTACAAGGAGCGTGTACTTGAGGTTTTGAAAATGGTTGGTCTTAGCAAGCGTGTAAGCCACATGCCGGAGGAAATGTCCGGTGGTGAGCAGCAGCGAGTTGCGATTGCCCGTGCCATTGCTCATAAGCCAAAGGTTATCTTTGCGGATGAGCCGACCGGTGAACTCGATAGTGCCACCTCTTTGCAGGTTATCGGCATTTTCAAGGAGCTGATCAAGAAAGAAGGAATCACGATCGTTATGACAACGCATGACCCGAAAATCATGGAGTATGGCGATTGTGTATTTGAAATTTTGGACGGAGAGATTATTTCCTCCACCTTTAATAACGAGAAGGAGGGTGAATAATCATGGCAGAAGAGTTTGAAAATCCGATGCAGCTCCAGTTGTCAAATGAATTGAAGGATTCCTTCATGAAGGCTTATGCACAGACAAAAACCGGCGAGCTCGAGGATGATTTGGATGAGAATACCATGATTCTCTGTGAGAACCTGGTAAAGATTTATCGTACGAAGGACACGGAGGTGCTTGCACTTCAAGGTCTGGAGCTGAAAATTAATCGAGGTGAGTTTGTTGCACTGATTGGTAGCTCCGGATCGGGTAAATCCACGTTCTTAAATATGCTTGGTGGTCTTGACCGTCCAAGCGCAGGTAAGCTTTATGTAGACGGAAAAGACCTGTTTAAGCTTACAGACCGTCAGATGGTTGATTACAAGCAGTCTACCGTTGGATTTGTATGGCAGAACAATGCACGAAACCTGTTTCCGTATCTGACGGCGCTTCAGAATGTTGAGCTTCCGATGCGTTTCTTAGATGGTGGCAAAGATGCGGAGAAGCGTGCATTAGACCTTCTGAATCTTGTTGGCATGGCTCACAAGAAAGATAGTAAACTGAATCAGATGTCCGGTGGTGAGCAGCAGCGAATTGCGATTGCAATCGCACTTGCAAATCGTCCAAAGCTTCTTCTTGCCGATGAGCCAACCGGTTCGGTTGACCAGAAGACAGCAGATGTCATTTTGGATGTTTTCCGTTATCTGAACAAAGAGCTCGGTATTACGATTGTAATTGTAACCCACGATATTAACCTTGCGAAGAAGGTAAGTCGTGTCGTTATGATTCGCGACGGTAAAACTAGTAGTGAACGTATCATGAAAGCGGAGAAGAAGCAGGAACTGAAGGGCTTCATGGATGAAGTTGAGGATTCTGTGGCAAGCGCGGAAGATACGCATGACGAATATGCCATTTTGGACCGTGCCGGTCGTATACAGATTCCAAGAGATATGCTGGATGAGATTGGAGTAAAGAGCAATCGTGTACGTATGAGTGTGGAAGACGGAAAGATTGTGATTTGTGCGGAAGAATCGCAAGAGGAAGCAAAGAAAGAAAAGCATTCCGATAAGGACGAGACCAAGCACGATAAGAAAAAGAAATAAGCTATATTAGTACACAAAAATGCACCTGTCCGATTGACAGGTGCATTTTAAATCTCGTAAGAGCGTCTTTAGAACCTTACAGGCCTGCTTCCTTATATTTCTGATCACAGTAAACACAACGGTAAATGCGCTTTTCCGGAACAGTCAGCTTGAATACGTGTGGAAGCTCCTGCTCGATGCTGGTAATGCAACGAGGGTTCTTACACTTCAAAATGTTCGTAACGGTCTCCGGAAGGTTAACCTTACGCTTTGCAACAATGGCATCATTTTCAATGAAGTTTAAGGTGATGTCCGGATCCAAAACTGCGAGTGTGTCAAGGTCAACGGTAATCGGCCCCTCAATCTTAATGATGTCCTTGCGGCCCATCTTATTGCTGGAAGCGTTCTTGATGATTGCAACACAACTGTCAATCTTTCCAAGCTCCAAGTATTCGTAAATGGCCATTCCCTGGCCGGCTGCGATGTGATCGATTACCACACCCTGCTTTAATCCACCGATATTCAACATATTTTATACCTCCTTATCTGCCAAACCAAGCAGTGTTATAATCAAAGCCATACGAGCATATACACCGAACTGTGCCTGACGGAAATATGCGGCACGTGGATCATCATCTACCTCAACTGCGATTTCGTTTACACGTGGAAGTGGATGAAGAATGTACATGTCCTGCTTCGCATTTTCGAGCTTCTTCTTATCGAGGATGAAGGTATCCTTCAAACGGATATAATCTTCTTCGTTAAAGAAACGTTCCTTCTGTACGCGGGTCATGTAAAGGACATCAAGCTCAGGCATAACGGCCTCGAGATTGGATACTTCTTTGTAAGGAATTCCTTTTGCATCCAAGGTTTCCTCACGAAGGTATGCCGGAATCTTAAGTTCTTCCGGAGAGATGAGGACGAATTTTACACCCGGATAACGAACCATGGCATTAATGAGAGAATGTACGGTACGACCAAACTTTAAGTCACCGCAGAAGCCGATCGTCAGGTTCTCAAGACGACCATTTAACTCAGACATAGTCAGAAGGTCAGTCAAGGTCTGTGTCGGGTGCATATGACCGCCATCACCTGCATTGATGACCGGAATTCTGGAATATTTGGAAGCAACAAGCGGAGCACCTTCCTTTGGATGACGCATTGCTACGATATCTGCATAGCAGTTAATGATTCGAATTGTGTCCGCAACGCTTTCTCCCTTGGAAGCAGAAGAGGAATCCGCAGAATGAAAACCTAAGGTCTTTCCACCAAGATTCAACATGGCAGCCTCGAAGCTCAAACGTGTTCTGGTACTTGGCTCATAGAAGAGGGTTGCAAGCTTCTTGCCTTCACATACGTGAGCATATTTTTCCGGGTTGGCCATAATTTTCTTGGCCAATGCCAGAATGTTGTTTACCTCTTCGGTAGACAGGTCCATTGGGTTGATTAAGTGTCTCATAAGCACCTCCGTGTAATGTATAGTATAATTATGAGTTTGGGGTTATATATATGAAAATGCTGCCGCATTTTCAAAAATAAACTCCCGTAGGATTACGAGAGTTTAAAATCGAAATAAGTATTACAATTATTATACGAAATATCACAAACAATAGAGCTGAGAAGCTGCATATCCTCCGGATATTCGCCGTTAACAACAAGATTTCCGAGCATTTCGCAAAGAATACGACGGAAATATTCATGTCTGGTATAAGATAAAAAGCTACGGGAATCGGTTAACATTCCAACGAAACGGGAAAGAAGACCAAGATTAGCAAGACTGGTCATCTGGTCTGTCATACCTGCTTTGTTATCATTGAACCACCACGCGGATCCGTGCTGAATCTTACCAACACAGGAGGAATCCTGGAAGCATCCGATTAAGGCATCGATGGCAGCATTGTCAATCGGGTTCAGGGAATACAAAATCGTCTTTGGTAGCTGTTCGGTCCTTGCAAGACTGTTCATAAATTCAGCCAAAGAAGCAATCGGTGTATAATTATCAATGCAATCAAAACCGGTGTTTGCACCGATTCTCTGGAACATATATGTATTATTGTCGCGTTTCACTCCATAATGGAGCTGCATCACCCATCCGAGACGGGAATACTCGGCACTTAAGAAGGAGAGCATATAAGTCTTATACTGAAGTTCCTCCTCGGTGGTAATGGCTTCGCCGTTTAGTTTCTTAAGGAGAATGCGGTTTGCTTCGTCCTTCGTGCACGGCTCATACATAACATAAGCAAGACCGTGATCGGACACCTTGCAACCATTAACATTAAAATACTCCAGTCTCTGATGAAGCACAGAAAGAAGTGCGTCAATATCTTTTATAAAAGTATGTTGAACTGCACCGAGCTTTTCCATGTAATCACGGAAACCATCCTTTTCAATGTAGAGCACATTGTCCGGACGAAAGGCCGGAAGAACCTTAACCGGAAAAGTGGTATCAGCAGCAAGAATCTTATGATACTTAAGGTCATCTGCAGGATCATCGGTCGTACAAAGCAATTTCACATTGGATTGCAAAATCAAACCCTTGGCGGACATGGAAGGATCCTTCAGCTTTTCATTACACTCATCGAAAATGCGGCGAGCATTTGCCGTGGTGAGTGGCTCATAAATGTTGAAGTAACGCTGAAGTTCCAAGTGACTCCAGTGATAAAGAGGGTTGCCGACAGCACGCTCCAAAGTGGAAGCCCAGGCATAAAACTTTTCGAAATCATCGGCATCACCGGTAATATAGCGCTCCTCAATCCCATTGGTACGCATCTGACGCCATTTATAGTGATCGGCACCAAGCCAAAGCTGTGTTATCGTATCAAAATGCACATCTTCGGCAATTTCCCTGGCTTCAATGTGGCAGTGATAGTCGATAATCGGCATCTGTGCAGCATACATATGATAAAGTGTCTTAGCGGTTTCGCTTGTCAACAAAAAATCACGATCCATAAAAGCCATGGTTTGTGTCCTCCGGTTTGTATTTGCGTATCTTGTGTTAACAAGTTTTCGCATCAGTAACATCATAGCACACTAGAAATAGTATCTCAAGTACCAAAACTACAAAATTTTGTGTCAAAATGAGGAAAAAATCGTTGAAGAACAGTGGCTTTTATGATACTATATCTTGTAGGTTTGATATTATTTAGGAGGGGTTGGTATGAAAAAGATTGTTACCATGGGTGAGATTATGCTTCGACTTTCTACCCCTGGTTATCAGAGATTTACCATGGCTCAAAGCTTTGATGTGTGTTATGGCGGAGGAGAGGCAAATGTAGCCGTTTCTCTTGCTAATTTTGGATATGATGTTTCTTTTGTAACGAAGCTTCCGGACAATGAAATCGGGGATGCGTGTGTGGAATCTCTTCGTGCAAAGGGAGTTGACACCTCGATGATTTCAAGAGGTGGGGAACGAATCGGAATCTACTATTTGGAGACCGGTGCGTCCGTTCGTCCTTCCAAAGTCGTATATGATCGTGCGCACAGTGCCATTTCAGAGGCAACTGCAGAAGATTTTGATTTCGATCGTATCTTTGATGGTGCCGACTGGTTCCATTTTACAGGAATTACTCCGGCGATCAGTGACAAGGCAGCCGAGCTTACCGAGATTGCTTTAAAAGCAGCAAAAGCGAAAGGACTTACGGTTTCCTGTGATCTTAACTTCCGTAAGAAGCTTTGGA
>DCGJ01000081.1:6284-7738 GCA_002315495.1 Lachnoclostridium sp. UBA1781 | reverse complement strand
TTGGAAATGAAGAAGATGCCGAGAAGGTGCTTGGGTTCAAACCGGGAAATACGGATGTTACCAGTGGCTCGTTGGAACTTGCCGGATATCAGGATATCTTCCGTCAGATGGTGGAACGCTTTGGGTTTAAGTATGTTGTAAGCTCATTAAGAGAAAGCTTCTCCGCAACCGACAATGCCTGGTCCGCTGCCATCTATGATGGGGAGCATTTTTATCATTCCAAGACCTATAAACTGCATATTGTAGACCGTGTCGGAGGTGGTGATTCCTTCGCTGCCGGTTTGATCTGCGGACTTCTTGACGGAAAGAGTCAGGAGGAAGCACTGGAGTTTGCAGTTGCTGCGTCAGCTCTTAAACATACCATCCCGGGGGATTTCAATATGGTGTCCCGTAAGGAGGTTGAAACTTTGGCAAATGGCGACGGAAGCGGTCGCGTGCAGAGATAAATTAAATTATTGGAGGGTTTTAAAATGAGTTTAGTGATTCAAAAGGTTAGTGATGAAGCATTTGCAACGTATGGACGTATTGTTACCGGCTATGACATGGATGCAATGTTGGCTGCACTTCGTGAGACTCCGGCCGGTGACGGTGTTGAGTATCTTCCGAGCGTGGCTTCCTTGGAGGCAACTCCTGCAATGGCAGAGTTCTCTGCAAATTGCTATGGCGGTATGCCGATTCAGATTGGTTACTGTAACGGTAAGAATACTAAGTTGAATTGTCTTGAGTATCATAGAGATTCCGAGGTGGATGTTGCTGCTGAGGACTGCATTTTGCTTCTTGCAAGACAGCAGGATTGTATGGGCAAGATGTTAGATACTTCGAAGGTAGAAGCATTTTACTGTCCTGCAGGAACCGCAGTAGAGCTTTATGCAACCACTTTGCATTATGCACCATGCAGCGCAAAGTATAATGAGACATTCCGTGTGGCTATCGTTCTTCCGAAGGGAACGAACTATGATAAGCCGGCAATTGTTGCAAAGAACGATGATGATAAGAGATTGTTTGCAAGCAATAAGTGGTTGATTGCACATCCGGAAGCTTCCGAAGCAAAGCAGGGTGCAGTAATCGGTCTTACCGGTGAGAATATCGATATCGCAGAGTTAATTAAGTAATTGGAAAGATGCGAAACAGTTTTTTAATCACGATGATTGAAATGCTGTATCAGTAATTCGAGCAAAGCTCGGTAATATTGGAGGTACAAGATGAAGTGTCCGTTTTGTGGAGCAGAAAACACCCGTGTAATTGATTCCCGACCAGCTGAGGAATCCAATTCCATTCGTCGCAGAAGACAGTGCGATGATTGCAGTAAGCGTTTTACGACGTATGAGAAAATTGAAGCGATTCCGCTTGTGGTTATCAAAAAGGATAATATTCGTGAGCCGTATGATCGTGCAAAGATTGAGTCCGGTGTATTCCGTTCCTGCCATAAGAGACCGATTTCCGTAGATCAGATT
>DCGJ01000081.1:0-6253 GCA_002315495.1 Lachnoclostridium sp. UBA1781 | reverse complement strand
TCAGATTACCGCATTGGTCGATGAGGTGGAAAATCAGATCTTCAGCATGGAAGACAAAGAGATTCCAAGCCGTGTTATTGGCGGAATCGTTATGGACAAGCTGAAGGATCTGGACCCGGTAGCGTATGTTCGTTTTGCATCCGTTTATCGTGAATTCAAGGATGTGAATACCTTTATGGCCGAACTTGAGAGCCTGCTTTCCTCCGAGAAGAGTAAATCTAAACAAAAATAAGAGATTCAATTTTACATATTCGGCATTTAGTTGGAAGAAAATTGGAAAATGCGGGGCGTCCTGAGAAAATCAGGGCGCTCTTTTTTGTTGCCTTTGCAAATGGATTTTAATTATGTTCTTTCATTATAATAAGGGTAGGTCTAAAGTTTTTTTGGGCAAGATAAAAGGGGGATTTTTGATATGTTTTGTACATCAATTGGATTTGCCGTAGTTGGTATAGAAGCGGTTATGGTGCGGGTGGAGGCGGATGTTTCACCGGGCCTTCCGAGTTTTGATATGGTGGGCTATCTGTCGTCGGAAGTAAAGGAAGCGAGAGAACGTGTACGGGTATCCATGAAGAACTCCGGCTATGCGTTGCCCCCAAAGAAGATAACCGTAAATCTTTCGCCGGGAGATTTAAGAAAAGAAGGAACCTCGTATGACCTTTCCATTGCGTTAGCGCTACTTGGCGGACTTGGTTTTCTTCCACCCGACCTACTGAAGGATGTTGGGATTCTCGGAGAATTATCGTTAGACGGGAAAGTGCTCGGAGTGCCGGGCGTTCTTAGCGCGGTTTCGGAAGCGAAGAATATCGGACTTCGAAAAATGCTCGTCCCGGGAAAGAATCTCGCTGAGGCGAGTTTGATTACCGGTATTGAATTGATTGGAGTCGAAAGTTTAACAGAAGCATTAGAAAGCCTTGTTGGGTGTTATCCTAGTGAGGCTGCAGTAACTCCAAATGCGGCTGAAGATATTTTGAATGTGGATGTAAGTATTTCGGATACGAAAGCAAGCGTTTTGGATGTTGATGCAGGTATTTCAGATATAGAAGCGGCCATTTCGGATTATGAGGAAATGTCAGAGGACAAGGATGTGTTAGAGAAGACGGTTCGTTATGATTTTGCGGATATTCATGGCCAGTTTCTTGCGAAGCGAGGCGCGGAAATCTGTGCTGCAGGCAAGCATAATTTGCTTCTTATGGGCCCACCGGGGACGGGGAAGAGTATGTTGGCGCGGTGTATTCCGGGAATCCTACCGAAACTTACCGTATCGGAACGCCTGGAGCTTACGAAAATCTATAGTGTGGCAGGCATTTTACAAGAAGGTGGAAAGCTTCTTTCAGAACGCCCGTTTCGAGCTCCTCATCATACGATTTCAGGAACGGCGTTAATCGGGGGCGGCGTGATTCCGAAACCCGGAGAAATCAGCCTGGCTTGCCACGGAGTACTGTTTTTAGATGAATTTACAGAATTTCAGAGAGCGAGCATAGAGGTATTACGACAACCACTGGAAGAGAAGAAAGTGCGAATCACCAGACTTCACGGTGCAACATCATTTCCGGCAAATGTATCGTTGGTTGCGGCGATGAATCCTTGCCCTTGCGGGTATTATCCGAATCGAGAAAAATGTCATTGCAGTCCTGACCGAATACGTCGGTATCTCGGAAAGATTTCACAACCGATTCTGGACCGTATTGATTTATGTGTTGAGTTGTCATCTTTATCTTTTGGAGAGATGCTCGAAACAGAGAAGACGGAATCGAGTGCTGATATTCAAAAACGTGTTGAACAGGCAGTAGAGATACAGAAAAAGCGGTATGAGGGGTTGGGTTTTACCTTCAACAGTGAGCTTCCGGCATCGTTATTGGAGACCTATTGTCCGCTTGATGAAGCGTGCAAGGCGGTACTTGAAAAGGCATATTCAGGAAACAATTTTTCTGCGAGAGGATATCATCGTATGGTAAGAGTGGCGAGGACGATTGCTGATCTAGAAGGGTGTGAACAGATTCAGGTCCGACATGTCAAGGAAGCATATCGTTATCATACGCCGGATCGTGGTTATATGGAGGTATCATAATGAATCTATACGGAGCGTGGTTACAAAGTATTACACAGGACTGGAAACAGTTACGCAGCATATATCGACATAGTAACGATTTGGAAGCACTGTTTTTATATCCTGAAAAACAATGTGATAAACTGACGATTTCGGATGATTTGAAAACAAGAATCAAAGACTCGGCAAATTCACGGTATCTTGATGAACTGATTGCTAAAATGAACCGCTTAGGGGTATCGTTTGTGCTGCATGATGAGGAAGCATTTCCAAAGAAATTAGCAGAGTGTTCGGATGCTCCTTTCGGATTATACGTTCAGGGAGAATTACCTTCGGAGAGTAAACCGAAGATTTCGATTGTAGGAACCAGAAATTGTACGAATTATGGGAGAGAAATTGCCACATACTTTTCAGAGGTTCTTTCGGAAGCAGGAATTATGATTGTCAGTGGACTCGCAATGGGAGTGGATGGAATTGCACACAAGGCGGCCATTGGAACTACCGGGAATACGATGGCGGTTCTTGGATCCGGAATTGGAACTTCTTATCCAAAAGAAAACTGGGGAATATATCATGAACTGGTGAAACAGGGAGGGTGTGTTGTTTCCGAGTATCCACCCGGAAGTCCTCCGAGTAAGCATCATTTTCCGAATCGAAACCGTATTATATCCGGACTATCCGATGGGGTTCTCGTAGTGGAAGCAAGAGAGAAAAGTGGGACTTTGATTACGGTGGATCGTGCCCTCGAACAAGGAAAGGATGTGTATGTAATACCGGGAAGAATTGATGATATCAACAGTAAAGGATGTAATAATCTGATTAAACAGGGAGCTCAGCTGGTCACGGAACCGGACGAAATCCTGTCGGATATTTTATTAAAATATCCGTTCTTTGCGGCCGAGAACGAACTTCGCTCAGAACCAGCAAATGCTGATTTGTCTATGAAAACAGAATTATTTTTGGGTATTGCAAGTGAGAAAAAAATGGTGTATTCTTGTCTGCGTTTAGATTTGAAGCACTTTGATGTGCTCGTAAAAGAAACGAAATTACATCCGGTTATTCTTGCAGAGATTCTGTCTGAGTTAGAGGATATGGGGCTTGCAAAGCAGCCCTGTCCGAATTACTTTACAAGACCTTACCGAGGATGATTTCGGCTGGGAGGTATGTGTATGGCAAAGAATTTGGTGATTGTTGAGTCCCCTGCAAAGGCAAAGACAATTAAGAAGTTCCTTGGTCAAAACTATGAGGTAATTGCATCCGGCGGTCATGTTCGTGACCTTCCGAAAAGTACACTCGGCGTTGATGTCGAGAATGACTGTGAGCCTCATTATATCACGATTCGTGGTAAGGGAGATGTTCTTTCCGCACTTCGAAAAGAGGTTAAGAAATCGAATAAGATTTACCTTGCAACTGACCCTGACCGTGAGGGAGAAGCGATTTCCTGGCATTTGATGCAGGTATTGAAACTGGATCCTAAGAATACTTCCCGTATTACGTTTAATGAAATCACAAAAGATGCGGTTAAGAATTCCATTAAGGAAGCCCGTGATATTGATATGGACCTGGTAAATGCGCAGCAGGCGCGACGTATTCTTGACCGTATGGTGGGATACGAAATCAGTCCGGTTCTTTGGAAGAAGATTAAAAAGGGACTTAGTGCCGGTCGCGTTCAGTCCGTAACCTTACGCCTTTTGGCAGACCGTGAAGAAGAAATCAATGCATTTGTTCAGGAAGAATACTGGAGCATTGGTGCTGAATTTACGATGAGCGGCTCGAAGAAGCCATTGGTTGCAACGTATTATGGAAAAGGCAATAAGAAAGCCGAACTTACCTGTGAAGCGGATGTTAAGAAGGTGCTTTCCGAGATTGAAGGTGCCACATTTACCGTAAGTGATGTGAAGATTGGGGAACGAAGAAAGAAGGCGCCGCTTCCGTTTACGACTAGTACGTTACAGCAGGAAGCATCCAAGAAACTCAATTTTTCCACACAGACAACGATGCGTATTGCCCAGCAGCTTTATGAAGGTGTGGATATTAAAGGACACGGTACAATCGGTTTAATCACCTATCTGCGTACCGATTCCATTCGTATCTCAGAAGAAGCGGATAAAGGAGTTCGCGAGTTTATTAGCGAACAGTATGGACCCCAGTATGTGGGAACTCCGACTACGGCAAAGAATGACGGAAAGAAGATTCAGGATGCACATGAAGCCATCCGTCCGACGTATCGTGATTTAACTCCGAGTGCAGTGAAGGAAGATTTAACTCGTGATCAGCTGCGTCTTTACACCCTGATTTGGAAGCGTTTTGTTGCTTCTCGTATGGCTGAAGCTGTTTGGGAAACCGCATCGATTAAGATGACAGCGAATAACCATACGTTTACCACAGCTACGTCGAAAGTAAAGTTTGACGGCTTTTTGAATGTTTATAACGAAGATGACGACGAAAAGGAAGTGAAGCTTTCCAAGCTTCCGGAAGTTGGAACCACTTTTAGTGAGCAGGTTTTCATCCCGGAGCAGCATTTTACACAGCCGCCGTCGCATTATACAGAAGCTTCGTTAGTTAAGACGATGGAAGAACTTGGCATCGGTCGTCCAAGTACCTATGCACCAACCATTACCACCTTGCTTGCAAGGCATTACGTTGCAAAAGAGAAGAAGAATCTGTTTGTAACGGAACTTGGCGAGGCCACCAATAAGATTATGAAGAAGGCTTTTCCGAGCATTGTGGAAGTCATGTTTACTGCAAATATGGAACTTCTTCTGGATGGCGTTGGCGATGGCGAGGTACAGTGGAAGACCGTGATTAAGAATTTTTATCCGGATCTTCACGGAGCTGTTATGCAGGCAGAGCAGAATCTTGAATCCATTAAGATTGCTGATCAGGAATCGGATGTGGAGTGCGAGCTTTGCGGAAGAAAGATGGTTTACAAGTATGGACCTCACGGCCGTTTCCTTGGATGCCCGGGCTTTCCGGAGTGTCGTAATACCAAACAGATTGTGGAAAAAGCAGGTGTTTCCTGTCCACAATGCGGCAAGGATTTGATTATTCGAAGAACCCGAAAGGGACGTCGTTATTATGGATGCGAGGGATATCCTGAATGTGACTTTATGTCCTGGCAGAAACCGGATAATTCCACTTCCAAGTAAATATCTTTTCTGCAGCATAGGTTGAGAAATAGAGATAGAACAGGAAAACTTATGAGTGTACAGTTATTAGACAATATCAGAAAAATCAACAAACTATTACATAACAACAGCAATCCGGACAAGGTCGTATTTAATGACATTTGTAAAGTGTTGGGAGAAACCCTGTCTTCAAATGCACTGGTTATCAGTCTTCGAGGAAAGCTTCTTGGAGTGAATAACAGCACGCAGTGGGAACCAATCAAAAGTCTGATTACCGACCAGGTTGGTGAGCGAATTGATAATGATTTAAATGATCGCTTGCTTAACATCTTATCCACCAAAGAGAATATTAATCTTGAGACACTTGGATTTACTGAGTATATCTCGGAATATATTGCAATTGCCTGTCCAATCAACATTGCAGGCGAGCGTCTCGGAACCCTGTTTTTATATCGGCCAAATAAGATGTACTCCATCGATGATATTATCTTATGTGAGTATGGTACTACTGTGGTTGGTCTTGAAATTATGCGTTCCGAAAGTGAACAGAATCAGGAAGAAGTTCGTAAACTTCAGGTTGTACAGTCTGCGGTAGCTTCGTTGTCCGTGTCAGAGTTAAAGTCCATTCGTTATGTTCTTCAGGAGATGGATGGAGGCGAGGGCATTTTGGTTGCAAGTAAGATTGCTGACCGTTATCATATTACGCGTTCGGTGATTGTAAATGCGATTCGTAAGCTGGAAAGCGCAGGAGTTATCGAAGCACGTTCTTCGGGGATGAAGGGAACGTTTCTTCGAATCACGAATCCGAATCTGAAAGAGATGATTTTCGCCAATACAAAGGAATAAAACCATACAGATGGCCTTAGATTTTACTGCAAATGCGGTTCTTGTAGGCCATCTGTATTTTTTTGAAAATTTTTCTTGCATTCCCTTGCATGATGTGATAAATTAACCGAGTATGAAAAGTCACGCGTTGGATTCAATACCGGTGCCTGCTTTGCGGGTCGTTGCGATTACCGATGCGGAAGAAAAAAACCAAATGGAGGATTTAACAATGAGCGTTATTTCTATGAAGCAG
>DCGJ01000173.1 GCA_002315495.1 Lachnoclostridium sp. UBA1781 | reverse complement strand
ATAACAAGCCATACCATAAGGGGACCTCCTAAAAAATATCGTTACGTGTCATTATAGCACGCGGCAAGGAAAGTGCAAGACAGCCGCCCCCATTGGGGCGGCTGTCTGCATTTTATTTATTATTCTCATAAAGATCCAGCACAATCTTAAGCAGTTCCTTCGTAAGGGTGAGCGAATGTCCAAACGGATTGATGACAAGCCCCATCGACTTCTCGTAGCTGTAAGCCTCTTCAATAATCGAAGCGATGTCAAGATTCATGCGGATATTTGCAGCATCCCCCTTGTTCAGCTCCTCCTCATCGGTAAAGAGCGGCGTCCAGAGATTGCCCTCGGAATCCTGCATCTTGTCAATCGTAAGTCGAAGGTCTTCGCCAAGTGTAAAGGTACCACCCACGGTCGCATTTTCAAAATCAATCGCTCTCATGACATGGTTCTTGTCCGCCATCGGAGTCGGCGCCTGGCCATGTTCAAGCATTCTCTTTGCGAGCACATCAAGCACCATTGCAAGTGCTTCCGCTTCCTGTGCCTGAGCAAAATGCTCCACGGCCATCTTGATATACTCGTTCCCCGCATAGGCCTCGTTCTGCTCCTCCGATGCTCTTCCGAGCACCTCGTCAAATCTGCGAAGCACCTCCAGCATGTCGTCCGGGATAAACTTCATCCCCTCTGCCATAATTCCGATTGGCATCCCGTAAAATGCCTCCGCCATCGCTCCGGCAATCGCCGCCAGGGTGTCGGTATCTCCGCCAAGGGATACCGCATTTCGCACAACGTCCTCGTAGGATTCGCCGTCGAAAAATGCTCTGAGTGCCTTCGGGAGGGAATCCTGGCAGGATTCCACATGCTCGTGGCGACGTCGCATCTCGTCCAGGGTTTCCGAGATATCATAGCCAAACTCGTTGGTGATGTAGGCAAGAATCTCTTCCTTGGTGCTTCCGGTTCTTCCCATATACATAACCGCTGCGGTACATTCCGCACCCTTAATTCCTTCCGGATGGTTATGGGTCACTTCCGCTGTTGCGCGAGCCACCTCTCTGGTTCTTTCCAAAGAATCGTACAGCCAGCCAACCGCAGATACTCTCATTGCGGAGCCGTTTCCATAGCTTCCGTATGGCTTCGGATTGCGGCCGTTAAAAAGCCAGCCCCAGAATCTTCCGCCGTAGCCCGCATCGGGATAACGATGTCCCCAATCCTGCATGCTCTCGATGACCGCCTGCTTAATCTCCTCTACGTCGGCATCGAGGCCGGCCTTCAGAAGTCCCTCACCTACCGCAATGGTCATTGCGGTATCATCGGTAAAGGAATCCTGCTCTGTAAACAACTTGAATTCCTTCGTCTTGCCGCCTCTGTCAAACTCAAATCTGCTTCCAATCACATCTCCAAAAATTGCTCCGTACATAATCATTTCCTCCTTGGTTTGTTTTTTCTTTATGAGCCAAGTCTACTACGTTCGGGGCGCATTTTGGTCAACCGCACGGAGACGTTTTATTTAATTCGCTCCAGCTCCGGACAGTCAAAGTCAAACAGAATACAGTTGATGTTAACGACGTTATATTCCTGGTTCAGGATACAGCCCTTTACGACCAGGTCTGCCTTGCTGCTCGGACTTAAGGTCCAGCCGGCCCTTCCAATCAGGTCCTGCGTCTGGTCAATGTCGAGATGAAGCGACAAACAAAGCGCAATCGCGGTATACTTGTTCGGATGATAATCCTTGTCCGACTGAATCTTGCTGAACACCTGCTTGGTAACATAATTCTTATACACCTGCGGGCCGGTCAGCCCGCGCGCGTCAATGATTTCAAACAGCTTTTCCTGGAACGTCTTGTCCGGAGAAGCAAGCAAGTCATCAATCTTTATCTTCTTTTTCGGTGCAGCCTTTGGAGAAGCTACTTTGTCTGCCTTTGACGAAGCACCTGAAGCCGCCCTTGGCGCTCTCGGCAAATGCTCCTCAGCCTCCACACACTCCTCTATACATGATTCCATAAGCGGCAGGCTTTCCGCTGCATCGATTTCCTCGCGCTCTCGTCTATGGCCAAACCCCGCACTAAAAGCTACCGGGCGATCAGGGATAGAATTACCATAGAATCGATTGCGTGGCTCCTCATATTCTCTTCGCTTAGCCGCTGCGACATAATTCGAATCAACGTATTCTCGAATATTGTCAACCACCTTGCCGGACAGCTCGAACGCCTTTTTGTCGAACACGACCAGAATGACTGTCATATCATGTTCCAGCAAAAATGCCTGAATTGCGGACATTGCGATCTGAAGCGCCTTGTCCTTCGGGAATCCATATACCCCCGTTGCAATTAACGGAAATGCAATCGAGGCACACCCGAGCTCCCTCGCAAGCGCAAGCGAGTTCTCATAGCATCGTTTCAAAATATCGAATTCGCCTTTGTCTCCGCCCTCCCATACCGGTCCAACCGTATGAATAATATAGTTTGCGTTCAAGCCAAATGCGGCCGTAGCCCTCGCCTCGCCCCGTGCAATATCACCTATTTTCTTCCGCTCGGAAAGAAGCTGCTCTTTTCCGGCGGCTTCATAGATGGCAGAATCGGTACCGCCGCCGAAGACCGGCTTCGGATTCGCAGTGTTGACGATTGCGTCCGCATTTACCTTCGTAATATCGTTTCGAATAATCTGAAATGGCATAGTACTCTCTCCCGTATGAAAAATACCCACATTCCACGTCACTGATTCATCAGTTTTCGGAAAACTTTAAGGTTACGTTAAGGTTTCTCGTGTTTTTTCTTAAGATTCCCCCTTTATTCTAACACCATAAGGCAAGAAAAGCCAAGAAAAAGGAGATAAATAACAATGGAGAATACAACAATGAACACAGGAGCAACCGAAAACCAGAAGCGTAAATTAAGAAATCCCTTCAGCCCACTTACCATCCTTGCGGATTTGGTCGTGGCAATCGTCGTATTCACTCTCGTCTTTATGGAAAATGTGACTGCAGTTCATATTATCATCGGGGTTGTAATTATGATCGTCTTCCAGGTGATTTCTTTCATCCCAACCTTCCTCTTCCTTCGTAGCGAGAAGAAGTCCGGAAATATCTAGTATGCGCATTAAAAAATCGGCACTTAAAAATCGGCCCCACTTACGTGGAGCCGATTTTTTGTTACAATTAAGCTTGTGGTGCACTGATATCATTGCTAACGGAAGCATCAATATCCTCAAGTGCCTCATTCACTTCAGGAATCACTTCTGCGGTTTTCGCCTGATACCTATCCTGAATCGCCTTTTGTGCTTTCATCTTATCCATGAGCAGCTTTTTCTTTTCAGAATCCAGTTCGTTCAGAGCCTTCTTCTCATTCTCAGTAAGCTTGTTGTCCTTCTTACTATGGATACCCTTTAAGAAATTGCTCTTCACACCCGGACGAGTCGTCTTAATCTCACCGATTTCTTCCTCTTCCTCGCGAATGATATTGTCCTTCTTCGGTGCCTTCTTCGCCTTCGGCTTCTGCTTCACTTCCGGCTGAGCCTTTGGTCCTTTATTCGCCTTTGGTTCCTGATTTACCACCGGCTGTGCCTTTGGCGCCTGATTTGCGACCGGCTGTGCCTTTGGCGCCTGATTTACCACCGCCTGAACATTCATTGCGGTTGCAATTTCAGTTTCAAGACCAAGATTCAGATTCGGGAACTTCTCTGCGGTCTTCTGTACAGCCATATAGCATACGGTACGGAATTCCGTCTGGTCGTTCAAACAAAGCTTTTGCGAATCCTTTGCCAGCTTCTGACAATAATCGGTCTTCGAGATACCCATGATCAACTTCTGCAGATTGTCCTTTGTTTCAAGTTTGGTTAATGCCTTCTGAAACCTAGGAGCATCGGGGTCCGCAGCAAGCTCCTTAAGATACTTATGGAATCCATCCGCGAGCAGTTCACCGGTCAGTTGCAAGGAATCCTTTCGAAGCGCTTCCATCTCCGGCTTCCAGGTTTCTGCCTTGTCATACACCTCTTTTACCAGATTCCAGTGTTCGTTATGGTTAGAACGATTGGTAAGATATTCCTGACAGCTCACACGTAAAGCAGCACGCATCTCTTCCTTTCGGTAAGCATTTGCGGAGTGAAGATTCTCCAGCGCAGTAATTACCTTCTTGTACCGATCGGAATTCTCCTGTGGCTTTCCAAGTCTCATTCGAACGCTCTGCTCCAGTCGATGCTTCAGCTTCATCACTTCCCTGCCCTTATCGCGATCCTTAAACAAGACACTCGGGGCATTCTTGTACGCAAGCTCTAATTTCTCCGCAAAGGTCTTTCCCGGTGTATGGAATACTTTTGCGTCCTCTACCTGCTGCATATTCAAATTGGCAACCTGAGACAACACAAACTGCGTTTGCTGCGGAGCATCTTCAATTTTATCCAAGTCATCCATGGTTACATCCGGCAGCTGCTTGTAATCCAGATATTTGTAGGTAGGATTCATCATGAACTGAATCTTACTTCTCCAAGCAGAAGCCATATTCTCAATGACAACAATCTTGTTTCTTACATCGTCATACTTCGGGCTGAAGATATCTGCTCCCGAAGATTTCGCACCAAGAATAAAGTTCTCCAAATCCTGTCCCTGCATTGCAAAGGAACAAATCTTATGAGGATGGCTCATCAGAAGGTTATCATTATCAAGGTCATATTCCTTAAGGTCCAGTTTGCGAAGCCGATCAATACATAACTCAAATGCTTCCTTCTTCTGTTCCTTCGTACCACACGCCAGACTGTAGAGCGCTTCGTTCTCGGCCCGAACCTGTTCCTTCGTTTTTCCCGGCTCTTCCGCCATCAAAAAGGTATCAAAGTCACGCGATGCGGTTCTTCCCTTCTTTGCAATCATTCTCTCAAGAGAAATGTTCATCGCTGTTTCGCTGACAATACGCGAAATCGATTGACTGAAGGCCTCTCGTCTTGCAGCCTCCTCTTCCGTTGGAACCTGATAATCGGGGTTTAATGTCTTGATTGCCTGAATCAGCTCGTCCTTTGAATAATATTTCTCTTCGCCGGCTGCCGGATTCTTCTTAACCTCATCAGCACCGCCATAAAAATAATCCGTGCCAATTCCATGCTGAGCACCAAACCGAATCATCTGATTTTTTTCTTTCTTAATGATTTCGGCAACCACTTCATTCGTGAGTTTTGTTCCATCTGCTCTGAAGTAACATTTATCCTCCCGCTTCAACGCACCATCCGGTGTCCTTAACAGTCCAACCTTATTCTCCAAATAATGATGTACGAGGTCGTCCCCCACTTGTACGAGGACAGGCAAAGGATCCTTCGGTTCCTGCAACGGTTCAAAATCTTTTTTAAACTCGTCTGCATGTTGCATCACCTTGTTTCTTCTATTTGCAAGTGCCGTCGGAAGCGGCATACTGNNCTCCCCTCACCAAGCTTAAGGGCTTTAAGGGTTTCATTATCGTCGACAAGGCGGTGATACATTTCCACAACAACCCTGTCTTCCATGTGATTTGAAAGATAGTTTTCTGCTGATTTACCTACCTTGCTGTATTGATTGAGCAGAGTTTGCTTCTGTTCCGCCGTAATACTATTTTTATAGCGAGAACGTTGTTCCCCCTTAAACTCATAGGTTTCTTTCTCGTAGTACGTATTCACAAGCTTCTCTAATTCCGCAAGGTCGGCTTCCAACGTCTTATACTCCTGAGAGTTTTGGTTCGACCCTCCTGTTGCCTTCATAATCTTTCTTAACTCAGGCAACGTCTCCGTCACATTGAGTGCTTCATTTTCAGGCTTTTGGATACGGGCCTTTGCAAGCTCGCCGTTATTATCATAGATTCTTGCCTGTACGATAGGATGATCTGACGTAATTGGAAATGCGTCCAAAGTTTCAAAATCAAAATCCACCTGTCCGTTTTGGCCGACTTTCGAGGTAATCTTGACATATCCCTTTCTATCCGGAAGTCTCCCGTACATGGTCGTTCCCGGTGTTTGAAATGCTTCATTACCAAAAACGGGTTTTAACTCGCTCGTAAAGAACGCATCCGTTTTAATTGCCGGAAGTTTTGCTGCCGCCAGCTGCTCCTTCATACGCTCACTTAAGGATTCCTTTTGCAGAACCGCCTCGACATTCTTCTTATAATTCTCAAAAACTTTCTCCTGGAATGCCAGCATAAGAGCGTCTGCATTTGCGGCTTTCATATCCTCGCTGAGTTTCTGAAAGGTTTGCTTTTCATCTTCCGAGAACCGATACAAGGTGAAGTCAATCCGGTTTCCTTGGGCATCATCAAGGTAGTTTTCGTGCTGTAACTCCACCAATGCATTGGTAGACTTCATTTTGTCAGGTTCATTAACAATATCCTGAAATTTCTTGGAACGCTCAATGATTTCGGAAAGTGCCTTTAGATATTTCGCACGTCTTTCCGGATCGGATAACATATAGTTCTGGTAACTGAAGTCCTTCGCCGCATACTCCAATTGCATATCGTTGTTTGTTCGAGTCACGGTTTTAATCCAGTTATTTTCAAGCATGGTACGATTTGCCTCGATATCCAGCCCAGGGAATGTTTTTTGCAAATAATCATTTGTAAGATATTTGTTATAATTCACCATCATATCATCGACAAGATCAGAAACGGAACGTCTGAATTCCCTCTCTCTGTACGAATGAGCCAGGTTGGTTACGGTATAAGCCGTCATTATCCCCAGAATGCGATCTTTTCGGTCCTTAGCAGTAATATTCTCTGCGGAATACAGCTGCTCCAGCTCCTCATTCGCGCGCTTCAGCATCTCATTTGCGAACTCGCGCTCCTTGAGCTTCTCAGCACTGACATCCGAAAGTTTCGTATCCTTGAAAACTTCATGCTTGCGTGCCTTAATATACAGATCCAATGCAGAAGCATAGGTTGCCCCTTCCGTGCCATTACTGAGCGTGGTCGTGACGCCCTTCTTTTCCACATAAGAAGTAAATACATTGGCATATTTCTTAACAAAAGTCTCATCTCCGCGGTCATACGCCTCAATTGCAGCCTTTGCATTCTTACGCGCAATTACCATGGCGCGATAAAAATCGGTCGAACGGGCATCATATCTCGATAAAACATTGCTCAGTACATAATCCTGGTAGACTTCCGGTCCACCTACCAAGCCTGAGGAGGTGGTGCATTTGTCCAACAAATCGAAATCCAGCATAGCGCCAAGCGTAATGGCCTGAATCATCGTTTCATCCAGACGCTTGTCCGGATTCGAATGCTTGGACTGAATTGTGATCTCTTCCATCTGGTATTTGGTCGGAAACCACTCATCCGCCTGGCTTACCGTACTTCCGGCATACTTTGCAATGGCTGCCTGTCCGTTTCTGCTTTCGTTACGCATTATTTCTAATAGATTTTTTGGTTCATTAGGCATAACTAATCTCCTTTAAATGCTCCCCGAGACTTCTAAGCCTCGGTTAACTTACTGTTGAGGTCCCAATAGTTCTTCCATATCAATAACGTCCGGAACATCGTCTTCCAACTTGTTCTGCGGCTGTGCATTTTCACCATTCTTCGGTGCCTCCACACCAGGCTGTTGTGGTATCGCTTCCATTACCTGCCAGGAACTAATCTCCTCAACATGTCTACTTGCCTCCTCAATGGCAGCACCGCAGCCCTGAAGAAACTGTACCTTATCCGTTGTCTCTTCCGGATGTCTCACAAATCTATCACAGACCTTAGTTTTGGACAGCGCTTCCATCAATTTGGCACATTTCTCTTCGTTCTCGAAGCCGGCCAAAATCCTTCTTGCCCACTTACCCTTATCGGTATTGCCCAGCTCGGCGGTATTATAGATATTTAATGCCTTCTTGACACCATCAACCATACTCTTTGCCGTACGGTCATAAGCTTCTTTTACGTACATCTCGCAATCGGCTTTCATCTCGACAGCTGCCTGCTTCACATTGCGAACGAGAATACTTCGTTTCTTATTGGCACCACGATGACTAAGATAGGTGTCACAGGTTGCAACAAGCTCCTGGCGAAGTCTCTCCCTCTCATAGTACGGAGCTTCACGAAGGCGGTCAATTGCCTTGATAACATTGGTATAGAGTGGTGTCGAGGTCTTTTTCGTAATACCGAAGTACTTCTTGACATCATTTTCCATGGCATTTCTTGCAGCTACCAAAGGGCCGTCCGATGGTTCCACAGACACCATTTGCTGACAATTTTTTCTGGCATTACGAATGCAATCCGCCATCGTCCCTGACTTTCGTAACATAGCATTATTTGCTGTATAATTATTTGCCAAAACATCCTCGGCTCTCGAAGCGATATTCTGAATAATACGATTATCCGCTTCGTTCTGAGAGATTTCGCTCATCTTCTCAATGTCCTTGCGTCCGAACTGAGTAATGTCGAATACTTCATATGCCGGATTGGTCATCATCTTAAGTTTTACCTGCCACTGAGAGGCAAGATGCTCGATGATAGGAGCATTTTTACGAATCACATCATACTTTGGTGCACGAATATCGACTCCGAGTTCCTGTGCTTTACTAATAACACTCTGGATATCGCAGCACATCAGGGTGAAATCAAGCACCTTCTGCGGATTAGCGGTGAACAGGTAATCCTTACGAAGGTCATAGTCTTCCAGATTTACCTTAGAGAGCATATCAAGTGCAATTTCAAAGCCCTCTTTCAACTCTTCCCTATTTGTTGAGGCACCCAATTTCATCATTTTCCGGTTAAATGCGTGGTCTTCGGCACTTCCGGAGGTCTTTAAGAACACCTGCAAGGCCCGATCAACATCTCCTGCCGGTTTCGCTGTTAATAATGCCAGCGTACGCACGTTACACGCGTCCATTAAGCCCCGTTCTGTAGCAATCTGCAAGGCCTGGCGCGCCTGTCTCTCTTCCGGGCTCGGAATCTTTATGTCAGGAATCCATTCCTTCAGGGCTGCAATCGTTTCTTCGGCATTGTATTCACACTCGTAATGCTCTGTAAATGGTAACATACGAGCACGGATTGCTTCGTAAAGATCATTCTCGTGTTCCTTAAGATAATCTGCAACCTCGAAACCTTCCAGCTTATTGCCCTGGTTGTCGAATCGACAATCATCCTCAATTCGTACGGTTCCATCACTCCATTTTTGAAATGGTCCCTTCTGAAACAGATGCTCTTTTATAACATTCTCTGCATCACCCATGAGGTCTACCGTAGGATTGATTCTGCCACCGGTATGAAGACCACGAGCCACTACCTCGGACTCAGCTGCCAATTGGTCTTTACGCTTGTTTTCGAGTGCCTTGGTCATCGGCATGCCGATTCCGGTAATCGGAAGCGACTTGATTTCAGCAAGTTCCTCCTGCATAACCACTTTCATATCCGAAATACGTGGATCGAGGGGGTTCATTTTTTGATAATCGGCCACCTTTTGAACCGCATTTTCATAGCAACGAATCAATTCCTGGTATTGCTCCGGAGTTGTAATCCGCTCCCGAACCATATTACGACCCTGGAATTGGTAGTTCTCCTTCTCCCGAACCTCTGCCATCTTTACCGACAACTGGTTCAATGCTTCATGCATCTCGTCGAAATTCCTAATGCTAACCTTAATCTCACCTTGGGCCTCATTTTGAATCTGATCAAAATATGGTTTCAGCTTCGTGTCAAACTTCCAGGCATTATTTCCACCTACTCGTGCATTGGCCTTCGCGATACCATTGTTAATTTCATATAGATTGACACCGGAAGCATCAGCCATATGGTGTCCGGTACGAAGCGGAACCTGTGGAAGCTTTCTGGATTGAACCTCCAGCTTATAGTCATCTGTAACAACCGTCTTGAACTCATAAACGCTTTTACCGTCTTTGGCTACAGCGAAGAGCGTATCCGTAAGGTTACTAACATCTTTATAAATGTAATTGCCCGTTTGCGGGTCCAGCTTGTCGTCGAAAACCTTCTCTCTATCGATTTCAATATGATTTGACGCCAAATGCTGCTCAAACACTTCCTTTGCGAGGTCTTCGATTTCTCGTCCGCCCGCCGCCTTCGAAATCATTCTCCTAGCAGAGCCTACAATCGATTTGTCCGCATTACCGCTTAGGACAAAGTTCTTACAGCGTTTGAGGTGTGTGCTTTTTCTTTCTTCCTTCCCTGCTTCAAACTTGGCTTCACTTTCACGCACAAGCTGCTCTAATTTGTCGTCCAGAATCACTTCATCCGTTTTGATTTTAACCTTATTTGAATTGTTGGTTCGGTATTGTTCCAGTCCTATAAGAACATCCTCTGTGTTTTTGCACTTAATCAGATTGCTGTACTGCTCCGACATGGCAATCTGATCTCGAATCAGACTTCTTAATTTCTCCTGATTCTCTTCCGGGGAACCCTCAGACAAAGCAATCGAGGTAATCGGACTACTAATTTTACCCTGAAATGCGATATACAGATTACCGGCATTTTGAGTAATATTGTGTAACACATGCTCCTGAATCTGTTCACATATTGCAGGACCAAACCGCTTTTGTAATGCATTATTTAATTCCGCTCTCTCCTCTTCACCTGACAGGAGAGCTGTCGCGTTCGGAATCATCTCATCCTGGATAAGCTTATCTTCAAAATATTGGTGCGACCAAGAAGCCAGGGTATAATCACAGAGAATATCAAGAATCGCCTTGTCGCGCTCCTCCTCACTAAGGGAAGCAAGCTTCTCCGTGCTCTCGAATGCCTTGTCCTCCATCTGCTTGAGACGAATTTTCTCCTCCATCTTCATTCTTACATCAGGCTCAATCTTCTCGTTCAACACCTTGAGGGCATCTGACTTCTCAACCTGATGAATCATATCGTAAAAGGAGTAAAACATCTGAGATTCATTCGAAACAAAAATAGCGTGGCCGGCGCTTTCACCATTCACATAATCTGCAAGGTATTTCATTGCCTGGTCCACAAGCTCGGTTTTCCCGGCATTGTATTGATCAATTGCTTCCTTCGCACGCAAACGAGCTTCATAGGTCGCCCGAACATATCTGTCTTTTCGTCCACCGTCTCCCTCACTTGCAATGACATTCATCAAAAGGTACTCAGGGACACTCATTTCCGCTAATTCCTGGAAATTATACTTTGACATTTCACTCATCTTAGGGTCACAGGTCATTGCAAAACAAATTGCCTGCACTTCCGCCTCCGTAAGCTTCCCCGGGGTGATTTCGACTGCACTAAGCAGCTCTCGATTAGGCAGAAACTCAGGTGGATTATCCACCTTTGAACCAAATACCCTGCCTAAATGCGTGCGCACCTTATGTTCCTTCTCTAAGTTCTTTTTCTGCCCGTCAATGATTTCTTCCAATCTCGACATAATTGTAATCCTCCAATCCCTTCCTGATGAGTTCTTCCTTCTAATTGTCGAAAATAGGGTGGGAGCTTCCCACCCTTTTAATTTCGTTTCTATTGTTCCTATTACTTTGCCGGAGTCGGAGTTGGGGAGATTGCCTGGTAATCTTCAACCCAAGTGGTAAGTCTTGGCATTGCCATCTTCAGTGCAAGAAG
>DCGJ01000068.1:7136-12327 GCA_002315495.1 Lachnoclostridium sp. UBA1781 | reverse complement strand
GCTCGTCATTTATCTGGTTCGTGATATCAAAGGAAACACTTCTAAAATAAAGGGTTGCCGGAATTGTTTCGCCACCATTTACATAATTAACTTCTGTTCCATCCGTGGAAAGCTCTCCAAGCGCCTTTGCAGCATCTTTATTATCAACGATACAGAAATAATGCTTCGTGGAATCAAGCTTATATCCATCCGGAGCCTTAAGTTCCTGATAATAGAAAATCTTATTCTTATCGCTCTCCTCAAACTGGAATTCAAGCGCACCATTTGCAACCGTTGTTTCTTCCTGAAGCTTTGTACCATTCAGATCAAAAACACCAAATTTCGCACCGGGAAGAACGCCTGCACCGGTAGCATCGAATTTTACAATACGAATAGAGGTGTTATCCGAGGTAAAGGATGAAGAAGACTTCGTTACGATAAACTGCTTCACGTCAGAAGTCTGTGTTGTAGTTTCGGTTCCAATCAAAGTAGCCTTATTGGAAAGGGTAACAGTTCCTCCCACTTCGCCAACCACAACAAGGTCATATACAACGCGAAGTCCCTGTTCATCCGGAAGCTTCATTTCCAGTTTATTGGTCGTGGAGTTATAGGAATAACTCCAGGAATCTGCAGCAAGTTCTTCGGTGCTAGCACCGGCATTGCTTGCTTTATAAACCTTCAGACTCTTCATATCCAGATTGGTGCCCTTTGGAAGCTCATCCTCCAAGGTCAGGAAATCTGCATCCGGATTCAAGTTACCGCCACGAAGGTTCACATCAATATAGTAGCTGACGTGACCTGCTTCAGCAGCAGTCTGCCACATGTAAGCCTGTTTCTCCGCATCAGTAAGTCCCTCAAGGAAATCGTCCGGGAACAAACTACTGATATTATTGGAGTCGATGATTGTACCACTGCTTTTCTTATCAAAAATTTTCGTGGAAATATCTGTCTTAGAAGTCGAGAAATAATCCGGCATTCCCAAGCCTTCCATATAGGCCGTATTGGCAATTTGGGAAGTTGGATTCTTTGCGAATTCGGAATCTGAATCAAATTCGGCCGTAATTTCAATGACATAAAACTCTTCAACCGTATCAAAATAGAAATCTAAGTTTTCACGACCATCCTTGGTGGATTGATAACAGTACAAATATTCCTCCCACATACCGCCATCACCCCATCCGGTAGCACAAGCTGTACCCTTACCTGCTTCATCAAAAATAAAGTCAACCAAGCCCGTATTACCCTTTTTGATCTTGGCACCGATAAGAGAAACACCTTCCGGTAAGGTATCTGTTACTTTTACTGCCTTAAAGGCCTCTGATTTCGTTCCATTTTGTGTTTCATTATTATAGTTGACCTGAATCAACCATGTCACCTTGTTATCCGTCGTAGAAACCTGCCCGGTTTTACTTAAACGACCGGTTTCCGTGTATCTTGCTTCGCCGCTCCCTGTCGTGCTGCCGTTCGTCAAAGAAATGGAATTAACATAGTCACGTGAGTAACCAACCTGCTCCAAAGAGTACGGCATGTCGTAGGTTATTTCAATATTACTTGTGAATTGCTTTAGGAATCTGATTTGGAATTTGGAACCAAATTGATTGGATGCCAAGGTACCATGGTTGTAATTATCATACAGTAAAACCTCATCAAAGGTGTAATCCACACCCTTCACAAGCGTCGTGCCATTACTGGTAAGTACAATACCATCTAAGGTCTCCAAGCCAAAGAGATGTCCCGAAACAAGGTTCGCATTCCAAATGATGTTATCATTTTGAATGGAAGCCTCATCAAATAAGGTTGCACCAACTACAATCGGCGATTCCTCGCTTGCAATAATGGTCGTCTTATAGGAAATGGTATCATTCGTACGATTCGTAATTTCCTTATTCACGAGGGAGTTAACGATCGTAATTCCTGCAGTACTGGAGAATTCACCAATGTTTTCATTTTTGAATGTAGCGGTATTATCGTAGGTATTCGAGCCCGGCTTGTCAAAAATGGATTCCGTGGTGGTACCACCTGGCATCGTTGAACCCCATGAAAATTCAGTGATTTCATATTCAATTGTATAGATATCCGTTGTCGAATCAGGCAGTGTTATAACAAAGCCGTTACAAGAACCAACGGAAAATGTTCCAGGAAAATAAGTAACATATTTATTATCATAATAAACACTGCATGAACTGGTTACATCCACCCCTATGCTGTTCTTCACTTTAAGTCGTGGAGTGGACGAAAAGTAATAACCATCACTGGCTAACACTAACTCCTCCGGAAACGTATCCGAAATGGTACTTCCGCCAACCTCCATACCAATACCGTTATTCACGGTAATTGTGTATAAAAAGCTATTCCCACTTTGCTTACCGGTCTTATTAATCCACTCATTTTTAATCATGGTTGCGGAACTATTCGTGCCACCCATGTAAAAGTTTGTACCATCCGCACTAACCTTTGTTTCAACACGGTTATTAGCATAGATACCGCTATTCGTCTTTTTGAATTCGTCGGCATCGATTTCCATCGTATACTTCGTGGTTACCACATCACCGGCCTTAAAGCCACCGTTCTTCGTCATGGTCATGGTCGTGGAACCGTCTGCATTTGCAGTAGAGTTCATTGTCGCGCCATCAACCGAAGTAAGCTGAAAATTCTTCATCTCGGTACTCGGTGTATCAACCAACTGGAAGCTGTCTACTGCCTTTTCTACCGTAGAGGTAATGGTGTAGGAAATCACAACCTTGTTGTTGGCTGCATCATACTCATATCCGTTATTCGTTTTCTGCGTCGATACGTAGCCCGGATAATTCGTCTTCGTCTGAACCGGAATGTTCATAAAGTTCCCCGGTGCATACTCATACTTCAGCTCGGTCGTTCCAAGTTCAACCTTCTCACTGTCAACCTTACCACTTAATGTAAGAGTACCACTAAAGTTATCCTTGTTGTCTACTGCTTCTTCATCGATATCGATATACGCATAGTAGCTTCCATCCGAGCCCTGAACGATCTGATAGGTACCTACGTTATCGCCGTACTTACCTAATACCTTACCGTTCATCTTCGAAACATCAGGAATGAAAATATCACCGAGTGCATACTCGATGTGATACGTGTTGTTTTCTTTAGTCGATTTAAATGCTTCCGGGTCATCAATCGCATACTCAATGACCAGGTCTACATTATTCGCTGTATTAACTCCAGCGGAAGAAACAACCTCGTTCTTCGATGCAACAACATTTCCGTTCTGCTTGAAGGAAATATTAGTAATTGCATTTGCACCAAGTGCAAAACGCTCAATAGCTTTTGCTTTTCGAAGGGAAAGCCCGTCCAAATTGCAACCGAGAACAATCAATACCAGAGCCAAAAATAATGCAACTGTTCTTTTGTAGCTTCTCTTTCGTACCATACGTCTCATATCACTACTCCTACTCTACGACCAGACTTAACTGGGTCATCTGTCCTCCGACATTCTTCTCGCCACTATAGGTTTCAATGTCCAGATAAAATTGATACTCTCCGGGTTCCAGCTCGCAACTGAATTCAATTGCCTCCAAACCCTCTCCCGGCTTCACAAAATCGGATTCAAAAAGAATACGCGCGTCCGATTTCATTTTTACAATAAACTTTAGATTGTTCTTATTTGTGTCCAAGTTTTTTAACCGTTCACTGACGATACGAACAATCTTCGACTCTTTGTCGTAACTCACCTCAGCATCCTTCGGAGTTTTGATATCCGTCGAGGTGTTAATTACAACAACCGGTGTAGCTGTTGGTTTAACCTTGCCCTCTCCAATCGTTTTCTGCCTACTTTCTGTCATTAGTAGCACGCATATCACGATTCCAACAAGCCCTACACCTGCAAGAACAAGAAACATTGTTTTCTTTTTATCACTCATTAAAAATGCCCTTTTCCTCCCAAAAACTACAGCGCCTGCAACGCTACCATAATTCCCGGAATCAACTGCTTCTTTCTCGAAACCAATCCCGGCACATCACAGTAATGATCCAAAACCTCCACATGGAAGGCTTCGCTTAGAAGCTCCTTCGCTTTATCGCCTCGATACAAGATGCGGGACGACTCGGTTGAAATGTCCGTAAGCAAGAACAACACGATCCCCAAATCGTCCATTCGTGATTTGGATAAGAATTCCTGCAGACGATTCTCAATCACCTGAAGCTCCATCGAACTCATGGAATTAATCTGGCCTACGCCAATGGACAAATCACCAACGGTAAACTTCTTATAATCCTGGTAGAAGATTTCTTCTGCGGATTTATCCTTTAAGTTACTTCCTGCCTCGAACATCTTGCCTGCCAGGCTCATGGAGTCTTCTCCTGCAAGTTTCGAAAGGGCCTCAGCAGCTTCCTTATCCGTCTCCGTGCAGGTTGGTGAGCGAAATGCAAGCGTATCCGATAAGATAGCGGATAACAAAAGACCTGCGATCTGCTTCGGAAGTGTAATACCATGCTCCTTCGCCATCAGATAAATAATGGTTGCGGTACAGCCAAGCGGCTGGTTACGGAAATATACCGGCTCAATGGTATTAATACTACCCAGGCGATGATGGTCGATAATCTCTAAGATCTCGGCCTCCTCAATTCCGTCCACGGCTTGCGTCTTCTCGTTATGATCCACAAGAATCACGCGCTTCTTATTACAGCCCATCAAATTACGACGGGAAATCATGCCTCGGTAAATGCCCTTATGATCCAAAATCGGGAAGTCACGATTTCGTTTCTTCGCCATTACATCACGAATCTCATCGACATAAGCATCGGTACGGAAGGTAATCAGATTCTCCTTCGTCATAAAGTAGCCGATTGGCATACTTAAATTAACAAGTCGTGCAACGGTAAATGCATCATGCGGCGACTGCATAATCACACAGTTATGCTCCTTCGCCAAATGCTGTATTGTATTGGAAACCTTCGCCCCCTCACAAACGACCAGACAGGCCGCGCCCATCTCAATGGCACAAAGCTGGGATTCGTATCGGTTTCCGAGAATAACCAGGTCGCCTTCCTTGATGTAATCCTCCATCAGGTCCGGGTTCGCTGCGGCAATCAGTACATTTCCCTTATCGTAGGTTCGATTCTCGATTTCTCCTACAATCAAGGTCGCATCGAGCGTATCTAAAATATTCTCATATGGTGTATTCGCCTTGGAAAGAATCCCACTGTCATAAATCTCCATGGCAACCTTCGCGATATC
>DCGJ01000068.1:3572-7116 GCA_002315495.1 Lachnoclostridium sp. UBA1781 | reverse complement strand
CTGACGGTAATCAAACCATCCAGCTTCTCATCCGTCGTAACTGCAATCGTAACCACATGACGTTCTCTCATATAGTTCCAGGCGCGCTTCATCGACATATTCGGCTGAACACCCGGTGTCTCGCGAATCTCGATATCCTTTACCTGCGTTCCCACATCATCGATGTAATCCGGCTTATCTACGCCAAAATACTCAAGCACAAAGGATGTCTCCGCATTTAGCTCACCGCAGCACTTCGGCACATGGCGAAGTCCCGTCATCTGCTCCTTTAACCACGCATAGCTGATAGCTGAACAGATGGAGTCAGTGTCCGGATTCTTATGTCCGATAACTAATACCTTTTTCTCATGCGTTGTCATTCGTTAACGCTCCTCCCGCATCTTCCTTGGAAAATGCTCCTTCTCCCTATTTGTTGTTCTCACGAAACTCTCGTCTCTGCTCACGATCAAGATCCTTCTTCTGAATCGAATCTCTCTTGTCGTAAAGCTTCTTACCACGAGCAAGACCGATTTCCAGTTTCACGAGATTGCCCTTTAAGTAAACCTGAAGAGGTACTAATGTGTAGCCCTTCGTCTGAAGCTGTCCGCCGATTTTATTAATCTCAAATCGGTTTAACAAAAGTTTCTTTACGCGCATCGGGTCACGATTGAAAATGTTCCCCTTCTCGTATGGACTGATGTGCATTCCGTAGACATACACCTGTCCATTTTCAACACGTACATACGATTCCTTGATCGAGACATGCCCCATACGGATACTTTTTACTTCCGTACCATGGAGTGCAATTCCCGCTTCATATTTGCTTTCAATGAAGTAATCAAAGTACGCTTTTTTATTATTTGCTATTAATCGAATACTATCTTTTCCCATTTTCTTACTTTTTTGTTTTCCTTTTGTCTATATTTCACAAAATACCCACTGATAGTTATGATAATATTACCATAACTTCTCCCAAATTTCAATAAATTTATTCTACACGAGTGGTAGAAAATCAATGGTTTTCAGCACCAAATCGGTATTTACAACCTGTACCTTAATTTTCTGACCTAACGCATAACGTTTGCCTTTCTTTTCACCCGTAAGACACATCATTTTCTCATCAAAAACATAATAATCATCGTGAAGATCCGTCATACGAATCATACCCTCACAGGTGTTCGGAAGCTCCACATAAAGCCCCCAGTTTGTAACACCGCTGATGACACCCTCAAACTCCTCTCCAAGGAATTTACGCATATATTCCGCTTTCTTCATCTTCTCCACCTCACGCTCCGCTTCTTCTGCGCGACGCTCGGTTCTGGAAGCCTGTGTCGCATTTGCATCCAAAATCGATTCATAATGTGCAATCCGCTTTGGTGTCAGCTCCCCATGCAAATGCTCCTTGATGATTCGGTGAATCTGAAGATCCGGGTAACGTCGGATCGGCGATGTAAAATGGCAGTAATACTTGGCTGCAAGACCAAAATGCCCACTACACTCCGTTGAGTACTTCGCTTGCTTCATAGAGCGTAGCGCAAGTCGGCTGATTAACGCCTCCTCCGGTGTTCCCGAAATCCTGTTCATCAGCTTCTGAAATTCCTTGGAATGAATCTCTTCTCCTCGGATGCGGATATGATAGCCGAAGTTATTGATGAGAATATTCAGCCGATTGATTTTATCCGGATCCGGTGTTTCGTGTGTACGATACATAAACGGAATCTCAAGCCAGTAAAACTCCTCCGCTACGGTTTCGTTTGCAAGAAGCATAAAGTCCTCAATCAGGTCGGTTGCCGCATTTCGCTCATACGGAACAATCTTGATTGGACGGCCCTTCTCGTCCAGTGTGATTTTGCTTTCAGGAAAGTCAAAATCAATCGAGCCGCGCTCGGTTCTTCGTTCCCGAAGTATACCCGAAAGCTCTGCCATAAGCGTAAACATCGGAACAAAATCGGAATATGCTTCGCACATATCCGCATCATGCTCGGTAATAATGGCATTTACCTGCGTGTAGGACATCCTGCGATCGACATTTAACAAGGTTTCGCAGATGGTATGGGCTACGACTGCACCCTTCTCATCAATCTCCATCAGACAGCTGAGTGCAAGACGGTCCTCTCCCGCATTGAGCGAACAGATGCCGTTTGAAAGGGCATGCGGAAGCATCGGAATCACGCGGTCGGTAAGGTAGACGCTGGTTCCACGATTCAGTGCTTCTTTATCGAGTGCGGAACGCTCCGTCACGTAATGGGATACGTCTGCAATATGAACGCCAAGATGATAATGCCCATCCTCTGATTTCGAAAGGGTAATGGCATCATCAAGGTCCTTCGCATCCTCGCCATCGATTGTAACCATCATTACACCTCTAAGATCGAGTCTTCCATTCATGTCAGCTTCACTAACAGGCTTGGCTACTCTCTCCGCCTGGTTTTCAACCTTCTCTGGAAATTCCTCTGGCAGGTCATAAGCTCTTATTACCGAAAGAATATCTACTCCCTTGTCGCCTTCCATTCCTAGNNCATCATCAAGGTCCTTCGCATCCTCTCCGTCAATGGTTACAGTCGGAAGGCTTCGAAGGTCGGTTCTTCCTTCCTTTTCCTCCTCTGTCACATAACCCGGAATTGCTTCTACCTGAAGCATTACCTCCTCGGGATATTGCTCCGGTAATCCATAGGCTTTCACAATGGATAAGATATCCACTCCAGGGTCATTAACATGGCCGAGAATCTGCGTAATACGACCCTCCGGGTTATGTCCCGGGCGACCGTAATCCGTAATGGTAGCAACAACCTTCTGCCCCTTTACCGCACCCTTTGTATGCTCCTTTGCGATATAAATGTCAAAGTTAATCTTCTTATTATCCGGGTTTACAAATCCGAAGTTTTTGCCCGGCATGTAAAGGCCAACGACCTCCTTCATACCATGTTCAACAATCTTCGTAATCATACCTTCCCTGCGGGTTTTCTTGCCATTTTTCTCACCGGCTTCCGCAGTAATAACCACCTCTACCTTATCCTGATGAATGGCCCCCATCGCTTTGTCATCGAGCACAAAGATATCCTCGGCTTCTCCTTCCACGCGAACAAAACCGAAGCCACGGTCCGTTGCCATGTATTCTCCGGTCAAATGCTCACTTCCGCCCGGATGATATCTTCCCGCATCATCCACGCGAACCTTTCCTTCCCGCATCAGCTTATCCAAAATAGCGGACAGGTCGCCACGCTTCTCCCTCGGAACCTGCAGAAAGCCCGCCATTTCCTTTAGTCTCATCGGTTTTATTGTCTTGTCCTTAATCAACGCTAACAGAAGTTCTTCCTTTCTGGAACGCATCTTCATCATCTCGTCATTCATTGTATTTCTCCTCTTCTCATCTTGACCCAAATAATTCCCTCTAAAAACAAAAAGGCGCTCAAATTGAGCGCCTTCATAATCTACTACTTTACAAATCTTACTTCAAAAAGCTCATGTTCAATACAATCGAAAGAACGATGAAAAGAACAGCAAGCACACGGGTGATGTTGGTCAAAACACCATCCATGGAACGGCCTTTGTTCTTGCCCCAGTA
>DCGJ01000068.1:375-3497 GCA_002315495.1 Lachnoclostridium sp. UBA1781 | reverse complement strand
TTCTTACCTTCCTGCATCAAAACGATTACAGTAAGCGCGATACAAATAATAATATATACAATTGTAAGAATAGTTTTTAAAACTGCCACGGAATAATTCCTCCATTCTAAGTCATAGGCGCAGTGTCCCCACAAACGCTCGCTTATTGTAACACACTATTTTGCAGTATGCAAGTATTTTTTTACTTCACCAAAAGGCTCTTTCCGGTCATTTCTGCCGGCTGCTCCTTGCCCATAAGCTCGATCAGGGTCGGGATGATATCAGCAAGACATCCGTTCTCACGAAGCTTGTAGGATGGGTCTGCATTTACCAAAATGAACGGAACCGGATTGGTCGTATGAGAGGTGAACGGAGCGCCTGTTTCGTAATCGATCAACTGGTCTGCATTACCATGGTCTGCACAGATAAACATAACGCCATTGGTCTCCTTGATGAAGGAAACGATTTCACCAAGACACTTGTCAATGGTCTCGATTGCTTCTACGGCTGCCGGAATAACACCGGTATGTCCTACCATATCTGGGTTTGCAAAGTTTACTAAAATAAATCCGTATTCAGGGTTTTCAATTGCTTTTAGTACATTTTCACAAACTTCTGGTGCACTCATTTCAGGTTGCAAATCATAAGTTGGAACTTTTGGCGACGCCACAAGTTTACGAGTTTCATGAGGCTGTGGTTCATCAATACCACCATTAAAGAAAAATGTAACGTGAGCATATTTTTCTGTTTCTGCAGTNNCCTACCATATCAGGGTTAGCAAAGTTACAGATGATAACATCGTAGAAAGCTTCACCGTTCTCATCCTTCTTGGTGATTGCTTCCTCAAGTCTGTCACATACGGTGTATGCAGACATTCTCGGCTTCTTATCGTAAGTAGGAACGTACTTCGGAGAATCAACAAGGATTCTGTCCTCTCCTGCATTCGGAGCCTCGATACCGCCGTTAAAGAAGAAGGTAACGTGTGCGTACTTCTCGGTTTCGGCGATTCTTGCCTGCTTCATGCCATTTGCCGCAATCCACTCACCAAAGGTATTGGTAACCTCAACCTTCTTGAAGGCGATGGTCTTGTTCGGAATCGTAACATCATACTCGGAGAAGCATACGTACTTCACCGGCATAAAACCGTTTCTTCTCTCAAAGCCTGCAAAATCCTCACAGCAGAAGGTTCTGGTGATTTCTCTTGCGCGGTCCGGACGGAAGTTGAAGAAAATGATGGAATCATTTGCAGAAACGGTAGCGGTCGGAGCACCATTCTTCATGATTACGGTCGGTACTACGAACTCATCGTAAACCTCTGCTGCATAGCTTGCGGTCATGCACTCTTCTGCGCTGTTTGCGGTATTGCCTTCACCGTATACGAGTGCAGCATAAGCCTTCTCAACACGATCCCAGTTATTATCACGGTCCATAGCGTAGTAACGACCACTAATGGTAGCAACCTCACCACAGCCGATTTCCTTCATCTGCTCCTCAAGTGCAGCAACGAAATCCTTACCGGAAGCCGGCGGAGTATCACGACCATCAAGGAAGCAATGAACATAAACCTTGGAAAGGCCCTGCTCCTTTGCAAGCTTCAACAAAGCATAAAGATGAGTATTGTGGCTGTGAACACCACCATCGGAAAGAAGTCCGTACATATGAAGTGCGGAATCGTTCTTCTTACAGTTCTCAACGGCAGCCAAAAGCTCTTCGTTCTTGAAGAAATCGCCGTCCATAATCTCCTTGGTAATACGGGTAAGCTCCTGGTAAACGATGCGGCCTGCACCCATATTCAAATGTCCAACCTCAGAGTTGCCCATCTGACCGTCAGGAAGACCTACTGCCATACCGGATGCATTTCCCTTAACAAAAGGATACACCTTCATCAACTTGTCCATAACCGGAGTATTCGCCAATGCGATTGCATTGCCCTCGGTCTTGTCGCTCAAACCATAACCATCCAAAATCAACAATACGGTAGGTTTCTGTGCCATGATTGATACCTCCAAAATATTTAGTAACCCGGTCGGGTTCATGAAACGAATTCTTTTCCGAAATCGTTCTCGGAAAATGCTGCATTTTCATCACGCGAAAGCGCTCTTTACAAATCGCAGACCGCACTAAATATAGCATACAGGCAATTAGATGTAAAGTGAAGATTAAAAAAAGCCGGCCCTTTCGGACCGGCTTTCTATATCACTCTATTTTCCTCAAAAATTCAAATTACATCTCGATTACGATGTCGTTCTCAGCTGCAAGAATATCATCACGAATCAGGATACCCTCAATCTTGGTACCATTTACGGTAACAGACTTAACGCCGTGCTCAGAACCGTTCGGGTTGTTAACAGTTACGTTAAGAACCTTACCACGGAATACCTTGCGCATGGTGTAAGACTTCCATTCGGATGGGATGGACGGATCGATTACGATACCATCTGCTTCCGGATTCAAACCAAGGATACCCTCGGTGGTACCTACCATAACGGTAGATGCGGTACCGGTAAGCCAATGTACGTGTGCACGGCCTGCAAATGGGCTGTCCTTAGCTTCTACGAACTGGCCATATACGTATGGCTCAAGAGTACGATGATCTGCGTCATCATTGTAGGTAGCCGGAGCTGCCTCGGTCCAGTACTTGTATGCACGATTACCATGACCAAGCTTGGACTCTGCAAGAATCAACCAGCCCTGTGGCTGAGAGAAGATACCCGCATTTTCCTTAACACCCTTGTTGAAACAGGTCATAAGAGCACCGTTGAAGGAATGATTCTCATAAGCCGGATACATAACCATAGCACCGTAAGGAGTGTTCAACTCTCTCTCAACGGAATCCATAGCAAGCTCCTGCTGCTCCTTGGTACCGAAGTCTGCAATGACAGACCAGGACTGTGGGTTAAGCCACATGGAAGCTTCCGGATCCTTTCTGTTACCGATAACTACGCCGTCTTCCTTGTAACCACGAATCCAACGATCCTCGTTCCAGCAAGCGTCGAGAATCTCGGTCATCTTAGCGTCGATTTCGTCAAGGTAAGCAACATATTCGGTATCGTTCTTAAGAACGGCATACTTACGAAGAATCTTAACTGCATATACGAGCTGGAAAGCAACGAAGGTAGATTCACCCTTCTTACCAAGTCTCA
>DCGJ01000068.1:0-349 GCA_002315495.1 Lachnoclostridium sp. UBA1781 | reverse complement strand
CGTTCCAGTCAGCGTGAAGACCAGCCGGCATACCATGGTTTCCAAGGTGAGTCATGGAGAAGTCGATTGCTCTCTTCAAGTGATCGTAAACAGAACCCTTCTCGTCATCATTTGCATAGTAAACTTCCTCATCAAGGAAAGCGATGTTACCGCTCTCGGAAATGTACTTGTAAATCGTCGGGAACAACCAGAGTGCATCGTCAGCACGATAGCTTGGATGTCCGGTCTGCTTAGCGTATACGGAATTCTCATCTTCCTCGTCCGGATGATTCTCCTTACCAGGAGTATGCGTATACTTAACCAATGGAAGACCTGCACCGTTGGTTACCTGAGCAGAAAGCATGAAGCG
>DCGJ01000082.1:6756-6879 GCA_002315495.1 Lachnoclostridium sp. UBA1781 | reverse complement strand
CCGGTGTCGGTAAGCTTTCCGATGTAATTAAGGCTGTTGAGCAGGTGGTTACCGATGATCTTCAGATTTCCGGCGTTGTTACTGTCGTTGATGCCGGGAAGTGTAAGATGTATATGAAGAACT
>DCGJ01000082.1:6428-6725 GCA_002315495.1 Lachnoclostridium sp. UBA1781 | reverse complement strand
ACTTTGGTGAATTCTTTAACAACCAGGTACAGTATGCGAAGACAATTCTTCTCAGTCGTACCCAGTTGGTTTCCGAAGAGAAGGTAAATGCTGCCATTGCTCTCATTCGTGAGCAAAATGCGGAGTGTGAGCTTGTAACCACCAATTGGAATGATTTGACGGGTGCACAGATTCTTGCTGCTATGGATCATAAGATGGACCTTGCAAAGGCACTTCTTGAGGAAGAGGAAATCTGTCCGGAGTGTGGACATCATCACCATCACGGAAAGCATCATCACCACGATCATGAGCATCACC
>DCGJ01000082.1:5070-6323 GCA_002315495.1 Lachnoclostridium sp. UBA1781 | reverse complement strand
ATGACCATGATCACGACCACGATCATGAGCATCATCATGACCATGATCACGAGCATCATCACGACCACGACGATGACGAGGAAGAGTGCTGTTGTGGTCATCACCATCATGACGATGACGATGATGATGACGACCATGACCATGAGCATCACCATCATGAAGAAGGTGAAGAGTGCTGCTGCGGACATCATCACGACCATGACCATGAGCATCATCACCATCACCATCATGCCGACGAAGTATTCACCAGCTGGGGCGGTGAGACTACGAAGAAGTACTCAAAGACAATGTTGGATGCTATCCTGAATAAGCTTGCGAACAGCGAAGACCTTGGTATTGTGCTTCGTGCGAAGGGTATGGTTGCGAATACCGAGGGCACCTGGTATCACTTTGATCTGACTCCGGGGGAGTACGAGATTCGTATTGGTTCAGCTGAGACCATCGGTCGTCTCTGTGTTATCGGAAGTAAATTGAAGGAAGCAGAAATCAAGGCACTCTTTGAGATTTAAGTTGGAGGAATTATGGAAACACCAGTATTTATTATTCATGGTTTCCTGGAAAGCGGCAAGACAACCTTTATTAACGATACGATTCGTGACCCTCAGTTTGCTACTGCAGGTAAGCTTCTGATTATTCAGTGCGAAGAAGGCGAGGAAGAATTTGACGAGCCGGAACTTGCAAAGCGTGGTGTGAGTGTTATCAATGTTGAGGATGAGAGCCAGCTGACTTCCAAATTCCTGGAAGACCTTGAGAAGTTTTACAAGCCGAATATGGTTATGGTTGAAATGAATGGTATGTGGAAGCTTACTTCCTTCCTGGAGCTTGATATGCCGGGAGATTGGGTTCCGGCACAGATTATTACCATGATTGATGCCACTACCTACGACACCTATATGGCAAATATGCGGTCTATTATGATGGAGCAGGTGAAATATTCCGATATCGCGATTGTGAATCGTTGTACGGATGAGACCGATAAGGCAGGTATTCGCCGTGCACTGAAGCCGGTCAATCGCCGTTTGCAGATTATCTACGAGCGCGAGGATGGACAGGACGCCGGTCCGGACGAACCGGAAGAATTACCATACGATATGAGTAAGGACGAGCTCGAAATCACGGATGATGATTACGGCTTGTGGTATATGGATGCGATGGATCATCCGGACAACTATGTTGGAAAAACCGTGCATTTTCTTGCAATGGCATACACTTCCAAGAAACTGCCAAAGGGATATTTTGTTCCGGGGCGTATG
>DCGJ01000082.1:0-5037 GCA_002315495.1 Lachnoclostridium sp. UBA1781 | reverse complement strand
GCGGCGTATGGCTATGACCTGTTGTGCGGACGATGTTGCATTTATCGGATTCCTTTCAAAAGCGCCGATTACCATGCCGGTTGAGAATATCAAGACCAGAAGCTGGTATAAGGTAACCGCAATTATGAAAAAGGAATACCAGAAGGAATATCAGGGCGAGGGGCCGGTACTTCAGTGTACGATGTTAGAGCCGACGACCGAGCCGGAAGACAAATTGGTTTATTTTAATTAAACATAGGAAAATGCCGACCACCCGGTCGGTATTTTTCAAAATCGGAGGAAGTATGAGAAGAATATCAAATGATGAGTGGGGGCAGGTTCGAGTTCACGGAAGATATAACGGGAAATTACCGGTAACCCTTTATTACGCGGGCTCCGCAATTGAGTTCAATATTAAAGCGGGGAATCTGACTGCGGTTATCGACGCAAGTTTTGGGACGATGGAGCAGTGGATTACGGTATTGGTAAATGGAGCATTTATCTCAAGACAGATGTTGTATCAGGGAGAGAATCTTGTTCCTATTTTTGTGAATATGAATCCGGATAAAGTGAAAACGATTCGCATCATCAAAGAAACTGAGTGTTTCCCGGATGATTCCAGCGCGCATATGACGTTTAAGCATCTGATTACGGACGGCGAGATTGTCAAGGCACCTGAGAAGAAACCGATGCTAATCGAATTTATAGGCGACAGTATTACGGCCGGTGAAGGAACGATGGGAGATCAGAACGAGGACGAATGGATTCCTATGTTTTTCTCCGGATATTATAATTATACCCGTATGGTCGCTGAGGTGTTAAATGCGGATTACCGCACAGTTTCCATGGGTGGCTGGGGCATTTACTGTGGTTGGGATAACAACATCCATTGTAACATTCCGAGCATTTACACGAAGGTATGCGGATTGCTGCCAAAGCTTCCGGATAAACTTGCCGGAAGTCTTGATGACTATGATTTTACCCGTGATCCGGCAAATGCGGTTGTCATTAACCTCGGCACCAATGATTTTAGTGGCTTTAACCAGCCGTCATGGACGGATACGGATGGGTGTACCTATAAACTCAATAAAAATGAGGACGATACCCTTGCGGAGGAGTCGGTTCAGAAGGTTTGCCGGGCAGGTGTAGATTTCTTGAAGCTGGTAAGAGCAAAGAACCCGGATGCAAAGATTTTATGGGCACTTGGAATGCTTGGAAATGGTTTGGAGCCGGTTGTTCTTCGGTTTATCGACGAGTATAAAACAGAAACCGGTGATGAGAAGATTTCTTATGTGGCTTTAGATGATACGACCGACGAAACCAGGGGAAGCCGATTCCATCCGGGTTTGATGGATCATGTTAAGGCCTGTGAGAAGATTGTAGCGGCTTTGAGTGAATAATTAGCAGTTTGAATTCTTCTTGTATTGCACAATAACTATTCTGATTATACAGGAAAAGAGTCTACGGATATAACGATTAAAATCGTTAGTACGTAGACTCTTTTTTATGAAATCAAGCTTCGGTTGCGTGTAGAATCAAAACCTTATGTATCTTGTAGAATCTATTTTTGTTAAACTGAATGTAAACGTTAGCCGTTTGCATTCATGCAAAACACTTTTAATATTACATTGCGGCGCCTCGCAGACTGAATAAGGCAACTTATCGGTCATGCATGTTCAGGTGCTCTGAGCCCGCCGGTACTTAATGAACGCGAAGCGTGAATTTAGTACCGTTGCGTGGCGAGGGCAGCGAGAGCGTGCCTGAACTGTAGACCGATAAGTTGCCTTACATAAGCCGGTAAGGCGCCGCTTGAATTACGCAAGTCTCTTCTCGAGGTTGCCGCGAATTGCAGCGATAAATCCTGCGGAAGTAACGCTGGTGGTTTCGCAGTTTGCAAGACCGGAAAGGTCCTTGGTCATAATACCCTGATTCAAGGTATCGAAGCATGCACCCTCAAGCTGATCGGCATAGTTCATAAGCTCCGGAAGGTTGTCCTTCTCGCCGCGCTTACGAAGTGCACCGGACCATGCGAAGATGGTAGCCATTGGGTTAGTGGAAGTCTCTTCGCCTGCGAGATACTTGTAGTAGTGACGGGTAACGGTTCCGTGAGCTGCCTCATACTCGTAGTTACCTTCCGGAGAAACAAGTACGGAAGTCATCATTGCAAGAGAGCCAAATGCGGTACTAACCATATCGCTCATAACGTCGCCGTCGTAGTTCTTACAAGCCCAGATAAATCCACCCTTAGAACGAATAACACGTGCAACAGCATCATCGATGAGAGTGTAGAAGTAGGTGATACCTGCAGCTTCAAATTTCTCCTTGTACTCAGCATCGTAAATCTCCTGGAAGATATCCTTGAAGGTATGATCGTACTTCTTGCTGATGGTATCCTTCGTGGAGAACCAGAGATCCTGCTTGGTGGAAAGTGCATATTCAAAACAGGAACGAGCGAAGGAAGAAATGGAATTGTCCTTGTTGTAAAGACCCTGCAATACGCCTGCACACTCGAAATCGTAAATTGTCTGACGCATCTCGGTTCCGTCTTCACCGGTAAAGAGAAGCTCAGCCTTGCCCTTGCCAGGAATTCTGAACTCGGTGTTCTTGTAAACATCGCCATATGCATGTCTGGCAATGGTAATCGGTGCTTCCCAGGTACGAACGTTCGGTTTAATGGAATCAATCATAATCGGAGCGCGGAATACAGTACCGTCAAGAATTGCACGGATAGTGCCGTTCGGGCTCTTCCACATCTGGGTAAGATTGTACTCGGTCATACGCTGAGCATTTGGAGTAATGGTAGCGCACTTAACGGATACACCATACTTCTTTGCAGCGTTGCTGGCATCGATGGTTACCTGGTCCTTGGTTTCTTCACGATATGGAAGTCCAAGATCATAGTACTCTGTCTTCAGATCAACGAACGGAAGAATCAATTCATCCTTAATCATCGTCCAAAGAATTCTTGTCATTTCGTCGCCATCCATCTCAACGAGTGGGGTAGTCATTTGAATCTTATTCATAGTTTTCCTCCATTAAAATGCAACCCGAAAGCCGAAACCTCGGGTTGCTTATTGTTTTACTTATTATGTGCAGCGTAGTAGTTAATCAGACAGCCTTCCAGAATAATTTCCTTTTCTTCCGGAGTAAGTCCCTTTACGAAAAGTGTAATATCGGAAATGCTTCCGTCTGCCTTCAATACCTTAGCGGCAAATTCTTCACGACCTTCCGCAATGCCCTTACGAACATCCGGAATCATGACATAGTCACCCTCTTCGTATGGGAAGTCTGCACCTTCCGGAAGAGTAAATGGCAAAATGCCCCAGTTGATACAGTTACTTCTGTAACGCTTGGTTGCATATTCGTAGCAGATATTCGCATAACCGCCAAGCACCTTCTGACAGGAAGCAGCCTGCTCACGAGCAGAACCGTCACCCGGCTTGTAGGAGAATACACAGGAACCGTACTGCGTATTGGAAAGAGTAGCATTTACATCAAACTTAGCCAAAATAGCAGCCAGATCTTCACAAGCTTCACCATTACGTCTTGCAACGTCTACCGCATGAATAGCCTTGCTGCGATCAGCGTAGCCAGGGCAACGACGGGACAAAGCAAACTCGGAAAGACGAAGCGGGTTGGAACGGTAAGAAGAAGTCTCACCGGACGGAATCAACTCGTCGGTAGTCGTAACCGGATCGCGAATAACAGCAGCAAGCTTAACGAGCATATTGTCGGTAAGTGCTTCCATCTTTGGCCAATCGGTAATGTTTGGTCCAAGAATCAATTCTGCATTCTTATCAGCCTTGCCATAACCATAGTAGAGACGATTCTCATATACACTCTTATCAAAATGATACTCATGTGGGGTGTAATCGTAATTAATATCGGTAGCTGCGGTGATAATACCACCATTTGCAGCAGTGGCAGCGATACTTCTTGCATCCATCAGTGCAACACCACAAATCTGACCTTCACCCGGCTTGGAACCTTCACGGTTCGGGAAGTTACGGGTCGTATGACGAAGAGACAGGCCGTTATTTGCAGGTACGTCACCTGCACCAAAACATGGACCACAGAAGGAAGGCTTAATAACAGCGCCGGCCTTCAAAAGCTCTGCGGAAGCGCCAATCTTTGTGAGCTCAAGGTTAACCGGAACAGAGGTCGGATATACGGAAAGAGAGAAGTATCCGTTTCCGCAGGACTTGTCAGCGAGAATCTGAGCGGCCTCATCAATGTTATCAAACAAACCGCCGGAGCAGCCTGCAATAACACCCTGATCGGCATAAACCTTGCCATCCTTAACCTTATTGCGAAGAGAGTAATCGACATTGTTGAACTTCTTTTTTGCTTCTTCTTCGACACTTGCAAGAATTGCGTCAGCATTTTCCACAAATTCATGAATGGTATAAGCATTGGACGGATGGAATGGAAGAGCAATCATAGACTCAACCTTATCAAGCTCGATGGTAATCATACTATCATAGTAAGCACCGTCTTCCGCTTTTAATTCCTTGTAAGCTTCCGGACGCTTGTGTGCTTCGTAGAAGCCCTTGGTAATCTCGTCAGTTTCCCAAATGGAAGAAAGACAGGTGGTCTCGGTAGTCATGACATCAATACCGTTACGGAAGTCGATTGGAAGGTTCTTGATACCAGGGCCAACAAACTCGAGTACCTTATTCTTTACGAAACCGCTCGCAAAGGTCTCCTTAACAAGGGAGAGAGCGACGTCGTGCGGTCCGATACCTTTTCTTGGAGCACCGGTAACATAAATCAAAACAACCTCAGGCATATTAAGATCCCAAGTGTTCTTTAACAGCTGCTTTACAAGCTCAGGGCCGCCTTCACCAACACCCATGGTACCGAGAGCACCATAACGGGTATGAGAGTCGGAACCCAGGATCATGCGTCCGCAACCAGCGAGCATCTCACGAGCGTACTGATGGATAACTGCCTGATGAGGGGGAACGAAAGCTCCGCCGTACTTCTGAGCAGCGGTCAGACCGAATACATGGTCATCCTCGTTGATGGTACCACCAACTGCGCAAAGGCTGTTGTGGC
>DCGJ01000136.1:9707-10398 GCA_002315495.1 Lachnoclostridium sp. UBA1781 | reverse complement strand
TCATAACGTTTACAGTGTCAAGCTCAGTGTTCTGGCCAACTTCGTAGCCTTCCAAACCAGCCTTGGTCTCTTCTTCGAAAAGAAGCTCGTAGGACGGATTGTAAACAATCTCAGTCGTTCCAGTAATGCCATACTTTGTCAAATCAATACTCATTGTGACATACCTCTTTCTTTTTGTAATATTCTTGCGTGGCACAAGCCCGCAGTTGCCCTTATTGTATATGTAACAAGGATTTTTTGCAATACTTATTTCGCATGGAATGATAGAAAAACACGATAATCCATTTTTTGCATTAAAACTAAGGAAAGAAAGTGCATTTTTCAGTAAAAAAAACAAGGGAAATGCGGCCATTTCCCTCGTTTAACCATACTTATTTCTTTCGCTCGTAGCGGGTGAAGCAATATTCCAAATCGTAGTAGGTTTCCTCCTCGGATTCGTGCACGCATTCCCACTCGGAATCGGTGTCCAGATTCGGGAAAAACGTGTCTGCTTCGTAGGCGAAATCAATCTTCGTCACAAAGGCGGTGTCGCAGTACGGAAGGAACTGCTTGTAAATGCTTCCGCCTCCGATGACAAACACATCCTCGGACGGGTACTCGGAGGCTACCTTTTCCGCCTCCTCGATGCTGTGAACGATGATGGCATCCGGGCACTTGTACCCCGGATCTCTGGTAATTACGATATTCACAC
>DCGJ01000136.1:9502-9680 GCA_002315495.1 Lachnoclostridium sp. UBA1781 | reverse complement strand
AAGCGGCTTCCCACCCGGAAAACTCTCCAGTGTGTTGCGTCCCATGATGATGACTTTTCCTACGGTATTGTCTCGGAAGAAGCGCATGTCGGCCGGAATGCTGACGAGCAACTGATTCTTATTTCCGATACCCCAATTTTTGTCTACGGCAACGATACATTTCATGTTGTTTATCCTC
>DCGJ01000136.1:0-9457 GCA_002315495.1 Lachnoclostridium sp. UBA1781 | reverse complement strand
ATTTACACGCCTATCATACCAAAACTTTTCGAAACGTGCAAGCATAAAATCGGAAAACAGCGTCAAATCCACAACTTCTTGTGGATAACCCGAAAAACACCCCACAAAATATGTGATTTTTCACGAAAAAACGCTTGTATTTTGCTCTTTATATGGTACAATGACTATGGGTTTTCTTTTTGTGAGACCACAAGATGTTGATTGGGATTTTTTTGGGAAAGGGGAAAACGATGGCTAGATCCATGCGACGGTTTTGGAATACCGTAGATGTCTATTTTGCGCATGATCGCAAGCTTATCACGGCCGGTAATCTGCAGAAGGTGCAGCACACGGCCTTTATTGCGTTGCTCCTTTTGTTTGGTTATTATCTGCTTTCCCTGTTTCCGGATCTGGATGTAGCCTTTCTTCCGGCACATCGCTTCCTTGTTATCGTGAATGGCATTGCAGCTGTCTCCACCCTTGTCATGAAGAAGTTAAAGCTTCGTAATTACATGATTGTTCAGGGGTTGGTTCTGGCCTATGTTGCCATCCATTATACCGTCTTTATCGCGCTGACAACGGTGATTGATCTGACGATGCCGAGCTCCATATTCTGCGCATGTCTTCTGATTACGCCGAGCATTTTCTATATCGCGCCATATATTACCATCGGGATGAATTTTGGCTTCTCAGCCGTGTTTATCATTCTTGCGTTTATCAATCGCGAGGCATCGGTTATGTGGCATGATGTTTTTTCCGTAACCATCAATGTGGCGCTTAGTTTTGTGATTATGTACTCGCTCACAAAGGTTCGTGTCACCAATTTCTATAACGCCCTTCAGCTGTCCAATCTGGCCGGTATGGACAAGGTTGGAAAGGTTTACAATAAGACCAATTTCCATGATATCTGCGACAACTTGTGCGAGATGGGACCTTCGGACAGCAATCGTGCAATGATGATGTTCAGCATAGCGGATTATTTTGATTTGGAAGAAGATTTTGGCCGTCAGACGAAGGACGAGGTCATTCGTGTTGTGGGCCAGGCAATTGCGGCAAATGCGGCAGAGGCCGACGTGGTGGGACGCATTTCCGCAGATACCTTTGCCCTGTTTTTGAACTCCGTGGATTCGGAGAGCCAGCTTCGTCACATTGATGTGGAGATTCGCCGGATGGTTCGCACGAAGGCGCGTCGCCTGACCAATCGTGAAATCGTGATTTCCTCCGGAGCGGTTTACGCAGAGACGGAAGATTTCGCTTACACCGAGATTATGGAAGCTACGGATAATGCACTTTATACATCTCGAATGGTAGGGAACAACACGATTACGGTGAACCATTTGCAGAAGATGGAGTACCGTCTGAACTACGCATAAGAAAAGCCCGGCATAAGGGCAAAATTGATTTGAAATTTACAGGCGGCAGGGATTCCCTGCCGTACTTCTTGTATTACGGGATGCTTTATGGAAAGGGGGATTCCTATGTGGTACGGACCGAACGGGGACGATTTGGAGAAAGAGATTCTGGGGGACGATTATATTGAGACGGGATTTCGGAAAAAACAAAATCCCTCTGATGCAAGCATCAATGTGGTTTTAAAGGGGGAGGAAGCTCGCTCACAATATGTTCCGAAGTTTCATGATAATATCCGTCTGATTGATGCGAAGATTCTGGAATATGAAAATCTTATGGCTCAGGTTGAAAAGGAAAGGAAGGACCTGATTTCAACATGTCTCTTTGAAGCCGGTGGCGCAGTTGTCGTGTTGCTTGTGACCTTGTTTTTTGACCGGATGGCACTAATGGACATTTCCATGATTTTTTACATTTTGACCTTCCTGGGGTTGTGCGCGTTTGTTCATCAGGTCTTTCGAACCCTGAAGCAGGTGGCAAATCTTTGGGTTCGCTCTCATCGGGGGAGTATCAACACCTATATCGAGATGGAGCAGATCAAAACCTTCGAGAAAGAGGAACAGTATTACCTTTCCTGCATCAAAGAACTTACGGAACGGAAGCAGCGAATTCGTACCCTGATTCAGAAGGTGGAACGATACGAGGACCTGGATGGTGCGGATGTCGCATTTGCTCTGTCCGCGAGAAGTCTTGTCATCGTTCGTCCGTGCCGATACACCGAGACCTCCTGCAATCTGTTTAAATACCTGTTTCAGAGATAGTAGAATATGTGTTTATAGGGGCTGTCACTAATTTCTTCGTGTGGCGGCCCCTTTTTTGTGCTTGTTTTACCATAAGCTTTGTGGTAAAATTTCATATAATTATGGGCTTTTGAAGAAATCGATAAAATGAGAAATAATTTCGCCTCGTAGAAGAGGTCAAAAGAAAAGAAAAACAGAACGGTATTTTTGTGTAGGAGGACAGCAATTATGAAGAAGATGGAAGACTATGTACGTACCATTCCGGACTTTCCGGAACCGGGCATTATGTTTCGTGATGTGACTTCGGTCGTACAGGATCCGGACGGTTTTCAGCTTGCCATCGAGTCGATGGACGGACTTTTGGATGGGGTGGATTATGACGTGATTGTCGGTGCGGAATCCAGAGGATTTATCTTTGGCGCACCAATTGCATATAAGAATGGCAAGGGCCTTGCTCTTGCAAGAAAGAAGGGTAAGCTTCCTTGCGAAACCGTAGAAGAAAGCTACGAGCTTGAGTATGGCAGTGCAACCGTAGAGATGCATAAGGATGCGATTCTTCCGGGACAGAAGGTTGTTGTTGTGGACGATTTGATTGCTACCGGCGGTACCATTAAGGCCATCTTAAATCTCGTTGAGCGTCTTGGCGGCGAAGTCGTAAAGGTAATCTTTCTCATGGAACTCGAAGGACTTGAGGGAAGAAAGAAGCTTGCCGGTTATCCGGTGGAATCCGTGATTAAGTACCCGGGTAAGTAAGTTGGAGCATTGACCTGAGGTTACTTGGGTTTCAATACGATATTCCAATAGAATTCAAAGAATTCGGAAAGGAGGACGATATGGCAGACGAAGAAAGAAAAGAGATGGATGTGCAGGCCGACGTGGTGACGGAAGCAGAGCATTTTCCGACCGATTATGAGAATCCGGATGTTCCGGTGATCGATGACGCGTCTTGTACGAAAACCAGCCATCGAATCGGTGTGACCGACGAGTTTATGGAACCGGATGAAATGTACCAAAAGCTGGTTGAAACGATTCGTAAGTATCGTCCAACCACCGACCTTGCCGGTGTTGATCAGGCGTATGCGCTTGCAAAGAAGGCGCATGGGGAACAGAAGCGTAAGAGCGGCGAGCCGTACATTAACCATCCGCTCGCGGTTGCCATCATTTTGGCAGAGCTGCAGATGGATAAGGAGACCATCATTGCGGGTATCCTTCATGATGTCGTTGAGGATACCGCCATTACCGATGAAGAGTTACGCGCTCAGTTCGGAAATGAAGTGGCACTTCTCGTTGACGGTGTTACCAAGCTGACGCAGCTTAATTATTCGCAGGATAAGCTCGAGCTTCAGGCAGAGAACCTTCGAAAGATGTTTATTGCCATGGCAAAGGATATTCGTGTCATTGTCATTAAGCTTGCGGATCGTTTGCACAACATGCGTACGATGCAGTATCAGTCCCCGGCAAAGCAGATTGAAAAGTCCCGCGAGACGATGGATATTTATTCTCCGCTCGCCCAGCGACTCGGTATCAGTAAAATCAAAACCGAGATGGACGATTTGTCCTTAAAGTATCTCCATCCTGAGATTTATAAGGACCTGACGGAGCAGATTAAGGATACCCGTTCGGAGCGGGAAGCATTTATTTTGCAGATTATTGAAGAGGTTCGCGCCGCTCTTCGGGCCGATGGTATCGTTGCCCGTCTGGACGGACGAGCAAAGCACTTCTTCAGCATTTATAAGAAAATGGTGAACCAGAACAAGTCGTTAAACCAGATTTATGATTTGTTCGCAGTCCGTATCATCGTGGACTCCCTGAAGGACTGCTATGCGGCACTCGGTATCATCCACGAGATGTATAAGCCGATTCCGGGACGTTTCAAGGATTATATCGCCATGCCGAAGGGCAACATGTATCAGTCTCTTCACACGACGCTTTTAGGTCCGGACGGAACGCCGTTTGAGATTCAGATTCGTACCGAAGAGATGCACCGCGTAGCCGAATACGGTATTGCTGCACATTGGAAGTACAAAGAGGCGCAGGATGGTAAGAAGACTGACCAGACGGAAGCACAGAAGCTGGCATGGCTTCGCGAGATTTTGGACTGGCAGAGAGAAATGTCGGACAACAAGGAGTTTTTGGACTCGTTGAAGAACGACTTTGATATGATGAATGATGAGGTGTACTGCTTCACCCCTTCCGGTGATGTGAAGACCTTACCGGTTGGCTCCAATCCGGTCGATTTTGCCTACGCGATCCACTCTGCGGTCGGCAACAAGATGATTGGTGCCAAGGTAAATGGCCGCCTCGTTACCATCGATTACGAGATTCAAAACGGCGACCGAATCGAGATTATCACGTCGCCGAATTCCAAGGGACCGAGCCGCGACTGGTTGAAGATTGTAAAGTCCACGCAGGCCCGTTCCAAGATTGCAGCCTGGTACAAGGCAATCGATAAGGACGATAATATCCTGCGAGGCAAGAACCTGATGGCCGCATTTGCGAAGAGTAAGGGCATTGTTCTCAGCGATATTGTGAAGCCGGAATATCAGGAAGCAGCGGAACAGCGCTACGGCTTCCGCGACTGGGATTCCCTGCTTGCAGCCGTTGGCAGCGGAAGCTTGAAGGAAGGTCAGGTCGTAAACCGCCTCTATGAGGAATGGTCCAAGACAAAGAAGAGCGAAATGACCGAAGAGGATGTCATCGAGCAGGTGAATCTTGTCGGTCAGAAGAATGCAAATGCATCCGAAGCCAAGAAGCGGAGCAATGGTGGCGTTATCGTACAGGGCATGGAAGGTCTTGCCGTCCATCTCAGCCGTTGCTGTGCACCGGTGCCGGGCGATAAGATTGTTGGCTTTACCACGAGAGGCCGAGGCGTGACCATTCACCGGGCCGATTGTGTGAATATCGTAAATCTTCCGGAAAGCGACCGGGCAAGACTGCTTCCGGCCGAGTGGAATGTGCAGATGGCAAAGGAAGGCCGTTTGTACAACGCAGAGGTTAAGATTTATGCAAGAAATAATCCGGGTGTGCTGCTCGCAGTCACGAAGATTCTCAGTGAGGATAAGGTAAATATCAACTCGATTACCGCACGACCGGGTAAGAATGAAGTAAGTACCATTACGGTATCCTTTGATATTTTGGGAACGGCGCAGCTCAATCAGATTCTGAACAAATTCCGTCAGATTGAGAGCGTCATCGATGTGGAGAGAACTCAGGGGTAATTCCCGGAAGGAGGGCGCATGTATCTGATTAAGAGACTGTCGGTAGGACCGCTTCAGACCAATTGTTATCTGGTTGCCAATCCGGAAAATCGACAGGCGTTAATCTTTGATCCCGGTGCGGACGCAGAGGGCATCAAGGAGGCGGTGAAGGCGGAGAGCCTGAAGCCGATTGCCATCTTTCTGACGCATGGGCATTTTGATCACATTGGTGCGGTGAAAAATCTGGTAACCGAATATCATATTCCGGTTTATGCCGGAGAGGAAGAAAAGGAGGTTCTTTCGGACCTTCACAAGATTCTGCCGTCCCCGTTTTATGAACAGGAGAAGAAGCGGGATCTGTATCTGTTGGATGTAGATACCTTTGTGTCGGACAGCCAGCTGTTGGAAATCGGCGGCATGTATGTAACCTGCATCTCAACCCCGGGACACACCGAGGGCGGCTACAGTTATTTTCTGCCGACGGAGAGTGCGGTGATTTGTGGTGACACGCTGTTTATGGAGAGCATCGGAAGAACCGATTTTCCGACCGGAGATGAGGCAACTTTGATTGCTTCCGTTCAAAAGAAATTGTTTGAACTGCCGGACCAGACCAAGGTTCTTCCGGGGCACGGACCGGCAACAAATATCGAATACGAAAAACGCTATAATATCTATGCGAGGGTACGCAGAAAATAGAGTGTAAATGCGGTTCTACTCGTGTAGAATAAACGCAAAGGAGAGGACGAAATGGAAAACCCGGTATTTGAACTGAATATGTTCGGGCGCAATTACGAGCAGGAACTTCGTCCTTTGATTCGAGCATTTTACAAGGATGCGGAATTCATCGTATCTCACGAAGAGGCCGATGATGATGAGGCAATGATGGCCGTTAGCGAAGGGCTGCTTTCGACGGACGGCGGACAGGAATACACACTGAATCTGATTCTGATGCAGGACTGGTTTCGTATGCGTCTTCTGCATGATGGAGAGCCGGTCGGAGAAGCGTCCGAGAGTGTCGTGGATTCGGAACGAAAGGCCTTTCGAAATCGTGTGGCAAGAGCACTTTATCAGATTCTGTCACAGGAGACGGGGAGTACCCTTCCGTGGGGCATCCTTACCGGTGTTCGTCCGACCAAGCAGGTTTACGAAGCCTTTGAGAATGGTATCTCAGAGGAAGAGATTCACCGTTACATGAAAGAGGAGTATCTATGCTCCGAGGAAAAATGGAACGTTAGTAGGACGGTTTCTACGAGGGAGCTGGAACTTCTTCGGGAGATGGATTATCGGAACGGGTACAGCATTTACATTGGGATTCCGTTCTGTCCGACGACCTGTCATTACTGTTCGTTTACGTCGTACCCGTTAGGGGTGTACGGAAAGTATGCGAATGACTATCTGGATGCGTTGGAGAAGGAGATGGCGTATGCGGCCACCTGTTTTCCGAACCGCAAGCTTTCGACGGTCTATATCGGCGGAGGTACACCGACCGCGTTAAATGAAGCTCAGCTGGAGAGACTTCTTACGATGGTACAGACTTACCTTCCGATGGAAAACTGTTGCGAATATACCGTGGAAGCGGGACGACCGGATTCCATTACCCGCGAGAAGCTGGAGATTATGAAGCGCCTGGGCGTTACCAGAATCAGCATTAACCCGCAGACGATGCAGCAGAGAACGCTCGATCTGATTGGGCGCAGGCATACCGTGGAACAGATACGGGAAGCATTTGCCATGGCAAGAGAGGTTGGCCATGACAACATTAATATGGATATTATCATCGGACTCACGGGGGAGACTCCGGAGGACGTAGCGGATACCTTAGAGGAGATTGGGAAGCTCAATCCGGATTCCCTCACGGTACATACGCTCGCGGTGAAGAGAGCCGCACGACTGAATACGGAAAAGGAGCGCTACGCGGGGCTCGAAGCAACCGGCGTGTCCGAGATGCTGCAGAAAACCGTGGATTATGCGGCAAAGGAGAACTACCTTCCGTATTACCTATACCGCCAGAAGAATATGGCGGAGAACCTCGAAAATGTGGGCTATGCCAGAAAAGGCTTTGAGGGCTTGTATAACATTCTTATCATGGAGGAGAAGCAGACAATTCTGGCACTCGGTGCCGGCGCAACCTCTAAATACGTGTTCTATGGGGAAGACCGTATTGAGAGAACGGAAAATGTGAAGAGCCTAAAGGACTACATCGAGCGCATCGATGAGATGATCGAGCGAAAGAGAGCATTTATCGAAGCGAACGGGGAAGACTTGTTCGGAGGAGAAGCATGGACTTAAGTCGGGAAATAGAATTAATGAAACAGGTTGGGGCGGACATATCCGACCATAGTGACCTGGAGGACCAGTTAGAGCATGGTTTGATTGTCAGTACCATTGCCGGACTGGTGGCAGCGGAGCTCGGAGAAACGGACCAGTTCGTTGAAGAGATTCAGAAGGCCGGTATGCTTCATGATATCGGAAAACTGAAGCTTTCTTCCATTCTGTACGGTCGTGATGACGAGATTTTGGACGTAGAAACCGTAAAGTATGTTCGAATGCATCCGGCTCTTGGAAATGAAGTTCTTCGGGAAGCCGGTGGCTACTCGGAGGAGGTTATCGATTATATCGCAAATCATCATGAAAATTATGATGGTACCGGATATCCGAACCATATCGGAGGGGAAGAGATTCCGTACGGGGCACGCATTATCCGTGTGTGTGACGTATTTTCGGCACTGGTAAGTAACCGACCGTACCGGGAAGCATTTTCCAATGAAGCTGCACTCGAAGAGATGATCGAGGAAGTAAGAAACTACGACATGAGAGTCTTTTTGGCCTTCATGACCGTGGTACATTCACCGGAATTTCACGAGGTGGAGCAGATGATTGAAAAGGCAAAACGACACCAGAAGTTTCGCAGAAGAGCAAAAGAGACAACATAAAACAGCAAAGCATTAGGAGGTAAACTCGATGAGTAATAAAGTAACACCGAAGATTCTTCCGGGATTTTTGGAACTCCTTCCGGAGGACCAGATTCAGTTTAACCGGATGTACAACACGATTCGCAGTGTCTATGAGCGGTTTGGATTCCTGCCGCAGGACACGCCGGTCATTGAACTTTCCGAGGTTCTTTTGGCAAAGGCCGGCGGCGAGACCGAAAAGCAGATTTATCGTTTCGAAAAGGGTGACACCGACTTGTCCCTTCGTTTCGATTTGACCGTGCCGCTTGCAAGATACGTTGCACAGCATGCAAATGACCTGGTGTTCCCGTTCAAGCGTTACCAGATGAACAAGGTATTCCGTGGTGAGCGTCCGCAGAAGGGACGTTTCAGAGAGTTCTATCAGTGTGATATCGATGTCATCGGCGTGGACACACTCGACCTTGTATATGACGCGGAGATTCCGGCCGTTATTTACAATGTATTTAAGGAGCTTGATTTCGGCTCTTTCACCATTCGTATGAATAACCGTAAGGTACTGAACGGCTTCTTTACCGAGCTTGGATTTGCCGATCAGATTGGTGATATTCTTCGTACGGTGGATAAGCTTGAGAAGATTGGCGAGGAGAAGGTAAAGGCAGAGCTTAGCGAGTTCGGCGTAAGCGGGGAACCGGCCGACCGCATCCTTGCATTTATCAAGACCAAGGGTACCAACGATGAGATGATTGACGCACTTCGTAAGATGGGAATCGCGGATGAAACCTACAACGAAGGCGTTGAGGAGCTGGCCAAGGTCATCGGTTATCTTCGCCGATTTGGTGTGGAGGAGGGCGCATTTGCCATCGACCTTACCATCGCAAGAGGTCTCGATTACTACACCGGTACCGTTTATGAAACGATGTTAAATGATTACCCGAGCATGGGCAGTGTCTGCTCCGGCGGACGTTATGAGAACCTTGCAGGTTACTACACCGATCAGAAGCTTCCGGGCATCGGTATCAGTATCGGTCTCACCCGTCTCTACTATCAGCTCAAGGAAAATGGCCTTCTCGGCGACGCTCCGAAGTCGCTCACGAAGTGCCTCGTAATTCCGATGGGCGAGGAGCAGATGGATGGCGCACTCGAGCTTGCAGCATCTCTTCGTGCTTCCGGCATCAATACCGATGTTTACTATCAGAACAAGGGCATGAAGCAGAAGATGAAA
>DCGJ01000121.1 GCA_002315495.1 Lachnoclostridium sp. UBA1781 | reverse complement strand
TGCAGTCCGCTGGGTATTGGGCGAGCAGAGCGCCAAGCAGCTCAGAGGCTCCAATATGCAGGACGTTATTTTTGCCGGTACGGAAGCGCGTAAGCCGCTTGGATTTGCTTATGTATCCCTGACCCTGGACAACTCGGACCATGGTCTTCCGATTGATTATGAAGAAGTTACCGTCGGTCGTCGTGTGTATCGTTCCGGTGAGTCGGAGTATCTGTTAAACGGCACCATTTGCCGACTTCGTGACGTGCAGGAGCTGTTCTTTGACACCGGTATCGGTAAGGAAGGTTATTCCATTATCGGACAGGGCCAGATTGACAAGATTCTGTCCGGAAAGCCGGAGGAGCGTCGTGAGATTTTCGACGAGGCAGCCGGTATTACCAAGTATAAGAAGCGTAAAAATGCGGCCGAGCGCGACCTGCAGGCCGAACGCGATAACCTGACTCGTATCACGGACATTGTCAGCGAAATCGAGAAGCAGTTGGGGCCGTTGGAGCGTCAGAACGAGAAGGCGCGCATTTACCTGGATTATAAAGAAGAACTGAAGAAGCTGGAAGTGAATCTGTTCCTTTTGGAGTACGAGCGAAATGCTGACGTAAAGAAGGAACTTGAGGACAAGCTTACCATTGCGGAGGATAATCTGAATTCGACCAAGGAAGCTTACGAGCAGGCAAAGGAGGATTATGACCGTCTGTTGGAGGAGCTTGAATTCCATCAGGGGAACCTTCAGCAGGATAAGGACCAGAAGACGGAGCTTATGCTTCGCTCCGAGCAGACCTCCGGTGAAATCAATCTTTTGAACGAGCAGATTCAGACGATTATTTCGCAGGATGCAACCCGCGTGGAGCGCGTGAAGAATATGGAGAACCGCATTGCAGAGATGCAGGAGGAAATTGCAGCCTGCACAAAGCAGCGGGATGAATATCAGATTCAGCTTGAAGCGCTGAAGGAAGAGCAAGAGAAGGCCGAGGCATTGATGGGACAGATGAAGGCCGATATCAATGCAATGGTGGAGGAACAGAGAAACTGTAACGAGCAGCATATTCGTTGTTTGAACGATAATTCACAGTTACAGGCTGAGCTCGAGCGTTACAATACCATTTTGGAACAGCAGACCATTTCCAAGGCTGAGCTAAATGCCCGACTGCTTCGTTTTAAGGCTGATTCCGACAAGGCTTTAAAGAGCGTGGACGAGGCAAATGAGGCCCTGAAGTCCGTTGCAGGACGTGTTCAGGAGGCTTCGGACGAGTGCGACAAGCTAGACAGTGAGTTGCATGAGCTGACGATTTCCATTCGTGGAAAGACCGATGCCTATAACGAGGCACAGCAGCATTTTATTGAGACCAACTCGAAGGCCGAGGCGTTGGCAAACCTTGTAGAGCGTTATGATGGATATGGCAACGCGGTTCGTAAGGTTATGGAGCAGAAAAAGTCGGACTCCGGAATTCACGGAGTAATCGCTGATTTGATTCATGTGGAGACGAAGTACGAAACGGCTATTGAGACTGCGCTTGGCGGTAATTTCCAGAATGTCGTTGTGGATGATACCAAAACGGCAAAACGTCTGATTGATTTATTGAAGAATACCAAGCAGGGACGTGCGACCTTCCTTCCGATTGCGGATATTCGTGTGAAGAAGGAAGATTTCGATGCAGCTCTTTTGAAGAAGCCGGGCGTCATCGGAATTGCATCGGAGCTGATTCAGTGCGAGCCGCTCTACGCTGATGTCGTAAAGTTTTTGGTAGGAAGATATCTGGTGGTGGACAATTTCGCACATGCGGATGCCATTGCCAAGGAGTACCGCCAGACGGTGAGAATGGTTACGTTAGAGGGTGAGCATTTTCAGCCGGTTGGTGCGGTTTCCGGCGGTTCCTACAAGAGCAATTCGAATGTGCTTGGACGTCGCCGTGAGGTGGAGGAGCTGCAGGAGCAGGTTGTTACCAAGAAGGCGGAAGCGGAGAAACTCGAAGAAGAGGTTCGCAAGCTTCGTGAGACCAGAGACAGTCTTCGCAAAGCCTTTGACGAGAAGAAGACCGAGCTTCAGGCACTTTATGTGGAACTGAATACTGCGAAGATTAACTTAAACCACGTTACCGAGCAGAACAAGGACCTTTTGGGAACGAGAGATTCCCTGAAGGAAGACCTGGCCAATGTGGAGCAGAACATTCACGATGCCAAGGCCAATCAGGACCGTGTTTCGGAGAAGATTACAGCAAATAACGAGCTGGCTGAAAGTCAGAAAAAGCGCGCCGAGGAGATTGAGACGAAGCTGCAAAATGCCCGTCTTGCCGAGGATGATGCTTCTGCGGATGCCGTTCGTGTATTGACCGAGTATTCCGGCTTGGAGCAGAATTTGGCTTATCGTGTTGAGAACATTAAGCGTCTCGCAGGGGATGTCGAGAAGCTGGAGGCCGAGAAGACCGAAGTACTTGGCGAGCAGAGTGAGAATGCAGAGGACCTGAATGCGAAGTATGAACAGGTCGCAAGATTAGAGGCCGAGAAAAAGGGGCTTTCCGATTCCATTCGTGAACTCGAGGAGCGCATCGAAAAGACCGGTGCCTGCGCCGATGATATTACAAAACAGAATAAGACCTTCTTCGAAACCCGTGAAACGCTGGCAACCAGAATGAACGATTTGGATAAGGAAGTATACCGTCTTGTGACGCAGAAGGAAAAGCAGGAGGAGCAGCTGGATAATCAGACCCGCTACATGTGGGAGGAATACCAGATTACGTATAATCTTGCAACCGAGTATCGTGATGCCGAAATTACGAATCCGGCACTGACTCGCAAGGCAGTTTATGAGACGAAGCAGAAGATTAAGAGTCTCGGCGATGTCAATGTAAATGCCATCGAGGACTACAAGAATACCAAGGAGCGCTACGAGTTCCTGACCAATCAAAAGAATGATATTCAGGATGCCGAGAAGCAGCTGGTTGGTATCATTAATGAGCTGGAAGACCAGATGAGAAAGCAGTTCAACGAAACCTTCGGCGAAGTACAGAAGCGCTTCGATAAGGTGTTCAAGGAGCTGTTCGGAGGTGGTAAGGGTACACTCGAGCTTACCGTAGAGGACGATGTTTTGGAGGCAGGCATTCAGATTATTGCACAGCCACCGGGAAAGAAGCTTCAGAATATGATGCAGCTGTCGGGTGGTGAGAAGGCACTGACTGCGATTTCTCTTTTGTTTGCAATTCTCGATTTGAAGCCATCGCCATTCTGTCTGCTCGATGAGATTGAGGCGGCATTAGACGATTCGAATGTAAGTCGTTTTGCAAATTACCTGCATAAGCTGACGAAGAATACGCAGTTTATCGTTATTACCCACCGTCGCGGTACGATGGCTGCAGCCGATGCGCTTTATGGTATTACGATGCAGGAGAAGGGTATCTCCACCCTGGTTTCCGTAAGTCTGATTGAGAACGAGCTGGACCAGTAAAATAGGGAAGGGGAGCATTTTCCAAATGCTCCGAAAGAGGTTATGATGGAAGAAGAAAAGAAGGAAAAGAAGGGCTTTTTTGCCCGATTGAAGGCCGGTCTTTCCAAGACCAGACGAAGCATGTCAAATGCGCTTGATGCTATTTTTCATGGATTTTCCAATATTGATGACGATTTCTACGAAGAATTGGAAGAGATTCTGATTATGGCAGATATCGGTGTCGTTACGACAGAGAGCATCCTGGATTCTCTGAAGGAAAAGGTTCGCGAGAATCACGTGAAGGAGCCGGCAGACTGTAAGGAGCTTCTGATGCAGAGCATTCGCGAGCAGATGGCTGTTCCGGAAGATGCATACGCATTTACCGAGCAGAAGTCGGTCGTGCTTGTCATCGGTGTAAACGGGGTCGGTAAGACAACAACGACCGGTAAGCTTGCCGCAAGTCTTAAGGCAGACGGAAAGAGAACGTTACTTTGCGCAGCGGACACCTTCCGTGCCGCAGCAACCGAGCAGCTGATCGAATGGTCCAATCGCGCCGGTGTGGATATCATTTCTGCGTCCGAGGGTGCGGATCCGGCAGCCGTTGTATTTGATGCGGTTCATGCTGCCAAGTCACGCGGTACCGATGTATTGCTCTGTGATACCGCAGGTCGTCTTCATAATAAGAAAAACCTGATGGACGAGCTTGGAAAAATCAGTCGTGTTATCGATCGTGAATACCCGGATGCGCTTCGAGAGACCCTGGTTGTTCTGGATGGAACGACCGGTCAAAATGCGCTCCAGCAGGCAAAGCAGTTCAATGAAATTGCGAAGATTACCGGTATTGTAATTACGAAGCTTGACGGAACCGCAAAGGGTGGCATTGCGATTGCCATCCAGAAGGAGCTCGGAATTCCGGTAAAGTATATCGGTGTTGGCGAGAAGTTGGAAGACCTCCAGAAATTCGATGCGGATTCGTTTGTGGACGCATTATTTGCAGTCGAAGAATAGGGGCTTGTACATTTTCAACAAATTTGTTTGCTTGAAATGCGGAAAGAGAGTCTGCGGATTCTGCTTCCGCATTTTTTGTTGCTTGATTTGTCGAAAGGAAGGTACGAAGTTTGTGGAAGCCGTCAATGGAAAATGCGGCATTTTTCGGGTATGATTTCTGTGTTGCAACAGGGAAGAAATCATTCAGTGTACAATAAATGCACAGATTATGTAGTATTGTAGGGAATGTAAGAACGAAGCCCGATCGAACTTATTGTTGGAGAACATAATCCGAAGGGGAATCGAAAATTTGTTCGATTTTTTGACGAAAAGCTATTGACAAAGGATATGTTCCCGTGTAATATGAAATAGAACAAATGTTCGGGCAGACAGAACGACATTGGAAAGAGGTAGAATATGGCAAGTGAAGACAAAAAGAGAGCATTAGAGTCCGCATTGGCACAGATTGAGAAGAATTATGGTAAGGGCTCTATTATGAAGTTGGGGGATAACAGCGCTACCATGAGCGTAGAGGGTGTTCCGTCCGGTGCATTAAGCCTTGATCTGGCTTTGGGAATTGGCGGCTTTCCGAAGGGACGTATTATTGAGATTTACGGACCTGAATCCAGTGGTAAAACTACCGTCGCTTTACATGCGGTGGCCGAGGTTCAGAAGCGAGGTGGCATTGCAGGCTTTATCGATGCAGAGCATGCCCTGGATCCTGTTTATGCAGCGAACATTGGTGTTGATATTGATAACCTTTATATTTCTCAGCCGGACAACGGAGAACAGGCACTTGAGATTACCGAGACACTGGTTCGTTCCGGAGCGGTAGATATTGTTATTGTTGACTCTGTTGCAGCCTTGACTCCGAAGGCTGAAATTGATGGCGAGATGGGAGATTCCCATGTGGGCTTACAGGCACGTTTGATGTCTCAGGCACTTCGTAAGCTGACTGCGGTCATCAGCCGTACGAACTGTATTGTTATTTTCATTAACCAGCTTCGTGAGAAGGTTGGTGTTATGTTTGGTAATCCGGAGACGACAACCGGTGGTCGCGCATTGAAGTTCTATTCCTCTGTACGTCTGGATGTTCGTCGTATTGAGTCCTTGAAGTCCGGTGGAGAAGTGGTTGGTAACCGTACCAGAGTTCGTGTTGTTAAGAACAAGGTAGCTCCTCCGTTCAAGGAAGCAGAGTTTGATATTATGTTTGGTCAGGGAATCTCCAAGGAAGGCGATATTGTTGATCTTGGTGCTGATTGCGGTATCATCAATAAGAGTGGCGCATGGTTCTCCTATAATGGTGAGAAGATTGGTCAGGGACGTGAGAATACAAAGCAGTACCTGAGAGATAATGTTGCCATTGCGGAAGAAATTGAACGCAAGGTTCGTGAACATTATGGCGTTACCGGTGAGGTTGGCGAACAGGAATAAATGAAAACGCTTCAAAGTGTAACAGGGTATCTTTGAAGTGAGAATATGTGAATGTTGGAAGGACAGATTGTACCAAAAAGTTCAAGAGATGGAGTAACGGTTATGTTGATTACAAGGCTTGTTGCTGACGGAAAAACAAAAACGAAAATTTACTTGGATGAAGCATATGCCGGTTGGATTTACAACCGGCAATTGTGCACTTATGACCTCGGCGAGGATGCAGAAATCACTTCGGATCGATGGCAGGCAATCGTAGAGACGGAGATTCTGCCGAGAGGAAAGAAGAAGGCGCTTGATTTATTGCTTTTCCAGGAAAGAGCTGAAAAAGAACTGGAAGGAAAGCTTACGGATAATGGCTATACCGAGGACCAGGTCGAAGCCATTATGGCGTATGTACATAAGTATCCGTACCTGGATGATGTTCGATATGCCTGTCATATGTTTCGTGCCGAGTTGGGAAGAAAGAGTGCGAGACAGGTTCGATTTTCTTTGTCTCAGAAGGGGGTATCGGAAGCAGATATCGAAGCCGGTTACGAACAGTATCTGGAGGACCTGGCTGAGGAGACAGGAGAGCGAGAAGATGCTGAGAACCCTGAGAAAACGGCGATTCGGGCATTTGTCGAGAAGAAGATTCGCGGCAAGGAAGACTTGTCAAAGGAAGACTGGATGAAGGTGTTCCAGAGTTTGGCCAGAAAGGGCTATGAGTTTGATTGTATTAAGCAAGTAATGTCGGAATATCGAGCGGAATTGGAATGAAGCGAGAGGAAGGATGCTACCGCTTTGCTATATGGATTTGTATGATTCTCAAAAGTGAAGCCGGCAACTTGAGTATTCTTGGTTGTAATGCTATAATATCCTTACCAAGAAGGATTTCTTACTTAAGATGAATAGAGATATCCTTCTGTAGGCTTTCTCTACTTGGAATATGAGAGAAAGGAAACGGCTTCGAAGGGAGTAATGAATTCATGATGAAACAGGATTTGGTGAATAAAGAACTCAATGAGAAAACTCAGATTTTGGACAGAGGAATCGATGATATGGAGTCAGGGAGAGAGTTGCAAATTGAAGATGCATTCGAATTAGTTGCCGAATTGGTTGAAAAAAGAAAGCGTGCAAGAGCATAAGGTTCTAATTACTTATGAAGCAATTTACGATATTGCAGATGACGAAGAATACATCTTATATGAGTTTGGAGAACAACGAGCAAAAGAATACCATCAAGCAATATTTGAAGAAATAAAGGGCTTTGCAGACTTCTGTGCGTATTGCTCTACGGGGTGTGTATACAGAGGATACAACATTTTTAGAAAACCATTTAAACCATCGATTATTTTGGAATAATTACGGGAGATGAGGTTCATATTCTTCGTGTTACCAGAGAGGAATATAATTGGCAGGAATTTTTTGATTCTCATCAGAATCACGCATATGCCTATTTTGATAAAACTTGAGTCTATTTGTTCTATGCGTTCAACTAAGGTTGGACGCATTTTTTATCTCCAAGAAACGACATACTGAGATGATTTTCAACTCACATGCGAAATACAATGAATTATACAAGAAAATGGCTTGTAGAATCTTATATTTCGGCGACTTGCGGGGTTGTAATTTTGCAGGTTTTTCTATATAATGATAGGCGGTGTAAATTGGAGTATTCAATTTAGAAATACCTTAATATATTAAAACGGAGGGCTGAACATGAGTAGTACAGCAAAATTGTCGGCAAAGGACAGAATCTATACTTTGCTTGACGATAACAGTTTTGTTGAAATTGGTGCGCTTGTTACAAAGAGAAGCACAGATTTCAATCTGCAGCAGGTAGAGACTCCGGGTGATGGCGTTGTAACGGGTTATGGTACCATTGGTGACCGTCCGGTATACGTTTATAGCCAGGATGCGGCAGCACTTAACGGAACTATGGGTGAGATGCATGCCAAGAAGATCGTTAATCTCTATCGTCTTGCAATGAAGGTTGGAGCACCGGTTGTAGGCTTGGTTGATTGTGCAGGTTTACGTCTTCAGGAAGCTACCGACGCATTGGAAGCATTTGGCAAGATTTATAAGTGTCAGGCTATGGCTTCCGGTGTGATTCCGCAGATTACCGCAATCTTCGGAACCTGTGGAGGTGGTATGGCAGTTCTTGCTTCTATGAGCGATTTCGTATTCATGGAAGAGAAGAACGCGAAGCTTTTTGTAAATGCGCCGAACGCAATTGCAGGCAACAACGTTGGTAAGTGTGATACCGCTTCCGCTAAGTTTATGGCAGAAGCAGGTACCGTTGATTTTGTACTTGAGGATGAGGTTGCTGTTTTGAATGGTGTTCGTGACCTCGTATATGTTCTTCCGTCCAACAACGAAGATGAGGCTTGCGACGAGATCAGCTCTGATGATTTGAATCGTGCTGTTCCGGCATTTGTTGATGAGGCATGTGATCCTGCAGTTGCTTTGGCTGATATTTCCGATATGGGTGTATTTGTTGAAGTTAAGGCTGCATATGCAAAGGAAATGGTTACCGGCTTTATTAAGCTTGCAGGCTGCACCGTTGGTGTTGTTGCTAACCGTTCCGCAATCAAGAGCGAGACCGGAAAGACCGTTGAGAAGTTTGATTCCGTTCTTACGACAAAGGGTTGCTACAAGGCTGAGAAGTTTGTAGAGTTCTGTGATGCATTTGACATCCCGGTTCTTACCCTGACAAACGTTACCGGCTTTGCTTCCGATATGGGTGAGGCTAAGAGCCTTGCAATTGCATCTGCTAAGCTTACCGCTGCATTTGCAAATGCTACCGTTCCGAAGATTAATGTTATCACCGGAAAAGCTTATGGTAGTGCATACATTGCAATGAACTCCAAGGCCATCGGCGCTGACATCGTATTCGCTCTTACGGATGCTGAGGTTGGTACCATGGATGCAGGTCTTGCAACTCAGATTATTTATGCAAAGGAAATCGAGGAAGCTGCAGACAAGGCTGCTTTCAAGGCTGAGAAGGCTGCAGAGTATAAGGCACTTTGCCTCAATGCTTTGAGCGCTGCTAAGAGAGGTTATGTAGATGCAGTGATTGATGGTTCTGATGTTCGTGCACAGCTCGCATATACATTTGAGATGTTGATGCCGAAGAAGGAACTTCGCCCGGCAAAGAAGCACGGAACCATTTAGTGAGGTGACAATATGAACGCATTGATTTTTGCTGCTGTTTCGAAAAGCACCATGCTCAGAGCATTAGAGAATACCGTTATGGGTATCTCCATCGTATTCTTTATGCTGGTTCTTATTATCTTTGTTATTTCTCTTTTGAAGCTTGTTAATAAGTTCGATAAGAAGGAAGCTCCGAAGCCGGCTCCGGCACCGGTTGCTCCTGCAGCGCCGGTAGAAACCGCTGCTGCCGGCGATGATTTGGAATTGATTGCCGTAATCACCGCTGCAATCGAGGCTTATGAGGCTGAACAGGGATACGCAGTAGAACCGGGCACTTTGGTTGTTCGTTCGATTAAGAAAAGAAATACTAGCAATTGGAAGAAAGCTTAATTTAGGAGGTTTATCATGAAGAGTTATACCATTACTGTTAACGGCAATGTATATGATGTAGTTGTAGAAGAGGGTGCTGCAGGTGCAGCTCCGGTAGCAGCAGCTCCGGCAGCTAAGGCAGCTCCAAAGGCAGCTCCTGCAAAGGCAGCAGCTCCGGCTGGTCCACAGGGCGCTAACAAGATTACCGCTCCGATGCCTGGTAAAATTTTGAAGGTTGTTGCTGCAGCCGGTCAGGCTGTAAAGAAGGGCGACGTTTTGGTTGTTCTTGAGGCAATGAAGATGGAGAACGATATCGTTGCTCCGGCTGATGGTACCGTAGCAAGCATCAACGTAGCTGTTGGTCAGAGCGTAGAGCCTGGTGAAGTACTTGCAACAATGTAATTGAGAAACTGATTCGTTTCTTTTTGTTGAATTTATTGATCCGGGAGGTAAATGCTAAATGGATTACATTTTAGAGACATTGGGAAACCTTGCGAAGAGCACCGCATTTGCATCCCTTTCCTGGGGCAATGTGCTGATGATCGCTGTCGCATTGTTTTTCCTGTATCTAGCAGTCGCAAAAGGCTATGAACCGCTTCTCCTGGTTCCGATTTCTTTCGGTATGTTGTTAGTTAACCTGTATCCGTCCATTATGGCCGATCCGGTTGAGAGAGCGCTTACGTTCTACAACACCAATAATGAAATCGTTGTAACCGTAGAAGATGGCGAAGTCGAGTTTGTTGGATACGAAAATAAAGATTTGATGGTTTACTATACCAATGAAGAGGGTGAGAAATGTGACGCCCCGGGTGAAGCTAACTATATGGAAGTTATTACCACGACCTATTGGTTGAAGGCAACCGGTGAGACCATTTTCAGTTTCGATTCTCACGAGGGTGAGCAGAGCAACTTCTATCTGAAGGATGGCGGAAAAGTAGAAGAGGGACACAAGGCCGGCGGTCTTTTGAAATACTTCTTCATGTTGGATGAATGGTCCATTCTCCCATGTTTGATCTTCATGGGCGTTGGTGCTATGACTGACTTCGGTCCGCTTATTGCAAACCCAATCAGCTTCCTGCTTGGTGCAGCAGCTCAGATGGGTATCTTTGCAGCATACTTGTTTGCAATTTTGTTTGGCTTCAATGATAAGGCAGCAGCTGCCATCTCCATTATCGGTGGTGCAGACGGTCCGACCTCCATCTTCCTTGCAGGTAAGCTGGGACAGACGGAATATATGGGTGCAATCGCTGTAGCTGCTTACTCCTACATGTCGTTGGTTCCGATTATTCAGCCTCCGATTATGAAGCTTCTTACCACGAAGGAAGAGCGTCGCATCAAGATGGCTCAGCTTCGTCCGGTTTCCAAGTTGGAGAAGATTCTCTTCCCAATTATCGTAACCATCGTTGTTGTATGTGCATTGCCGGATACCGCTCCGTTGATCGGTTGCCTCATGCTTGGTAACCTGTTCCGTGAGTCCGGTGTTGTTCGTCAGCTTCAGGAGACTGCTTCCAACGCAATGATGTACATCGTTGTTATCCTTCTTGGTACCTCTGTTGGTGCTACCACCAGTGCTGAGGCTTTCCTGAAGGTAGAAACCTTGAAGATCGTTGCTCTTGGTTTGATCGCATTTGCTATCGGTACCGCAGCAGGTACGCTGTTCGGTAAGTTGATGTGTGCGGCAACTCATGGCAAGGTTAACCCGCTTATCGGTTCTGCCGG
>DCGJ01000164.1:9968-13565 GCA_002315495.1 Lachnoclostridium sp. UBA1781 | reverse complement strand
CGTTAACTGCGGTACCCCAAGAATATGGGATATCGTTGTCACGACGGTATACATTTGCACGTGGGTTATCCCAGGAACGGAATACGGCTTCAATTGCAAGCTTCAACTGCTCAACCGGATCGGAAGGGAATTCCTTACCGAGCTGGTTCTTGTACTCAGTCTTAAACTGCTTTGCAAGAGCCTTCAGGTCTGCTGCAGTAAGCTCAACGTCATACTGAACACCCTTCTGCTTCTTCATCTTATCAATGAGCTCTTCGAAATACTTCTTACCAACACCCATTACAACGTCAGAGAACATCTGAATGAATCTTCTGTAAGAGTCGTATACGAAACGCTTAAACTTCGGGTCCGGGTTGCCGGCGATCATAGCGTCTACAACCTTGTCATTCAAACCGAGGTTCAAAATAGTATCCATCATACCAGGCATAGATGCTCTGGCACCGGAACGAACGGAAACGAGAAGCGGATTCGTTAAATCACCAAACTTCTTACCGTTAATCTCTTCCATGAGCTTAACGCCATCCATCGCCTGCGTCATAATCTCATCGTTAATCTTACGTCCATCTTCATAATACTGAGTACAAGCCTCAGTCGTAATCGTGAAACCCTGTGGAACCGGAAGACCGATCTTGGTCATCTCGGCAAGGTTGGCACCTTTACCACCCAAGAGGTTTCTCATGTCTGCACTACCTTCGGTAAATGCATATACCCATTTCTTTGCCATAAATTAATGAGCCTCCTCACATTCGTTATACGCATTTTTGGCGTCGAAAAAAAGACGTCAAAACTGCCGCTAACTTATTCTAACACACGTGAAACGAATAGACAAACAGTTTCCCCTAAAAAAAGAGATAAAAAAACGTAAAAAAGGGCATTTGCATAATCACTTTACACAAATGCCCGATTATTTTACTTCTTTTCTATTCCTGGGTTCCGATAAAGACCGGAAGTCCGGTGTCATTGTCCACGATCATATAGACAAATGCGCGATCCAGATATACGTAGTGCGGTTCCTCCTCAATCGGTGCGCAACCATCGACTACAACAATGACGGTTGCAGCCGCAGCCTTCGTTCCGGTTGCATCAACCTCGATAAAGGTCTTGTGAAGAACGTTACTTACATACACATTATTTTGTTCCACCATATCCGCAAAATTTGCGGTTCCCGGGACAAATGCGTCCTGCATTCCCATATCTTCTAAAATCGCAGAAAGTCCAACCTCATACTCGCTCTTAAACTGTGGCATGCGGATGTAGGTGGTTCCGCCCTCAGCCGTCTGTCGCAATGCGCGATAGCTGTCTGCATTTAAAGAATCCAAAACCTCCGCTACAGTAACACCCTCGTTCGGAAGAAGTCCGACAAAGCTATAGCTGTGACCGTTTTCAGTTTCATAAAACTTGCTGAAGCCGGTAACAAACTCGTTACTATAGTAGTATCCATCCGTCTCACAGCTCATCATCGTCACTGTTTTGGTCGTTCCGTCTTCGCTGGTAAAGGTACCATTTTCATCGAGTTGAGACTTCTCAAACGGCTCACTCCATTTTGCTTCAAACGCCAGCGCATTGACCAAAAGCATTGCCGTTTCCGGACTCAGCTCCTTTAACATATCCTTGATCATGCCCTTGGTTTTGTCGCTAATCCAGGCATTGACATCATTTTTCGTCTGTTCGTTCATAGGCGCAGAATACACGGCACTACGATAGCAGTTAGCACAGGCCTGCAGAAAACTGTCCTTCACGTCCTTTGTGCGGTCTTCACGAATCCAGATGGAATTGGCTGTCTTTAAAATGCTGTTCGTCTCATCGTCCTTCATCAGCTGCGCAACATAAGCGCCAAGTTCCTCCTTCGAAAGACCAAGAAGGTTTTTCATCTCGGCTTCGGTGTTCTCGCCTGCACCAACATAAAGCATGCCCAAAGCAAGATAAACCGAATACGGCGAAACCATCATATTCTTATCTCCGGCCTTGTAGGAGCGATTCGTAAGATCAAATGCGAAGTTATAATATGCATTCAGAAACGACTCGTCAATCTCCTTCCCCTCAACCTTCACGGAAGAAGTCTGCGCGGTCAGGTCCTTCGACTGATTGGAAATGTTTCCCTTCCCCTCCGTTGTCACCGGTTCATCCGTCTTTCCCGGCTGGTCGGTGTTCGATGGTTCATCGGTTGTTGTCGCCGGAGCTTTGGAAGCATTTTCGGTCGGGGTTGTCTCTCCACATCCGGTAAACATGCTGCAAATCAATGCGCAGCATAACAAAATTGAAAGCATTTTCTTCATCCCTTTTTCCTCCCCTATTCTACCACGGTTCCGATAAATACCGGAATACCGGTCTCCGTGTCCACAATTGCATATACATACGGACGGTCAAGAATTACCGTTCTGTACTCCGGTACGTCACCAATGCTGGTGCACTTGTTCATCTCGATAACGGTAACGGCTGCCGCCTTGGTACCGTTTTTATCCAGCTCGATATGCGTCATCTGGAATGCGTTATCGATGTAGGCATTGGCATCATCCCAAACAGCAAGCTTGGTGAAGTCTGCCTTATCACAGTCAAATGCACTGACCATTCCAAAGTTCTTCATCATATCGCAAAGATTAATATTGGAATCGTACTTAAACTCCGGCATCGTTGCCAATACATCATACGCGTAGGTCTTGGTATCCCAAAGGTTCTGCCACTTTTCCGTCGTAAGCGAAGCGACATAATCGCTCATGGAAATGCCCTCCTCCGGAAGCAAACCGACAAACGCAAAACGTCCGCCCTTGTAGTACTTCATAAAGCCAACGGTGTTCTCATCCTCGAAATAGCAGCTCTCTGTGGAGTGAAGCATGGTCTTCGTTTCCTTTGTCCCGTCTTCCTTCGTAAAATCGCCATTCTCCACGCTGTAATCTTCGTACTGAGTTTCCCACTCTCCCTCGAAGCAGATGGCATTAATCAGAATCATAAAGGTATCCGGACTAAGCTCCTTTAACACCTCCGGAATCATCTTTTTGGTTTCATTGCTAACCCACGCATTGATATCCGAAAGCGTAGAGCCGTCGAATGGTGCGGTGAACACGCCCACGCGGTAGAAGGTCGCATTTTCCTTCAAAAAATCTTCCTTTACAGCGCCGCTTTCAGCATCCTTAATCCAGATGGAATTGGCGATGTTCAAGTCCACTCCCTTACTATCTCTCAGGCTCAGCATATAGGTTGCGAGATAGCGGTTCAAAGTGTCCTGATCCATTCCCGGACACAGAGCATTTAACATCTCCTCTAATGTAATTCCCTGCGCACCGTTTTGGAGCATGGCAAATGCGAACATCACGGAAAGCGGTGAAACCATCAGATTCTGAGACTGGTCACCCATGCTCGCACGGAAGGTCTTCATCGTAAAATCATTCATCATTCGAACGAAGGTTTCATCCGCCATAAGTGGTTCGTAACCCTCGCCGGACGTTCCCGCCGTCAGGTCTACGCTGCTGTCGGAAAGCAGCTTTTTGCTATCGTCCGTTGTCGGCGTCTCGTCCGTTACCGGCTTGCTCGGCTCGACAACTAAAAAATCGGTTCCCGTCGGAGTTGGTGTAATCGAAACGGAATCGAGTCCGCTTCTCC
>DCGJ01000164.1:0-9927 GCA_002315495.1 Lachnoclostridium sp. UBA1781 | reverse complement strand
CGGCAAGACAAAAAATCATCGCCGCTGCCACCATCATTGCTACAAGTTTCTTCATAAAACATCCTTTCCCAATCCTGTTCGGATTGCCTGCGTTTTCAGGCATTGTCTGTTCCGAAAAATGCCCCTCATTTTCCCTTTCATATATAGATACACACGAACTCGCTTTTTTTGCCAAAAAAATATTTGTTTTTTGAACTTTTTTCGTTTTTCACATTTTTACGCTCTTATTTTGGCATAAATTCTTTGGAAATGCAATTTCTTCGGCACGAATCGTCTGTTCTTCTCAACTAAAGCCAAAAGTGCTCACTCACATCGACACTCGCTCCGCTCGTTTCAACCAATAAAAAAGTGCTCCTCGCAGGCAAGCTTGCAGGAGCACATTTATTATTGGTTGTTGCTTACGCAATCGATGTGAAGAGGGGCTCACTTTTACCACTCAAACTTGGATTCGAAATATGCCTTCAAATCCTCAATCTTGATTCTTTCCTGAGCCATGGTATCACGCTCACGAACGGTTACGCAGCCATCGGNNCCTGCTGCATGGTGTCACGGTCACGTACAGTAACTGCGCCGTCTGTCTCGGAATCGAAGTCATAAGTGATGCAGAACGGAGTACCGATCTCATCCTGACGACGATATCTCTTACCGATATTTCCTCTGTCATCGAACTCACAGTTATAGGTCTTGGAAAGCTCCATGAAGATCTTCTCAGCACCCTCGGTAAGCTTCTTGGAAAGCGGAAGCACACCAATCTTAACCGGTGCCAAAGCCGGATGGAAATGAAGCACGGTACGTACATCACCCTCGCCGATTTCCTCCTCGTCATATGCTGCGCAAAGGAAAGCCAAGGTAACACGGTCTGCACCGAGAGACGGCTCAACTACGTATGGGGTGTAACGATTCTGCTTCTCATCGTCGAAGTAGGTAAGATCTTCCTTGGAAAGATTCATATGCTGAGTCAAATCGTAATCAGTACGGTCTGCGATACCCCAAAGCTCGCCCCAGCCAAATGGGAACAGGAACTCGATATCGGTTGTACCCTTAGAATAGAAGCAAAGCTCCTCCGGGCTATGGTCACGAAGACGCATCTGGTCTTCCTTCATACCAAGGGAAATGAGCCAGTCACGGCAGAAGCCTCTCCAGTACTGGAACCAATCCAAATCGGTGCCAGGCTCACAGAAGAACTCCAGCTCCATCTGCTCGAACTCACGGGTACGGAAGGTAAAGTTACCAGGAGTAATTTCGTTACGGAAGGACTTACCGATCTGACCGATACCAAACGGAATCTTCTTACGGCTGGTTCTCTGAACGTTCTTGAAGTTTACAAAGATACCCTGTGCGGTCTCCGGACGAAGATAAACGGTATTCTTAGCATCCTCGGTAACACCCTGGAAGGTCTTAAACATCAGGTTAAACTGACGAATATCAGTGAAATTGTGCTTACCACAGGTAGGACATGGAATGTTCTTCTCTTCAACGAAATTCTTCATCTGCTCCTGAGTCCAACCATCAATGGAGCCATCGATTTCGATACCATTCTCTGCGCAGTAATCCTCAATAATCTTATCTGCACGGAAACGCTCATGACATTCCTTACAATCCATCAAAGGATCGGAGAAGCCGCCCAAATGACCGGAAGCAACCCAGGTCTGCGGGTTCATCAGGATTGCACAATCCACACCTACGTTGTATGGATTCTCCTGGATGAACTTCTTCCACCAAGCCTTCTTAACGTTATTCTTAAGCTCTACGCCAAGGTTACCGTAATCCCAGGTATTCGCAAGGCCGCCGTAGATTTCGGAGCCCGGATATACAAAACCTCTTGCCTTTGCGAGAGCCACAATTTTCTCCAATGTGTATTCCATAATAGAGTACCTCCAAGTTTTATGCTTGTTAATAATATGCTTACTTCCCTTACTTGTCAACCGAAAATTCCTACGTTTCGCCGCCGTCTTCCTTCGGTTTCGGAATCATAAAGCTGCGATACTGCTCCATCACACGAAGACTTTCCAGGCTATTGAAGCGATGGTTCACGTAAGCGATTCGCCACGCATTTGCCAGCTCCTGTAATTCCGCCAAAATCTCCTCACTGACGGAGAACGTGAAAATGCGCTCCGGCGGTGTCGAAGCGATAAACGACAAGGCGTACCACGCAGCCTCTGACAGGTTATACCAGTTGTGGCTTGCCCGTCCCTCAGCCAGTTCCTTCTGTTCTCTGCTCACGGGGTCATAATACTCCCCCGCGCAGGCCTTGCATACTCTTCCGCCGGCACGAATGGAGAACACCTTCTCCTCGTCCTTCTTGCGGCAGTGCACACATTGCGAAACCTGCGGTCCTTCACCGGACAGATAGTACATCTTCATTTCGTACACAACACGGGCAAGGTCCGGCCCAATCGCTGTATTGGTAATCGCTCGAAGCGCCTGATAAAGAAGTGTCAGTATACGATGCTCGTCCGCATTTTCCAAGGTCTCATATTCCGCCAGCTCACAAAAATAGCTGGCAAGATAGGTCAGGTCGATATTCCCTGAAATCTCCGAGAAATAATTCCCCACCTCCGCCGATGTCACACGATATCCGTCCCGGTTCATAAAACAATCGAAACGGCCATAGACAAAGGTCTGGGAACAGGCACGCAAAATGCTGTTCGTCTTCCGGGCACCATTTGCCCACATGGTTACTTTGCCACGTTCCTTTGTCAGCACCACCAGCCGCCGATCGTACTCGCCGTATGGGTAGGAGCCCAGTACGAGTCCGGTTAAAATTACTCTGTCACTCATGGTCTCCTCCTCATAGTTTCGCTCGTCTAATCCAATCTAAGTCAACTCTTTTCGAAGCTGACAGATACATCCTTACAAATCGAATTCCGTATCCTTGCGATAGCCGAAATTCTTAATCAGCATATCCGATTCGCGCCAGTCCTTCTTAATCTTAACCCAAAGCTTCAGGTTCACCTTACAGCCAAGCATGGCTTCCATTTCGTAGCGCGCCTGCTGGCCGATTTTCTTAAGCATTGCTCCCTGTTTTCCGATGATGATTCCTTTATGCGAATCCCGCTCGCAGATGATGGTGGCATCGATGTCAATCAGTGTTCCGCCCGGACGCTCCTTCATCTGATCGATGACAACCGCGATTCCGTGAGGAATCTCATCCTCCAAGTTTCGAAGCGCCTTCTCACGAATCAGCTCCGCACAGATCTGTCGTTCCGGCTGGTCGGTAATCGTGTCCTCGTCATAGTACTGCGGTCCCTGCGGCATGTACTTCATCAAGGTCTTAACGAAACTGTCCGTGTTCTCTCCCTTTAGCGCGGAGACCGGAATCACCTCAGCAAAATCCAGCTCCTTCCGATAGGTTTCGATGAACTCTAAAATCTCTTCCTTCTTCACCCGGTCAATCTTATTGATGATAAGAAATACCGGTGTATCCACCTTCTTCAGTTTCTCGATGATGTGCTGCTCGCCGGCGCCGATATAGTTTGTCGGCTCCACAAGCCAACAGATGACATCGACTTCATTCAACGTACGCTCAGCGACCTCGACCATATACTCACCAAGCTTATTCTTGGCCTTGTGAATACCCGGTGTGTCCAGAAAGATGATCTGTCCTTCCTCGCTTGTATAGACCGTCTGAATTCGATTTCTCGTCGTCTGCGGTTTATTCGAGGTAATGGCAATCTTCTGCCCGATTACGCGATTCATGAGTGTTGATTTTCCTACGTTCGGTCGACCGATTAAGGTGACAAATCCGGAACGATACTGATCCATAGTTTTCTTTCCTTTCTCTCGGAAGATCTGCATCTCCCGCTATTTCCCGCGACTCTTGCGGATTCTTCTTTAGCCCAAAGGCTCAATACTCTTTAAAATGCTCGGCCCTTCGCTCTTCATCTTGCTCTCTGCACCAAGTGCCGCGCGACAGCCCTGCGCGATAATTGCATCTGCATAAGCACCGCAGGTATGAAGGTCTTCATTCGTTACATTCAGTACCTCGTCACGCTCTTTCTGCAGAAGCTCACGGGTATACTTTGAGATGTACATATTCAAAGCAAAATCGCCCTCTTCACGCGGGGTGCGCGGAGAGTCCATATTGCCAATGGTACCGATGATGAATTTGGTTCTCTCGCGTTCGCTTAAGTTCGCTGCACGAAGATAATCACCGGCTCCCTCATAAACCTTCATCGTCTCCACCAGCTTCGGATCACGATAGGACACGAAATAGCCGGAGCCGTTAATCGCTGCGAATCCATTCATGCATCCGTATGCGCCACCCTTGACGCGCACATTGTTCCACAGGTAGTCGGTGGAAAGCATGGTGTTGGCAACCTTCAGTGCACCGGTGTACGGAAGTCCTGCTTCCTTGTAGCTGCCACATACTGCCAGGTACTGCACCTGTCCGGCATAGGTAAAGCCTTCGTTCTTTGCTTCTAACGGATACGCTGCAGGCGCTCCCACATATGGCTTCTTCGTATTCTTGAACAGATTGCCAAGACATGTTGCGAGTTCTTGTTTTACAAGCTCCAAACCGGCCTCATCACAGGTAACCGAAATCGTCATCAGTTCCTTCGCAATCACAGAGCGGCAGAGGTCGGTAAGCTTCGTAACAAGCTCGTCCTTCTTCTCATCAAAATGCTCACTAAGCTCCTTTAAGAAGCGGAACTGTGCGAGTCCTCTTGTCTGCTGCTTAAAGTAATCCTGCAGGCAGAAGTAGGACGAAGCACGGCTCACCATCGCCGCATGTCCGCCACCTTCAATCGCAGAACGCATACGGGTAACTCCCATGGCAACCATCTCCCTGAGACGCTTGGTATCCGAGAAATCGGTCGTACCAAGAATCTCCGCCAGAAGGCCAAGTCCCTTTGGAAGCTCGTCATATAAAACACGAACCGAGCCGTCTACATACGGATGAAACTCGCGGTAGTTCTCATTGTCAGAATAGGTCGTCCCAATGACATCAATTCCACCGGTGTAAATGTTGATCGCATCAGCAAGTCCCTGATACGAATAATTCTCTGTATTCAGATAACCCAGACACGGAATCAGCAAACCAAGATATGGCAGGTCTTCGGTCGATACCGCGCGGAGGTCAAAGAGCATTTTCACATAGGCGATTCCGTTGGTGAATTCGTTATGGTAAATGAGCTTCACGCCCTCGACTTCCGTCTCAATATTAGAAAAGTCCGGCACGGTCTTTTCGATATCCGAGATTTCAAGAAGTGGCAGGCACTGCTTCTGCTCCTCGCTGTCTTCTGCTTCCTGGAACTCACGGAGTGCCTTCGTGTCATCTACCAGCTTCTGAAGCTCCTCCTGGCTAAGGGTTGCCTTGTATGCCGCCAGCTTTTCGGCAAGTGCCTTCTCCTTTGCGACTGCAAGCCCCTTCTCCGGTTCCGCGCGAAGAATCAGGAGGTGGTTACTTTCCAGCAAATCCTCTTTCAGAAGCTGTTCGAAATAACCGGTGTTAATTGCCTCCTTCAGCTCGGTGAATACTTCACTTACCTTTGCATAGGTAAATGCGGCATAATCGTCATAAAGCCAGCTGTTCATCATTTCGAAGAAAAGATAAAGTCCCTTCGATACCGAGCCGTAATCCTGCTCACGATAGCGGAATTCACTACTGTTAATAATACCAAGCAAGGAGTCCTTATTAATACCCCCTGATACGAGTTTTTCACATTCCTTACGAATAATATCTACAAATTCGTCTTCCTGGTCAGCTTCCGCTTCCTTCGCAAGCACCGTAAAGCCCGGCTGCTTCAGATAATTTCCAAAGCTACAGGAAATGTCGGAGCCAATGCCTGCATCAAGAAGGGCCTGCTTTACCGGTGCGCCCGGCATATTAAACAGAACGCCGGACAAGATGCCCCATGCGGTGCAACGCTTCAGATCCGTTGCTTCACCGGTAACCACATTGAAACTCAGATACGTCTTATTCTTTATCTCCTCATCCTCGCCCACAGGGTAGGTAATTACTTCCTTGCGGACGCCAATCGGTGCCTGTGTCTGCACCTCGGAGTTCACCGTAATCTGCTCAAATTCGGACAGATATCTCTCATCCAGCCAGGTCAGCTGCTCTTCCATATCCAGGTCGCCGTAAAAGTAAATATAACTGTTGGACGGATGATAATAGGTGCTGTGGAACTTTAAGAAATTCTCATACGTCAGTTCCGGAATCACCTCCGGGTCACCGCCGGATTCCACCCCATACGTGGTGTCCGGGAAGAGATACTGTTCGATGGCTCTTTCTACCACATCGTCCGCATTTGAAAATGCGCCCTTCATCTCGTTATAAACGACGCCGTTATAAATCAGATCAGCCTCCGGACTTTCCAGCTCATATCTCCAGCCCTCCTGGCGGAAAATCTCCGGTGTATGATAAATCGCCGGATGGAATACCGCATCGAGATACACATCAGTCAGGTTGCGAAAATCCTTCAGGTTGCAGCTTGCAATCGGATACATCGTTTTGTCCGGATATGTAACAGCGTTGAGGAAGGTATTCAGAGACCCCTTCGCCAGTTCCATAAATGGGTCCTTTAACGGAAACTTATCGGAGCCGCAAAGAACGGAATGTTCGATGATGTGCGGAACACCGGTGGAGTCTGTCGGCGTGGTGCGAAAGCCGATGCAGAAGGTGCGGTTTTGGTCCGCATTTTTAATCGTACAGATTCTTGCTCCGGTCTTCACATGACGGAACACCTGCCCGTATCCTGCAAAGTCCGGGATCTCGGTTTCATACATCAATTCATAGCCCTTTGGGGCAGTAATCTTCATTGTCATAAAGTATCTCCTTCTCTATCTTTTGAGCGATTGATAATCGGATCATAATTCTAATAGTCGATTTGATTAAGTATATCACGAAGATAGTGTTTTGTCGAAAGAAAAATGCGCGTTTCCTCGTTGACTTTTCCCCCGCCCTATGGTAGATTAAAATATAGTCATTGCGTGCAATGGCGTAGATTTTTTATATGCTTTAGGAGGCAACTATGAAGAAAGGTACTGTTAAGTGGTTTAACGCTAAGAAGGGCTTTGGCTTCATTTCCGGCGAAGAAGGCAACGATGTATTCGTTCACTTTTCCGCTCTGAACATGGACGGCTTCAAGGTTCTTGAAGAAGGCGACGCTGTGGAATACGATGTAATCCAGGGCGAGAAGGGCCCTCAGGCAGCAAACGTAACAAAGTTATAATCACTTGGAAACCGGTCTACAATTAATATAAAGTTTGCTTTTTTTAATGCGTGATTTGGTGGGTAGTTGTAACAATGTAATGTACGGAAAAAGGACAACCGATTGGTTGTCCTTTTTTTGTACATTAATCATTTTCTATTTGGATGCAAAAATCATAAACAAGGCACTTAGGATTCGCTCCCAAGTGCCCGGATCAATCACTATCTTAATTTACTTCTCGTCCCGGGGGGTATTCTCGCCCTCCATAATGGACGTAACGTCAGCCCCAAGCGTCAGCTCATCTACGTTCACGATGGTTTGTTCATACTCCATCTCTTCGTCCGCCTCCTCAACTGCTTTGGAATATACATCCTCTGTCACACTTTGGTCGGCCATGGCCTCACTTGTGGATTCCTCATCCGAAGCATCTGCCGACTCTTCGGTGGCATGACGATTCTTCTCCACCAGGAACAATACCAGGAACACAATCATTGCAACAAAGAACAAGACAACTGCAAGCAAGGAACCAAGAAGTGCCTGCTTTGGTGTAAATCTTCCCGCAATCAATTCCAGTGTCGGTGTCGGTGCTACCGTCATTGTAGGAACCGGAGTTGGCGTATTGGTTGGCACAGCGGTCGGCGTCGGTGTCGGTGTATCGGTTGGAATCGGCGTCGGTGTTGGATCCGCCTGCTCCTGATTCAGTCGCTGGATGCTCTGTTCCTTAAGATCATACTGATACCAGTCGCTTTCTCCGGCATAATTCATCATGTAGAGAATACAATAACTGCTCTCTTCCGCGTTGATATAGACCTTTCGTTCTTTTCCTTCCACGGTTTTCGTGGTTTCATAATATCCTTCCGGAACAGTTAGCGTCACCGGATACTGAACGAAGATGTAACGGTTCGCTTTGCCCTTTGTTTCCTCGTAGAGATAGAAGGAATCATTTTCCGGATTGTACACATAAAGGTTTCCGTCACTCATCTCCACAACCGTCAGATTACCGGCCAGATTCTTCAGGCACTCTACGGTAAAGTCACCGTACTCAAACGTTCCCTTCTCAAAATCCTCCGGAGCTTCTACACTGATTTTATCCCGCAAAATGAGTTCGGTATCGTTCACGTTTACCGTTACGCCGGTGGTCGGTGTCGGGGTCGGCGACATCTTGCCGCGGGTGACCTTAATCTTGTAGGTTTTCGTGTCACCATTTTCCGCAGTTACGGTAATCTTAACGGTGTTCTCGCCTTCCTTCAGGTCTTTATTTCCGGAGACCTTTACAGAGGCTTTGCTGTCATTTGCCACCGCGGTCACGCCGAGCTTGTTGCAGCCTCCGCCAACGGACACCGTATACTCGGTTTTGTCTTTGGAAAATGCGGGGCTGAGCGTTCCTTCGCTCACAACGAGAGATTTCAGTTTGCAATCCGAGGAGGCCTGATACGGAGCCTTGATAGTTACTTTGCCGTTTGACGTAGTCGTTGCCAAGCTATCGCCGTAAGCCGGATCACTCGGACAGACGGTTGCGCCACTCACCTTTACCAAGCCGTCACCAACCTTCAGAGTTTTAAATTTAAAGGAGAGTGTCTGACTCTTGCCGGAAGCCTCATACTTTATAACCGTGAGTTTTCCCTCTTCTGCACTGTCTGCATCACCACTCAGATACTGAAGATATTCGGTATCATAGGTTACGTCATACGTGTACATTTCCATATCGACCGTCGAAGAAACCGTTACTTTTACCGTGACGGTATCGCCTTTGGTTCCGGAAGTCCCTACAACCTTTACGGTTGCACTTTCCGCTGCCAAAGCCACATCGGTTTTTAGCGGAAGCATCAAACCGGTCAGCAAGGTCAATATGCATATACTTAAAACTAGTTTACGTTTCATACTACTATCCTTTTCCTTCTATTCTCTACCCTCGGATAATGCCGGTACCGGAGTCGGAGCATTTGCCTGATTGAGCGCAATATTGTCATCTGTGGCAGATGTGGTCGGTACATCCGATGCGCTTGGATTTTCTGATGCAAGCCCTGTCGTTGGAGTTCCGGTTGCTTGTCCCGTCATCGGCTCGTCCGTCACCACTCCGGTCGTCGGCCCCTCTGTTGTAGGCTCTGTTATCGCCGGTTCATCCGTAGCGGTTGATGGTTCCGTCGGAATCGGACTTGGAATCTCCGTAACAGGAGGATTTGTCACCTGTGGGGTTACCGCAACCGTCGGCGTATTGGTAGCACTCGGTGCAACAGTTGCCTTCGGTGTATTGGTCGCCTGCGGTGTATTCGTTGGCTCTGGAGTCATTGTAATCGTCGGCGTATTGGTGACTGTAGGCGTGTTCGTTGGCGTCGGCGTATTGGTTGGAATCGGCGTTGGCTGAACAATCTGGTAGCTTCCGAGCATTGTTCTCTTAATATACAACATATCGAAGATGGAAATTTCGCCATCCGCCTTCACATCCGCTGCCAGCTTGTTTGCTTCACCAAGCGTAATCACAGAAAGCATATGTCGTTTAATGTACAACAGATCAAAAATGGATATCTCACCATCACTGTTCACATCGCCCGTCACAACCAGCGTGTAATCCTGTAAATCGGTCACAAAATGGTCGCCGGTTGCAACAAATCCACTCGTCTTCTCAACGCCATCGGAGTTCACCAGTTTCTTTGTGTTGGAGCCGATTACCTTCACATTCTTCAGGAAATCTGCAACATTTGTCTTCGTCGGAACACCAAGGCATACATTACCCTCAATCGGGTCCTCCTTAAAGACATACGTGCTCATG
>DCGJ01000125.1:333-17589 GCA_002315495.1 Lachnoclostridium sp. UBA1781 | reverse complement strand
GGTCCATAAATGCACCCGGGTCACCCTCGTCACCGTTACAAACAACATAGTGAATCGGCTCCGCCTGACGTGCTACCTGCTGCCACTTGATACCGGTCTTGAAGCCGCCGCCTCCGCGACCGCGAAGATTGGATTCCAGAATCTCGTCCACAACCTCCTGAGGAGTCATGGTGAAGAGAGCCTTTACAAATGCCTGATAGCCGCCCTGGGCAATGGCCTCGCAGATATGCTCCGCATCAATATGTCCGCAGTTCTCAAGAACAAGACGGGTCTGCTTCTTGTAGAATGGAATATCTTCCTGCTTCGGATATTCCACGCCATCCTGCTTATAAAGAAGGCGGGAGATGATTTCCCCGTTCTTAATGGTCTTCTCGTAGATTTCTTCACAGTCTTCCGGCTTGATCTTTGTGTAAAGAATACCCATCGGCTCAATTCGCATGAGAGGGCCCATTTCACAGAAACCGTGACAGCCGCTCTTACGGATGGCAACTGGGGTTTTGCCGGAAGCATCTTCGGAAATGCCTTCGGTCTCGCCGTGAGCAACTTCAGGGGCGAAGACTACTTCAATACTGTCATCATTTCCGATAAGCTTCAAAAGTCGGTCGTAAATCTCTCCGGAGCCGCCGGCAATACAACCGGTACCGGCACAGATTAAGAGACGGATCTTCGAGCGTTCAATCGTTTTTAGGGAAGACTGCTGAACTCGGAGCAAATCTTCTTTGGATAAAATCTTAGCCATATTATGCCTCCTCCTTTAATGATTTGATTAAAGCGGAAGCTTCGTCCGGCGTCATAGCCGGATAAACCTTGTCGTTAACGGTCATAACCGGTGCAAGACCACAGGCGCCGAGACAGGAAACCGTCTCTAGGGTGAAGAGCATATCGTCGGTGGTTTTCTTGGAAGAAGAAAGACCGAGCTCGGCGTAGAGGCGCTCCAGGATGGTGGTGGACTTGCGTACATGACAGGCGGTTCCGTCACAAACCTTAATGACATACTTACCCTTCGGCTCGAAGGAGAAGTTCTCATAAAATGTGGCAACGCTGTAGGCCTTTGCCTCGGTAATCCCAATCTGCTCGGCAACGTAGGAAAGAAGCTCCGGCGGCAGATAACGGTATTCACTCTGAATGTCCTGAATAATCGGAATCAGAGAGGACGGAACTTTACCGTGAAGGCCAATAATCTCGTCTGTTTTATCAAAATAACTTTGGTCTAGCATAGGAAATAATCCTTTCTGTATCTGTGTAATTCGATGGATTGATTTTACTTTATTTTCCCGGGTTACGCAACCAAAGAAACGAATTTTTAGAGGATAATGCAAAAAAATGTGGAATTCGTTGTCGAGGAGAAATTACGACGATGTTCTTCGTATTGATTCGACAAAGGAGAGTGGTAAAATGAGCGTTAAGGGAGGTTTTTATATGGACGCATATTTTAACACCATTGTAAATGACATTCGAGAAGCTATGGAGAAGCAGGAGCTGAAGGCGTATTACCAGCCGCAGTACGATGCACTTTCGAATAAACTGTTGAGCGCTGAGGCGCTTGTTCGTTGGGTTCGTGAGGATGGTTCCGTTGTGCCTCCGGTTGCCTTTATTCCGGCTTTGGAGCAGAATTCCACCATCAATGAGGTGGATTGGTATATGTTGGAGGAGGTCTGCCGTTTCCTTCAGAGATCCCATCGACTTGGCATGCTCACGGTGCCGATTCATGTGAATTTTTCCCGTTGGCATATAAAAGAAGAGGGCTTTCATCAGAAATTAGACAGTATCGTTAAACTGTATGATTTGAAACCTGAAGAAATCGTTGTCGAAATCACGGAATCGGCCGTTGCAGCCGAATCGGATCTGGTTGCTCCTTGGGTAGAGCAGATTCGGAATATGGGGTATTCCGTAGCACTCGATGATTTCGGATGCGGCCTATCCTCACTTCAGTTTATCAAGGATATCTCTTTTGATATTTTGAAAATTGACAAGGGATTGCTTTCCGATAACTGCCGTCAGGATAAGGCGCGTATCGTGCTGGAGAGCATTTTCTATTTCGCAAATCGTCTGAAAATGCTGACCGTGGCCGAGGGCGTGGAGACAGAAGAACAGTTGGGATTCCTGCGCACCTGCGACTGTAAGCGTATTCAGGGCTTCTTATATTCCAAACCGCTTCCGGAAGCAGAGTATCTCCTGAAACTTACCGAGCAGAAGCCGATTGATTTTGATTATGATATTCTGTCCATTCAGACCCTTGCAAGCACAACGAATCTGCTGATGGATGTCCTGTTTCGCAAATTCCCTCTGATTATCATCACGAATCTGACCAGAAACAGCTATTATATGGTTGTATATGACAGCTTTTCGCAGACCTCGTGTCCGGCCTCCGGTAAATTTGATGAGCTGATCGTACACGGAGCTTCGTCCATGCATCCGGAAGATCAGGAAGCATTTGCAACAACCTTCCAAAGAGAGCGATTGCTGAAGATGCATGAGGAGGGTTCGAAAGAAGTCCGTCTGGTAACCCGTCAGATTGGAAATGACGGAGAGTATCGTAAGGTAGAAACCGTGGACTATTTTGTTGAGAGTCCGGGAGTGGATGACGTTATCGTTATTACACTTTGTCAGAATATTGAATAAAACAACGCTTGAACGCCGGGAAAATATAACCGGCGTTCTTCAATTTAGGGGTTGACAGAATAATTAATCGTGATATAATCAAGTTGAACATATGAATAACTGTTCATATGAAAGAGCGAAAAGCAAAAACATAAAAGGAGATTAGAGAATATGAAGAAGAGCTATAAGATTGAAGTTGACTGTGCAAATTGCGCAAACAAGATGGAAGAGGCAGCGAAGAACACCGCCGGCGTTAAGGACTGTGTTGTTAATTTCATGACCTTGAAGATGAATGTGGAATTCGAAGAGGGTCAGGATGCCAAGGCGGTTATGAAGGAAGTTCTTAAGAATTGCAAAAAGGTTGAGGACGATTGCGAAATCTACATCTAGTTGATTTGTTTTTTACGATAAAGGGAATGTGAATGTTGGGAGAATGAGAGGTAGATAACATGACGAAGAAACAAAAGAAAATGCTGGTTCGCATCATCATTGCAACCATCATGCTGATCGGATTAAAACTGACACCGGAAAGCCTCCTTTCCGAAACCTCCTGGATTCGCTTTGGCCTTTATATGGTGGCTTATCTGGTAATTGGCTTTGATATCCTGAAGAAGGCTGTGAAGGGCATTCAGAACGGTCAGGTGTTCGACGAAAACTTCCTGATGGCCATCGCAACGGTTGGCGCCATCGCAGTCGCATTATTCGAGAAGAGTGGCGATTACGCGGAAGCCATCGCAGTTATGCTGTTTTATCAGATCGGCGAGCTGTTTCAGAGTTATGCGGTTGGCAAGAGCCGTCGAAACATCAGTGATTTGATGGATATTCGACCGGATTATGCCAATATCGAGGTTGATGGCAAGCTCGAGCAGGTGGACCCGGATGAGGTTGAAATCGGTAGTGTTATCGTATGTCAGCCGGGTGAAAAAGTGCCGATTGACGGTATCATTATCGAGGGTAATTCCTCTCTTAATACGAGCGCACTTACCGGCGAAAGTCTTCCAAGAGAAGCAAAATGCGGCGATGAGGTCATCAGCGGCTGTATCAATATGACCGGTGTTCTGAAGATTCAGACAACCAAGGAATTCGGTGAATCAACGGTTTCCAAGATTCTTGACATGGTGGAAAACGCAAGCTCGAAGAAGTCTCGTTCCGAAAACTTCATTTCCAAGTTCGCGAAGTATTACACACCGGCCGTTTGTATCAGTGCACTGGCACTTGCAATCTGTCCGCCGGTGATTCGTCTTGTGATGGGAAGCAGCCCGATGTGGACCACCTGGATCTATCGTGCGCTTACCTTCCTCGTAATCAGCTGTCCTTGTGCACTGGTAATCAGTATTCCGCTTAGCTTCTTCGCCGGAATCGGTGGCGCAAGCAAAGAGGGCGTTTTGGTAAAGGGGTCCAACTATCTGGAAACACTTTCCCAGACCAAGTATGTTGTATTCGATAAGACCGGCACGATGACACAGGGCGTCTTCGAGGTTGCCGGAATTCATCACAATGAAAAAGAGGATGCGGAGATTTTGGAGCTTGCAGCTCACGTGGAAAGCTTCTCCTCCCATCCAATCAGTAAGAGCTTAAAGCAGGCCTACGGGAAGGACATCGACCAGAGCCGCGTGACCGAGGTGGAAGAGATTGGCGGACACGGTATTACTGCGAAGGTGGACGGTATTTCGGTTGCTGTTGGTAATGCAAAGCTCATGAAGAAGCTGGGCATCGACTACAAGGATTGTACGCATGTGGGAACCATCGTTCATGTGGCAATCAACGGACAGTATGAAGGTCATATCCTCATTTCCGATAAGATTAAGCCAACGGCGAAGGAAGCAATCGCGGCCCTTCGTTCGGCTGGCATTTCCCATACGATTATGCTGACCGGCGATACGAAGAGTGTAGCGGAGTCGGTAGCAAAGGAGCTTGGAATTGAGCAGGTTTACAGCGAGCTTTTACCGGGCGATAAGGTGTCAAAGGTAGAAGAACTGTTGGCGCACAAGAAGGAAGACGAAAAGCTTGCATTTGTGGGTGACGGTATCAATGATGCACCGGTTTTGTCCCGTGCGGATATCGGTATTGCCATGGGCGCTATGGGTAGTGACGCAGCCATCGAAGCTGCGGACATTGTCCTTATGGATGACGATCCATTGAAGATTTCCAAGGCAATTAAAATCGCAAGAAAATGCCTTCGTATCGTCTACCAGAACATTTACTTTGCAATCGGCGTAAAGCTCATCTGTCTGGTGCTCGGTGCACTTGGTATCGCCAATATGTGGCTCGCCATCTTCGCGGATGTCGGAGTTATGGTGCTTGCCGTGTTAAATGCGATTCGCGCGTTATTCGTGAAAAATTTATAGTAAATTCGGCTTCTACCGGGCACTTTCGGGTGCCCGGCATTGCCATATGTAAAGAGAGGTTAATATTTATGGAATCAAAGGAAGAAAAACTGCAGGAGATGCATGAACATAATCACGGTGAGGAGCACATCCACGAGGGACATCATCACTCCTGTGAGGAAATGGAGTGCTGCGAAACGGTAGAGGTGCATGAGGATCTGCTCCGCATTGTTAATGAAACGATGCCGGAAGAAACCGAATTGTATGATCTGGCGGAGCTTTTTAAGGTGTTCGGAGACTCGACTCGAATCCGCATTTTGTTCGTGCTGTTCGAGGCGGAGGTGTGCGTGTGCGATTTGGCAATGGCACTGAATATGACACAGTCGGCCATTTCCCACCAGCTGAAAATATTGAAGCAGAGCAAGCTGGTAAAGAGCCGTCGGGAAGGAAAGAGCATTTTCTATTCGCTTGCGGATGCGCATGTGCGTTCCATTATTGCAGCCGGACGTGAGCATATTGAAGAGTAGGAGGCAGGTATGAAGGCAAGAATCTTAGCTTATATGGCGGCCATTGATGCGTTGCTCGCCAATCCGCCGGAAGACGTGGATTACGAGAAGGAAATCAAGAAGCATCTGATTCAGATTGGCTTCTTTATGCATGAGCGTTTGGTGCATCTTATTGTTACCGTGGTCTTTGCGATTCTGACGATTGGAACCATGCTTTATGCGGTGGCTAGTCCGAGTATCGGAGTACTTCTGCTCATTGTGTGCCTCATGGTTTTGCTGGTCCCTTATATCATGCATTATTATTTGCTTGAAAATGGCGTCCAAAAGATGTATAAACAATACGATGAAATGTTGCGAAGAGCCGAAGAGAAGAAACAGGCCTAGCAGTGAGGCGGCACTCTTGGGAAAGGCCGCATTTGGTTTGATTATGGTTTAGGGGCAAATGCCCGATGGAGGTAAATATGGCAGAAGAATTACAGAATCAGAATCCGGAAAGCTGTACGCATGACTGTAGCAGCTGCGGTTCTAATTGTGCATCCAGAAATAACGGAGAAAAGCCGGATTTCAGTGCACCGATGAATGCAAAGAGCGATGTGAAGAAGGTTATTGGTATCGTGAGTGGTAAGGGTGGCGTAGGCAAATCCTTCGTTACGTCCATGCTTGCGGTGATGACCCGACAGCAGGGAAAGAGCGTTGGTATTCTTGACGCGGATATTACGGGTCCTTCGATTCCGAAGGCATTTGGCGTCTCTGCACCTTGCGGCGTGAATGATGAGGATATGATTCTTCCGAAGGAATCCACCACCGGAATTAAGGTGATGAGTTTGAACCTTTTGATGGAAGCAGAGGATATGCCGGTTGTATGGCGTGGCCCGGTCATTGCAGGAACCGTAAAGCAGTTCTGGACCGATTGTATGTGGGGCGATGTGGACTATATGTTCGTGGATATGCCTCCTGGAACCGGTGACGTTCCGCTTACCGTATTTCAGAGTCTGCCGCTTGACGGCATCATCATCGTAACCAGTCCGCAGGATCTGGTAAGTATGATTGTCGGTAAGGCTGTGAATATGGCGAAGATGATGGGTGTGCCGATTCTTGGTATTGTTGAGAACTATTCTTATATGGTTTGCCCGCATTGCGGCGATAAGCTTTCTGTATTCGGTGAGAGCAGCATTAATGAAGTGGCAGAGAAGTATGGACTGCGCGTTCTTGCCCGGCTTCCGATTATGCCAACCTCCGCTGCAAGCATTGACGCCGGTCTTGCGGAGACCGTAAAGGTTCCGGAGCTTGCGGATGCGGTTGCATTTTTGATGGGAATGTAATTTCTCCACAGAATATAGTGGTTATTGTACAAAAATGCGCAAAATGTTGCAGAATTGTGAAACAAAACATTGACAAATATCGGTGGATTGGCATAAAATGAAGTAGATTGGTCGAAGTGCGTCCATTTGCCGAAGAATTCGCAAATGAAATCGGCACTTCGCAAAGAGGAGAAGCATGAGAGTAATCGCAGGAACGGCCAGAAGGCTTCTGTTGGAAGCTCCGAGAGGAATGGACACCAGACCGACGCAGGATATCATTAAAGAAACCCTGTTCAATATGCTGCAGCCGCTTATGTACGATTGCTGCTTTTTGGATTTGTTTGCCGGAAGCGGCGGCATCGGAATCGAGGCTTTGAGTCGCGGTGCAAGAGAAGCCTGCTTTGCCGACACCTCCCGTGAAGCGATTAAGTGCATCAAGAACAATCTGGAGCACACGCATTTTACGGAGCAGGGCGTTGTCTATGCCATGGAGTTTATGGCAGCACTTCGTCAGATGGAGTTTGACCGCAAGAAGTTTGATGTCGTATATCTTGACCCGCCTTATGGGAAAGGGTTTGAGTCGCAGGCATTAACGATGCTGGTTAATTCATCGCTGATTGACGAGGACACGACCATTGTTGTGGAGACATCCATCGATACGGATCCGAGCGAGTATGAGGCTCTTGGGTATCGAATCACGAAGGATAAGCCGTACAAATCCAATCGACATGTGTTCCTAGAAAAAGCGTAGAGGGAATTGCTATGAGAACAGGAATCTATGCGGGAAGCTTTGATCCGATTACGTTAGGACACCTCGATATTATCAAGCGTGCGGCAAAGCTGGTGGACCATCTGGTCATCGGCGTGCTGAATAACAGCGGAAAGAAGCCTACCTTTAGTGCAGAGGAGCGTGTGGAGTTGATTCGTCGTGTGACGAAGGAGATTCCGAATGTCAGTGTGGAAGCATTTTCCGGACTTACTGTGGACTTTGCAAAGGATAAGGGTGCACATATTCTGGTGCGCGGACTTCGGGCGGTAACGGACTTCGAGTACGAGCTTCAGATTGCGCAGGTGAATCATAAGATATGTCCGGAGATGGACAGCATTTTCCTGACCACCAGTTTGGAGTATGCATATCTTAGCTCCAGTGTGGTAAAAGAAATCGCTAGCTACGGCGGCGATATTACGGATATGGTTCCGAAAGAAATTATTCAAGATGTATATGAGAAATTCAATTAAAAGGAGATTTTAACGATGGCTACAAATCAGATTGAACAGACAATTGACAGTATCTATGAGTTTGTGGAAAGCTGCAAGGGCACTACATTTTCCTCCAACAAGGTTGTTGTTCCGAAGGATGAATTGTATGACTTGTTGGATGAGCTTCGCTTGAAAACTCCGGATGTAATTAAGAGATATCAGAAGATTATTGCGAATCGCGACACGATCATCGCTCAGGCAGAAGAGAGAGCAGAGCAGATTATCGAGGAAGCAAAGGCAAAGGCAAAGCAGCTTGTATCCGAGCACGAAATCATGCAGCAGGCTTACGAGCGCGCTCATGAGCTGGTTTCCACCGCAGGCGCTGAGGCAGACGAGATGATGACCAATGCGAACAATGATGCAGACTCCATCCGTACCGGCGCATTGAACTATGCAAATGATATCATGGCTAACATGGAGGCGATTCTTGCAGATGCTTATGAGACCACAAGAACTCAGGCAGAGGCATTAATTGCCGGCCTTAAGGAGAATTACGAGGTGGTTTCCCAGAACCACAGCGAGTTGAACCTTCAGCTTCACCCGGATGAGGTTGCCAGCGCATTTGACGCACCGATTAACACCGTTGTGGATGTTGCGGAAGAGGATGATGTTGAGGAGCCGATCGATGACGAGGAAGAGTTCGATTTCGACGAGGACACTTTCCTTGAGAATATTGATGAGTAAACTTTGAGAAAACTATGGAATGTGAAGATGGAATTCATTTTCACACTCCATTTTTGTTACATTGAAATCTACCAAAGGTATGTTTTTTAGTTGATATTTTAGCTGAAGAGTGATATTCTACTGAAGTGTGCGCATTTTGCGTAGAGTGAAAGGGGTAAAGATTATGATGAAAAGAATTACAGCGTTAGTGTTGTCCCTTCTTCTGGTAATCGGCTGTCTGGCCGGCTGCGGCTCGAACGAGAGTGGCAGTGAGACGAAGAAGAACAAGGTTGAGGTGAAGGACTGCAAGGGCTTAGAGGCAATCAAAGCCTGGCAGAAGTTTGAGGAAGCAGACTATACGATCAATCTTGACACCGGAAATCAGAAGGGAACGGTTACCGTGTCCGTACGAAAGGATGCGCTTTCGATTTCTGCTGATATGGATGGAATTGATGAGGTGAAGGGCGAAGTTCTTCGCGTTGTTGATCATGTTCTGTATCTTAATCTAAATGAAGCTGCAATCAAGTCGATTGAGGCTGCCATTGCTGAAGATGGTTTGGGTGAGCAGGCACAGGAGATTCTTGCGGAGCTGGGCATTTCCCTTGAGGCAGGATGGTACGCAGTGCTTCGTGTTCCGGATGGAATCGAAGTGAATGAATATGTATACGATGCAATGGAGTTCCTTAGAGACGCTGTTTCGGAGGGCCTTCTTCTGGGAGAGGAGAAGGATGGCGAAATCGTGCTGTCTCAGGACAATGCGCAGAAACTCGAGGACATATTTAACAGTCACGTAGAGAAGGACCTGAAAACGCTCGCAGAGAAGATATCAAAGGACCTTCAGAAGGTTGATTATGTCGGCTATGTAAAGGAGTGCTTCAATAATTGCAAGAGCCTGATTGAGAAATACCTCCTTCCGGAAATGGGCGGAGAATTCACCGTAGATAGTCTTTGGGAACTGGGAATTCAGTATGCTTGTGAGTACCTTCAGGCGAAGGCAGAGGACGAAATCAACGAAGTGATTTATCAGTATATCGAAGAAGCAAATCTTCCGGAAATTATTCTTTCCGGAGCAAAGTCTGAGGATTTTGTAATGGATACCGATAAAACATATGAAGCCGAAATGAAGGATGGAACACTTACCTTTGTAAAGAAGGGTGACTCTGATGATCCGCTTCATCTGACGATTACGCAGAACGATGATCGAATCAAAGCTCCAAAAACCGTTTGTGATATTTCCGATTACGGCTTGGCAATCGTAGGCGTAGGTGTATTGGCACCGTCATATCTGAAACATATTAACAGGGCAGATAATGCGCGTGACATTTTGAGCGTAAAGGATATGATGAACGCTGCTGCTACAATTGCAATAGATATTGAGTTCGACCTTCCGGTTAATTCTGAGTTTCTGATCTTTTATGAAGAGGGAGTGTTGTATCTGGAGGTGCAGTACAACGGCGATGTTCTCCGTGATGCGACCGATGAATGGAGAGATATGATGAACATTGGTACGAGTGGGTATTCGATTCGTTATGATGGTTATCAGGATTATCGGGATGGCTATGCCATGGGCGTAGTACAATCGAACGGAAGTGTTGTCTGGGAATCTCATGGACAGTTCTTCGATGAAATCAGTGATTCTATCAGTGATTTTCAGTAACCGGTAAAAGAAAAGTTGGTAGGAATAAAACAGGTGGCGAACGGCCACCTGTTTTTGTCTCTATTCTTCTAAATCAACTGAAATTTCCGTGTATATTCCGTCGGAATTGCAATGCCGGTTGCTTTCCCGTACATACGGGCGTAGAGAGCATTTGCGCGTGCTTCGAAATCAAAATGCGTGCGGGCCTCAGAGGAAAGTAGTGCAACATCCCTCGCCGCCCTCGTAAGGAACGGAATCCCACTTGTCTTCGATAAATCCCCAAGCAAATGCGATGCTTCTTTTCGACATGCTAATACATGCAGATAGAATGGGGCTTCTTCGGAAAACCATGGAGAAGTCATAGCACTGTTCATCTCCAAAAGAATGTGGAGAAGAGCGCGATTCACATGGGTTCTTGTAAGTGATTTTGCTTTCACGACTTCTGCTAAATCACTGAATTCATAATTCGCTCTCTTGGAAGCCGTGAGTATTCGTCGCAGCAAATCTTCGGAGATGTCCTGGAAGACCGTGTTCTCGGAAAGAGAAGAGAGGCGGGCAAACAGTACATCGGAGTAATCGTTTTCGGTTGGAAGGTGGCCATGATGATTCTTCATAGCCTCAACAGTCATCCGGAAATCATCGCGGATTGCCTCCGGGATTGATGTGTAGAGGAAGGGGGGNNAGGGTCCTTTCCTGAATTCTGCGTAAGCATTTCCTCCTGAAGTACTGCGCGAATTCCGCTTGCAGAGGAAAATTCGGAAATGCCCTCCTCATGATATCCGGCACCAACCCGCGGAATCATAATCGGCTTCATGGAAGAAGATAACGTGCGAATTGCTTTCAGGTATTCTAACGCCAGAATATTATTCGGCGTATCGAGAAATGCAGCACATTCCGGCAAAAGGACATCCACCGCCTGCTTTCTGGCAACCGGAAAGGACAAGCCGGAAGCGAGGCCTTTTCGTAGAAGAGCCTTGTATTCTTCCGGTTCATCGGCTAGCATCGCAGCCAGCTGCTCGAATCGTTTCGTCTCGAAATGAGAGACTAGGGGAGCCTCAGGTGTATCACCAACGCCGGAATTCGCTAACGCCCCATCCACACCAAAGGAAAGAAAGTCGCAGCCAAGCCGTGACAGAATCTTCACTCCGCCATAGGCAAAGCCCTCAGCGGAAGAAGTTGCGTAGACCGGTGGAAGTTCCATCACCAGGTCAGCCCCGCATTTGGCGGCCCATTCGGCCCTTTGATATCGGTCAAATGCGGCCGGTACACCACGCTGCACGAAATTTCCGGACATCACAACAACGACGTAGTCACAGCCGGTAAGACGCTTCGTCTCGGCAATGTGATACGCGTGGCCGTTATGGAATGGATTGTACTCTGCGATGATGCCTGTAATGGTCATAAGGGGGCTCCGCTCATGGTAAAAAAGTTAATGGTAAAAAAGTGTCGGTGACTAATGCCACCGACACTCATCATAGCATATTTCTGATTTAATGAAAAGATGACATCGTCTCCGGTTCGAAATATCCGTCAAACGATTAATTCTTCTCCGGTTCCGGATAATCCACACCGAAGGTATCAACGGTAACAGACTCCATTACCATATCTACGCGAGGACGATCATTCCAGTCGGTAGGAACCGCTGCAATCTCGTTTACAACCTCCATGCCCTCGATTACCTTGCCAAAGCCGGCATACTGACCGTCAAGGTGTGGGCTAGTCTCGTGCATGACGAAGAACTGGGAGCCTGCGGAGTTTGGCATCATGGTACGAGCCATGGAAAGCACACCAGGGGTGTGCTTCAGGTCATTTCTGAAACCGTTCTGTGTGAACTCACCCTTGATGGAGTAGCCAGGACCGCCGCTACCGGTACCGGTTGGGTCGCCGCCCTGAATCATGAAACCGCGAATGACACGATGGAAGATGATTCCGTTATAGTAGCCCTTCTTAACAAGGGAAATGAAGTTGTTTACGGTGTTCGGAGCGATGTCCGGATAAAGCTCAGCCTTGAAGGTTGCGCCGCCCTTCATAACGAAGGATACGATTGGATTTGCCATAGTGAATATCTCCTTTTCTTATAAAAAATGCGCCGCCACCCGGACGGCGCTCTTTTGGTTCAACAATTAATCGTTGCAAAATGCGTTGTAAATCGCACGGATTGCTGCCTCGAAATCATGGTTACGAACACCGATGATAACGTTCTGCTCAGAGGAACCCTGGTCAATCATCTTCACATTAATGGAAGCATTGGTAAGAGCAGTGAAGATCTTAGCGGCGGTACCCCATTTGGATTTCATTGCACGTCCTACAACGGCAATCAAAGCAAGATCGGTTTCAATTTCGATGGAATCCGGATTGGCAGTCTTATGAAGCTGGTTCAGAACCTGCTGCTCATGATCCTCGAACTCGGTCTGATGAACGAATACGGTCAGGGTATCAATACCGGAAGGCATATGCTCGAAGCTGATGCCGTTATCCTCGAAGGCCTGCAAAACCTTACGGCCAAAACCAATCTCGGAGTTCATCATATCCTTCTCAATGTTGATGGAGGTGAAGCCCTTCTTACCGGCAATACCGGTGATGATGCAGCGAGGCTTTCTGGAAGTGTTCTCCACAATGATGGTACCCGGATCTTCCGGAGCATTGGTATTACGAATGTTAATTGGGATGCCTGCGGTACGTACCGGGAAGATTGCATCCTCATGAAGTACGGTTGCACCCATGTAGGACAACTCACGAAGTTCCTTATAGGTAATGGTTTCAATTACCTGTGGATTCTCAACGATACGTGGGTCGGTTACAAGGAAACCGGAAACATCGGTCCAGTTCTCGTAGAGGGTAGCATCGGCTGCGCGGGCTACGATGGAGCCGGTAATATCGGAACCACCTCTGGAGAAGGTCTTTACGGAGCCGTCCGGATTTGAACCGTAGAAGCCCGGAATAACTGCACGATCACAGGTAGCAAGCTTTGCGGAAAGAGCGGCATTTGTCTTCTCCGGCAGGAAAGCACCGTTCTCATCAAAGAAAATGTACTCTGCGGAATCGATGAACTCATAGCCGAGATAATTGGCAAGCAGAATACCGTTCAGATATTCGCCGCGGGAAGCAGCGTAGTCCTTGCCGGCCTTTGCTGCGAACTGCTCCTTGATCGTTGCAAATTCGGCAGTCAAATCTGCGGTCAACTGAAGACCATCGATGATTTCCTGGTAGCGGGCCTGGATGGACTTCATTTCGTTATCAAAATTCTCACCGTTTGCAGCCTTTGCGTAGCAGTGGTAGAGCATATCCGTTACCTTGGTGTCGGCGGAGTTACGCTTTCCCGGTAGGGAAGGAACCACATAACGACGGTCCTTATCTGCGGTGATAATGTTCTTTACTTTCTTAAACTGTTCGGCACTGGCAAGGGAGCTGCCGCCGAATTTTACTACTTTTGTCATCAGTTCATACCTCCGAAAAGCCGGAAAACGGCAAATAAAGTCTTAATTGTAATATAACAATTCATTTAACCATGGATTGACCTCTAATGCAAGTAAAAAATGGTGATTCCTGCATCTTGCATGCGGAATTGTCTTCTTTTATAATAGAAACTGTAGTTTGTTGGTACATGTGTGCCGATATAGGGAAGGGAAGAGTGTATCCATGCATTTTCTGCTGTCTAATGATGATGGGATTGAGGCAGAGGGCTTGCTGCATTTGGCCCGGGCAGCTGCTCGGTTTGGCAAGGTGACTATCGTGGCGCCGTCGGCTCAGTGCTCGGCAATGTCTCAGCATATAACCATCCGAACGCCCATGCGCCTTGAACCGGTGGAATACCCGGTGGAAGGTGTCACAGCCTGGAAGCTGGATGGAACACCGGCAGACTGTGTCAAGGTGGCTCTTCATTTTCTGTTGAAAGAAAAGCCGAATTACGTATTTTCCGGTCTGAACCATGGGTGGAATTCCGGGTTTGATACCTGCTATTCCGGCACGGTGGCGGCGGCCCTGGAGGGCCTGATGGAAGGTGTCCCGTCGGCTGCCTTTTCCACGGCTTTTCCTCTTTCTTTTGAAACAACCGACGCCTTTCTGGACGAAACCATCCGAATGATTCTGGAAGGTGCGAACACACCGAATGAAATCTGGAATGTGAACTTCCCAGGCTGCCCCCCAGGGCAGTGTGCCGGTATTTTAAAGGATGTTGTACCTGCCTCCTTTCAGGTTTTTGCTGATGTGGTTACCGGTGAAAAGACAGAAGACGGCTCCTGGCTTGTTATGGAAACAGGCCTGCCGGAAAACCCGGAACGCTTCGTCCCAGGGACTGATATATACGGACTCTTCCACAACTATGTTACAGTTGGCAAATTAAACTGCCCGGTTCTGTAATTTTGTTATGATAGTGATAATCCCCTGCCGGACCGGCAGGGGATAGTTGTTTTTATGAACTTGCAATAATATCACATAGCTGCGCAGTTTTGTTCTACAGCATCCAAATTGACTCTTCTAACGATGTATCAAAGCAGCAGACTCAATCGGATATGTACTTTCTCATGGTAGTCATCCTGGGGCCTGTAATAATGCTATTTAATACGGGGCATGAACATAATGTTGCGGTCAACAGCATTGGGTATTCCGTTTACCTGACCCTCAAAGCTGTACTGCCAAAAATCGGAAGCATAGTAGCAGTCCGGGGCTGAGCCGGGCGCGGTAAGCCAAAACGAATAGTCAGTTAGCTGCGAAAGGTCATAGCAGTTGTAGCACTGGGAGCAGTTGTAATATACGCCTGCTTCAAGGCCTGCTGCTTCTATGGTGCTGCAGAAGGCGGCGGCGCAGTCGGTCAGCAGAGCGTGTTCACCGTCTTTTGTGCGTGAGCCCTCTTTCACAACCGGCTCCCAGTCAAAGAAAACAGGAAGGCTTGGCGTTCTCTCATCCAGCTCCTTCAAAACCCATTCAGCCTCTTTCTTTGCTTCTTCTGCTGTAATAGCCTGGGAGAAATAGTACACGCCAACCTGAAGGCCGGCTTCTTTTGCCTGTTCATAGTTAAAGAAAAAACTGCTGTCTTCCTCAAGGGTGCCCTCGCCGCAGCCACGGAAGCCGATGCGTATGATGGCAAAATCAATGCCGTCTGCGGCAACAGTCTGCCAGTCAATGTCACCCTGCCATTCAGATACATCCACACCCTGCAGGGCGGTATAGCTTGAGCCGGTGTATTTAATAATATCGCCATCCTGAGAGAATTCTTCCGAAATCAGGGTAGAAACAGGAACTCCCACGTACGGGGTAATAGGTATTGTGTTGGCACCGTCATGGACCCAAACAATGTTTTCGGGTACTTCCTCTTCTGCCGGCTCGGGGGCGGTAACCTCTTTCGGTGCGGAGCAGCCCCGTGCCAAAAGGCAGATACCTGCCACCAAAATGATGCCTGCCAGCGCAATGGGGCCATAGGTTTTCAGATAAGCTGTCAGCTTCTTCATGTTGGATTTCCTTTCTGTTCCGGTCGGAATCCTTCCGGCCGCTGCAGGCATCATACCACACAATCAATGCGCTGGCAAATCCGGCACTCAGGCTTAGGAACCGAGTTCAATGGAGAGAGTGCCGTCAGAGAGAATCCTCAGCTTCATAGGTTTGATATAGCGGTCATAGAACTGCCTCTGTTCGGCGTCACTCATCTCTGCGCGGGTAGCTGTGTATGCCTCTCGAAGCATATCCTGTACATTGATATGAATGCTGCTTTCAAGGCAGCTGCGTACCTCTTTCAGCATAGCCTGCACCTTAAGCTGGTTGCTGTTTCCGGTGCAGAAGTCATTGAGGTAGCAGTAGGTGTAGCCACCGTTTTCCAGCCGCTGCTTCAGGGTGGGGGAGCAGAGCCCGGATTCTACGGCAACCAGGAAGCGGGCGGTGGGGACATCAGATATCATGGCCCAGTAGTCCGAGTCACTGCTGGCGAGGATAAAACTGTCCACTCCGTCGCGGTAGTGCGCGGTTACTGTCCCGGCAATCAGGTGGGCGTCCACCTGAGATTTGTGCTCCAAAAGCCGCTCGGTTTCAATGTGTTCAATGGGAATGCCGGTAAAGTCATCAAGGATATCCCATGCGGATGTGGTATGGGAGTCATCATACAAAGTAATCTTGTTAATTTTACTCAGAAGCGCCTCTTCGTTCAAGTTATGCAGCATGGCGTACAGCCGATATGGATCGGAGTTCTCGCAGTCTACCACCAGATTGGTCTTTGTGCTGTTTTCCAAAAAGTCATAGATAGCCTGCTTAGTGGCGTACCCTGCATCGGAGATTTTACTTAGGTCATAAAAGTAGTCCTCATGCTCCTGATACAGCAGGGTAACAAAGCGCTTGTCATTTATTAGAATATTCCCGGTTGTGCTGCTGGCCCAATTGATGTACACTCCGTAAGGGTATTTGGACATAGAACCATAAAACTCTGTTGCTGCCTTTTTGATACCGGCCTCCGTATTGCCGGCGGGCATGATGAACAGCTCACGGATGTAGGACCATTCCAGCCAGATTGGGAAGAGGCCCTTGATGTTATTAATGCGGTTGTTGATATGGCCGTTAATGTCAATCAGGTATTGGTTCAGCTTACAGTTTGCGCGGTACAGGGCAATTCCGTCTGCCCGTAGGGTTCGAAGAGCACCCTGCGGGATGTACTCCGGCAAAGTGTCCAAATTTTTAAGGTCATAGGTCATAGCCTGATTCAGTTTTTTGTAATTGTGTTCAATAGCGGTGCGTATCATGCACAGGTTGCGGATAATCCGGGCGTTTTTATCCTTCTCTAATGAATTAAACCATTCCATTTGGGGGGATTTTGTACTATCCTCAAATATCTCACGGGGAACACCCGCCAAATAGGCAATTTTTGAAATAACCATATAGGTGCTGTCCGGGTACTCTTTGTGCAGTCTGGCTTCATCTGTCATCTCTTCTGTTGTGCTGGCGGGTTCATCTGCAGTCATTGTAAATCCAAGTTCTTCAAA
>DCGJ01000125.1:0-318 GCA_002315495.1 Lachnoclostridium sp. UBA1781 | reverse complement strand
AGATTGCGCATTGTCATGACGGTGCTTCCTTTCATAGGCATAGTATTGTGTGATTAATTATTCTTACTCGGATATTATCTCGCAGAGACTGTTTCATAAAAAGGGCAGAAAGCGCAAAATAGAATGCAAAGACAGAAAGAAAGGGAAAAAACCAGCTTCACAGGGTAGCGTCGTGCGAAAAAAGGAAATGCAGACATGAGAAAATATAGAAAAATGGTAAAATCTTATTATTGTAAAAAAATATTCCTTGAATTATTCCTAAAGCGCTGTTACAATCCAAACATTGAGGTATGAATTGAATAGCGGCTTTTGTGGCTC
>DCGJ01000036.1 GCA_002315495.1 Lachnoclostridium sp. UBA1781 | reverse complement strand
TGGGAAAATCTCTTTTGATTTGCGCTTTATTGGCCATCGGTTTTGTTTTGACGGACGCTTGCTTTTTTGCGGACGGCTTTAAAGCCGCCTTTGCCGCGGGAAAATATGCGGATTTGGCTAATTATTGCTTCTATTTGATTGGTTTTACTTCCGTGGTTTTGTACGGTCTGTTCTTCTATAAAAAGAGCCCTGCATTCTTCCGCGGTTTGCTTATTTTTTCCGTCGCCTTCTTTACATTGATTATCGGCACCCGCATCAGCCTTTTGAGCTATTCCGTTGAATATACGGGTATGGCCAATGCGGCGCGAATCGTCAAAATCATTCAGGTGGGCGGCTTGTTCGTCTTTGCGATTATCGCGTTTTTGATTGGTTTGGTGGCCAGCCGCTTAAGCAAAAAGGAACGCAATCGCGCCCTTTTAAATGCCTGCGCCATTATCGCCTGGGTCTTCGGCGTTATTTCGGCATTGGTTAATCTGTTTGTTGTTAATAAAATCTCTGCTATGGGCTTGCCGGAAGTCTGCGCCGCTTTGTCCGACCTTGTGCCCGCTATCTTTATGACGACGGTTGCGATGGCGTTTGTGCTTGGTTCCCAGGCGCGTCATAGCGATGATCCTATCTTTATCGAGGAATAATATGAAATTATCTTCATTGCTCCAAGGCGTCGAGTACACCGTTGTTTGCGGCGATAAGGACGCTGAGGTGACGGGCATTAGCCGCGATAACCGTCAAGCGAAGCCCGGCGATGTGTTTTTATGCATTGAGGGGCCCAAATTTGATACCCATAATGACGAGGTAGTTGCGTCCCTTTGTAACGCCGGTCAGGTCGCTTTTGTGGTCGAAAAGGACATCCATGTTCCGGACGGCTTCACAGGTACCGTTGTACGCGTAAAAAACAGCCGTAGCGCCTGTTCTTATATGTATGCCACCTATTATGACCACCCGGCCGAAAAACTCGTTCTAGTGGGCATTACGGGCTCCAAGGGCAAAACCACCACAACCTGCATGTGCGCCTCCATTTTAAAGGCCGCGGGATACAACGTAGGCACCATCGGAACCATGGGCCTCGATTTTAACGGCGAACATCGCGATATTTCGAATACCACCCCTGACTCGTACGACCTGCAAAAGTTTTTGCGTGAGATGGTAGATGCCGGCGTTCAGGTGGTTGTCATGGAAGTTAGCTCTCAGGCGCATAAGATGCATCGTATAGATGGCGTCACCTTTGACTATGGCGCCTGGACCAACCTTTACACCGGTGATCATATCGGCGGTCCCGAGCACGCTACCTTTGAGGATTACCTTTCCTGCAAGGCCGCGTTTATCAATCAATGTAAACATGCTTTCTTAAATTTCGACGACTCATATCGCGACACCATTTTGCCTTACATCGCCAAGGATTTGTCCTTTGACTTCTTCGGCAGCGATAAAGAGCATTGCAAGTTTGTTGCTGACAACATTCAAAAGGTCTTTGATCCTGCGAAAAAGCTGGCAAAGGTTGTCTTTGACGCCCATGGCTTCTATGGCTCTCTTGCAGCAAATGCTCCAACCGGAACACCACACCCCAAAGCCTTTGCAGTCGTCATAACATCCGGCATCACACCATACTGCTGATAAGCAAACATCGTACCGGAACGTCCCATACCACACTGAATCTCANNGTATGGCTCTAATGCCTATGGCTCTGATGCCTATGGCTCTGATGCCCCTTTGACCATCACCATGAATGAGCCCGGCGAGTTTAACGTTTGGAACGCCATGTGCGCCATGATGCTTTGTGCATCTGTTGGCGCCAAGGCGGATGCTTTGAAGGCCGGCCTTTTGGATGTCCATATCAAGGGCCGAAGCGAGGTTTTATATCGTAGCGACAAGTTTATGATTTGCATCGACTTCGCGCACAACGGTCCTTCCACCTACAATCATCTTTTGGCCATGCGCGAATATCACCCCAAGCGTTTGGTGAGCATCATTTCCTCCGATGGCAATCGCGATATCAACCGTCGAATTGATATCGGCGAAGCGGCCGGCAAACTCGCCGACTTTGTGATTTTGACTACCGGTCAAAACCGCATGGAAACCTTCGAAGAAATCAGTCGCTTGGTGCTCGAGGGAATCAACCGCACACCTAATGTAAACTATATTATTATCGAAAACCGTCAGGAAGCCATTCGCTACGCCATCGAAAATGCCCAGGACGGTGATTTGATTTCCTTGGTCAACCTCGGCAATATGCGTACGCAGGATTTCGGCGGTGTTATTACCAAGTATAGCGATGCCGAATATATCAAAGGCTTGCTGAAAGAATTAAAACTTCAATAAAAAGAACCGGTTCAGCTGGATGCTGAGCCGGTTTGTTTGAACAATAAAAAAGCTTGGACCTTAAAGATCCAAGCTTATNNACGTCCCATACCACACTGAATCTCATCAAGAATCATCACGATATCCTTTTCATCGCAAAGAGCACGAACCTTCTTGATAAAGTCCGCATTTGCAGGGTAAATACCGCCCTCGCCCTGTACGGTTTCCATAATAATGGCAGCGGTCTTCTCGTTTACAAGTGCCAATACACTGTCGAAATCGTTATACTCGGCAAATACAGCACCACCAATCAGCGGCTCAAACGGCTCACGATACTTCTTCGTACCGGTAACGGAAAGTGCACCCATACTCCGTCCATGGAAGGAATGATTCATCGCAATAATCTGACTGTCATTGCTTCCGGTCTTTTTGTAGTAATACTTTCTTGCAAGCTTAATGGCACCCTCAATCGCTTCGGTACCGGAATTGGTAAAGAACACACGGTCCATACCTGAGGCTTCTACAAGACCTTTTGCGGCAAGATAAGCCGGCTCATTATAGTAATAATTCGAGGTGTGTAAAAGCTTGTCTACCTGTGCTTTTAAGGAATCATTGTACTCCTTGTTATTATATCCGAGTGCGAATACGGCAATACCTGCAGCAAAATCGAGATACTTTGTTCCATCCGTTTCATACAGGTTTACACCATCGCCATGGTCTAAAACAACCGGATAACGACCATAGGTGTGCATCAACACCTTTTCCGCTTCTTCCATTACAAATTGCTTATCCATAATTATCCTCCTTTGAACAAAAAAGCCTCTGTAGAGACTTCTTTGTATGCTATCGAAAATGCAGCATTTGCCACACGTTACTGTTTCTCTTCGGAACAATCATCGCCTACAATTGCGGTTCCTACACCCTTCGTTGTAAAGAACTCAAGAAGCAGACAGTGTGCCTTACGTCCATCAATAATATGTACACGGGTAACACCACTCTTAACCGCTTCAATACAGTTGTTAATCTTCGGAATCATTCCACCGCCGACAATACCGTCGCGAATCAAGCCCTCCGCATCCGACAGAGTCAGGAAGGAAATCAAGGTGCTCGGGTCCTTTGGATCGGTGCAAACACCGTCAATATCGGTCATGAAAGCAAGCTTCTCTGCCCCAAGTGCGGCTGCAATGGCACAGGCAGCATCATCCGCATTAATGTTATAGGACTGATAGGAATCATCCATACCAATTGGTGCAATTACCGGAACATAATCATTTTCAATCATCGTATCAATGATATCCGTGTTCACCGTACTAATATTACCAACAAAACCGATATCCTTGCCATTCACAAGTTTCTTGGTACAATGAAGCATTCCACCATCTTTACCGGTAAGTCCGGCAGCCTTAACGCCGGTTTCCTCCAGAAGCTGAACGAGGCTCTTATTCACCTTGTTCAGAACCATCTCGGCAACTTCCATCGTATCCGCATCGGTAACACGAAGTCCTTCTACGAATTCCGGTTCCTTGCCCATAAGCTTCACCCATTTGCTGATTTCCTTGCCGCCACCGTGAACAATGACAGGATGCATACCAACGAGCTTTAAAAGTGCAACGTCCTGGATAACCATACGCTTTAAATCTTCGTCAAGCATCGCGCTTCCGCCGTACTTTACAACAACGATTTTATTGTTAAACTTCTTGATATACGGAAGTGCCTCAATGAGCGTTTCCGCCTTCTGCATTACATTTACCAAATCACCAGACATCTGTTTCTTCCTTCTTTCTCCTGCTCTACTGTTTATAAACGAAATCGCTATTCTACTGTTTAGGAACGATAATCGCCGTTAATCTTTACATAATCATAGGTAAGGTCGCAGCCCCAAGCGGTTGCTTTTTCAAAACCATCGTTACACTTAATGTAGAACGTTACCTTTTCCTTACTCAAAATCTCGGTTGCGTGCTCTTCTGAATAATCAATCGCACGACCGTTCTTTACCAGTTCCAAATCATAATCATCATAACGGATCGAAATATCCACCTTTTCCGGATCAAAATCAGCGCCGGAGTAACCCATGGCACAAAGCACACGCCCCCAGTTTGCATCGCTTCCGAAAAATGCTGCCTTAACAAGCGGAGAACTGATGACACTCTTTGCCATCAAAATCGCATCCTGCTTTGTCTTAGCAAGACGAACCTTGACTTCCAAAAGCTTGGTGGCACCTTCGCCGTCAGCTGCCATTTTCATAGCAAGATCTTTCGCAACAATCTTTAAAGCGGTAAGGAAATCATCGTAAATGCGGTTCTTCTTCGTCACCTTCTCATTGCCTGCAGCACCATTTGCCAAAACAATAAAGGTATCATTGGTAGAGGTGTCACGGTCAACGGAAATCATGTTAAAGGTTTCGCTGACAACCTGGGAAACCGCTTCCTGTAAAAGAGCCTCATCAATTGCAATGTCAGTCGTTACAACGGAAAGCATCGTCGCCATATTCGGGTGAATCATACCGCTTCCCTTGCTCATACCGCCAAGATGAATCTCGATGTCGGTATCTTCAATATTAAAGGAGCAGGCAACCGTCTTTCTCTTGGTGTCCGTTGTCATAATTGCTTCTGCTGCATCGTAACCGCTCTGCTCGTCCTTACTGAGCTTGCTTGCACAGTCCTTAATACCGGCACGAATGACATCCATCGGCATCGGCTGTCCGATGACACCGGTAGAAGCCGTGTAAACCTCCTCCGGCTGAAGCTTGAGAGCATTTGCAACAGCGGTTGCGAACTGAAGATTATCGTCAATTCCCTGCTGTCCCATACAAGCATTTGCAATTCCGCTGTTAAGAACAACGGCCTGCTTTGTCTTGCCGTTATGCAATAAAGCCATATCCCACTGAACCGGTGCGGCTTTCACACGATTTGTCGTAAAAGTTGCTCCGCTGACACATGGATACTCACTGTATACGATGGCAATATCCTTCTTTGGTTTACGGATACCGGCATATACACCGGCTGCCATAAATCCGATTGGTGTTGTGCAGTTGCCCTACTATTTTCTCATAATCTATTCCTCCTGTATGAATAAATGTATATTTATACATTGTTATGCAATATTTATACACAGATATTACACTTGTTATGCAAAATTTGCAACCCCTAAACTAAACAAAAAGTACATGGATTTCCTTTAGTTTGTTGTATAATTCATTAACCGGAAGCCCCATAATCGTGTAATAGTCTCCCTTTATCGATGTAATGTATCTGGAAAATGCTCCCTGAATCCCATATCCGCCCGCTTTATCGTAAGGCTCGTTCGACTCACAATACGAGGTAATCTCCGATTCGCTCATCTTCTGAACCGAGACATCGGCACTGACAAAGAATCTAATTTCTTCCATATGCCCGGCATTTGGATAAAGGACGGACACACCTGTATAAACCTGGTGTGTATTTCCACTTAATAAGGAAATCATTCGCTTCGCATCCGCAAAATCCTTTGGTTTCCCTAAAATCTCGCCATCCAGCCATACCATCGTATCCGACCCGATGACAACCTCCTGAGACACACCGGCGTTTTGCTCGAAACATACCGATGCATAGGTAGCATTTGCCTTAAGAGACGCCAATTCACTCACGATTTTTCCTGGTTCAAGTTCCGTAGTGATCTCTTTTACATCCGATACCTTCACGGTAAAGCTTACCCCCATCAATTCCAAAAGTTCACGTCTTCTGGGGGAATTACTGGCTAAAATAATAGGATATTGTTGTTTCATTTCACACATCTCTTTCTTTTTACTATAGCACATTATAGGGAAATGCTCCGTAAAATTCAACCGCTTCCGAAAAAGTATTTCTTCCCGAATTTGCTAGTTGCATTTTTTATCTTTCGGGTGTATATTTATGAGCAAAGTGAGTTAATCACAATTAATTTAGGAGGAACCCTAATATGAAAGAAAAAGTTGTTCTTGCATATTCCGGTGGTTTGGATACCACAGCCATTATTCCATGGCTTAAGGAAAACTATGATTATGATGTAATTTGTTGCTGTATCGACTGCGGTCAGGGCAATGAGCTCGATGGTTTGGAGGAGCGTGCGCAGTACAGTGGTGCTGAAAAGCTCTACATCATCGATGTGTGCGATGAGTTCGCAGAGGACTACATCGTTCCTACCGTTCAGGCAAATGCGGTTTATGAGTATAAGTATCTCCTTGGTACTTCCATGGCTCGTCCTTTGATTGCAAAGAAACTCGTTGAGGTTGCCCGTAAGGAAGGTGCTGTTGCTATTTGTCACGGTGCTACCGGTAAGGGTAATGATCAGGTACGTTTCGAGCTTGGTATCAAGGCTCTCGCTCCTGATATTAAGATTATTGCTCCATGGAGAGATCCGCTTTGGCAGATGGATTCCCGTGAAGCTGAAATCGATTTCTGTAAGGCTCATGGAATTGAGCTTGCATTTGGCTCCAATGACAATGCGTACTCTCGTGACCGTAACCTTTGGCACATCAGCCATGAAGGTCTTGAGCTTGAGAGACCGTCCAACGCTCCGAACTACGATCACCTTCTCGTTCTCGGCGTTTCTCCGGAAAATGCTCCTGACAAGGCAGAAGAAATCTCCCTTACATTCGAAAAGGGTGTTCCTACCGCTCTTAACGGCGAGCAGATGAAGGTTGCCGACATTATTCGTAAGCTGAATGTCATCGGTGGTAGAAACGGTATCGGTATTGTTGATATCGTTGAAAACCGTGTTGTTGGTATGAAGTCCCGTGGTGTATATGAAACACCTGGTGGAACCATTTTGTTCGAGGCACATCAGCAGCTTGAAGAATTGATTCTCGACCGTAATACGCTTTCCTGCAAGAAGGAAATCGGAAACCGCTTTGCAAACGTTGTTTACGAAGGAAACTGGTTCACTCCTCTTCGCGAGGCTTTGCAGGCATTTGTTGAGAGCACCCAGCAGTATGTTACCGGAGAAGTTAAGATGAAGCTTTACAAGGGTAACATCATTAAGCAGGGTACCGTATCTCCTTACTCTCTCTACAATGAGAGCATCGCTTCCTTCACGACCGGTGATTTGTATGATCATAAGGATGCAAACGGTTTCATTAACCTCTTTGGTCTTTCCTTAAAGGTTCGTGCAATGATGCTTCAGGAAGTTGAGAAGAATCAGAACGACAAGTAATTTCCCTTACGAAAGTAAGAGCTCGAATCCCAATCGATTCGAGCTCTTTTTTGTTATCAACTGTTTTGTCTGTCCGCAAATAGTGTTACTTTCGATAACAAACACTGACAAAAAATGCATCTTCTTTAAAGGTATCAATCTGAAAAGTATCACCTAGTTCTTCCCAGAGATTGGAGGTTACTCCCTCTCCTATGCATTTTCCGATGCTTTCCTTCTTCGTCCAGGCAGAAATCAAATAATCGTTTTTTTGCTCCTCCGAAAGCGTCTGATACTCAATAAGCTCAGCTTCCGACAACAATCGACCGGAGATATCAACCTTTAGTGGCTTTCGTTCTTCCACATCGACACCAACCTCTTCCCGCGATACGACAATCGCCAGGTAGTTTCCGCTGTGAGAAATATTATAGAAGTAATCTCTGCTTTCCGGGTATGGTTTTGCCTTGAAATTATAATATACCTCCAACGGTTTATTTCCTAAATCAATCCCATACTCCGTAAGACACTGTCTCAAAAAACTTCCGCTATATAGTATCTCTTCCTTCACATCGTCACGCTTTGCATATTGAAGCTTCTTCTGCCTGAGACTTTCGAGCAAATACGGCTCTACCAAGGTTACTTCACTGCGATCCGCAAGATAAAGCGTATATCTTGGGTGTTCAATCACATTCTTCATACCTACTCTCCTAATGCCTCTTTTCTTACGCGTTCCAATAACTCCGGATCAAACACACCTTTTCTAATCATCTCAATTTCAAACTTATAAGGTGCAAATTCACGCTCTTTTGCGCCTTCTCTCGGAACATACGGAGTTTCCAAAATAATCGGAGTATTGCTAAGAAAGTCCATATTACAAATTCGAAGAAGTGTATCAAAGCCGAGCGTACCAAATCCCACATTTGCATGACGGTCCTTTGCAGCTCCGCGCGGATTCATACTATCATTCAGATGAACCGCAGCAATCTGATTGGTTGGGAAAAATCTGCGAAACTCCTTGAATACGCCTTCGGTATCATTTACAAGATCATAACCTGCATCATTTACATGACAGGTATCAAAGCAGATGCGAAGCATATTGTTATTCGTTACACCATCGTAAATGCGGGACAACTCCTCAAAACGAGAACCAACCTCACTTCCCTTTCCGGCCATTGTCTCAAGCGCCACCTTAACAGGTCCATTGTATTGCTCAAACACAAGGTTCAAGCCCTTAACAATCTGCGAAATACCGACATCAATCCCTTCTCCAACATGAGAACCCGGGTGAAGAACAAGTGTCTCGCTTCCCATTGCTTCGGTGCGCTGCAACTCGGTAACTAAAAAATCCACCCCAAGTTGGAAGGTTTCTTCTTTTGCTGCATTTCCAAGATTAATAATGTAAGGTGCATGAACGATAAAATTTTGAATTCCGACCTCGCTCATCTTTGCTTTTGCTTCGGCAATACGAAGTTCGGAAACCTCCTTACGACGGGTATTCTGAGGAGCCCCGGTGTACACCATAAACGTATCCGCTCCGTATGAAATCGCTTCTTTTACCGAGCCCAGAAACATTTCTTTTCCACCCATACCGACATGAGAACCAAGAATCATACTGTTTTCCTCCAAAAATAGGGTTTCGGATTCCCGAAACCCTGACTTTACTTTGTTAATACATATACATAAGCCTGTTCCTTTTCATGAATCAGGAACTGCTCCTTAATGGTATATCCATTCTCCTTCGCTCCGCTCTTAACCAATGACGGATTTCTTGAATACAAACAGATAACCCCATCCTCCTTCAGGTGCTCTTTTGCTTTCACAAAGAACGCCCGATAAATCATTGCAATCTTACTCTGATCCGCCTCCATGCTAAACGGCATATTGGTGATGATTTCATCAAACAGATAATCATGCTTGAAATCAAAGAAATCTCGATGAATAAAATTCACACGAAGCCCAGCCTTTTTACAATTGAATTCAGCCTTTTCGATTGCTTCGCCAAAGGTATCAATTCCGTAAACCGGGGAAATGCTGCTCACTTCATTACGCTCCACGAGCATCGTTCCAACTCCGCAGAACGGATCCAATACCTGGCTGTTCTTTCTAAGATACGGTTCACACAGTTTCATCATCAGAGCTGCATCGGTTGGATGAATGCTCTGTGCAACCGTCTTTACACGATAGTTAAATCGTTCATCCTTAAGCGTAAACAGTTTTATAAGCACACGCAGATTCGAATTCGAAGGAACAATCCGGAGTTCCATTTCATAATTGGCTCCATCGTTAACAAGAGCCCCCATGGATTCTCTTTGCAATTCCCCCGCAAATCGCTTAATGAATAAGGACTTCTTTTTATCGTCCCAATTCGTCCTAAGATTCACACGGTACCGCCAAATCGAATCACCCTCATGACAAAGTTTTAGAAAATCAAGAAGTTTGCTTGCGGCAACTTTCTCAGCAAGTTCATAAGGATCCTCGGGAAGTGCTTTCAAATCAGAAAGGGCAAAGAGCATTTCCTTAAACAGGCGATTATAAAAGAGCTCCTCCACACGCTCTGTACGAACCATAATTCCGGGTCCGACCGCTTTTTTCTTCTCCTCATCGATGCTTTCCAAAACCACATCGCGCTGCTCTAATCCGCAGGTTAAAATCACATCAACCGGATGAAAATGCGTCACATACCGATGCTTCGAAAGCACACTTGTAAGAAGCAAATCGTTATAGGCCTGAATCTCCGCTAAAACATGCTTCTTATTCTCGTCAGAAACCTCCATCTGCAGTAACATATCTCTTCTCTGACGAAAATCCGGCTTTAGTTCGGTAACATCTTTTCCCTTAAAACCCTCTAAGATACAAGGACGAACATAGTACGTTCCCTCCTTGGCATAGGCCTCCCAAAGGATTCCAATCAGGGAAGTGTCAGGGAGCAATTCGCAAAGTTTTGCCGCATTTTTACGAACCTTCGGGTCATCATTGGTAAATAACTTGTAAATAAAGGTCGGGACATCGCCTACAGCTTCATAAAATGCGTCTTTCCCTTCTGTTTTCACCAACAAAACAAGGTCCGAAAGCGAATTTCGAACCTGTTCTCCTTGCTCAATTGCAGCAATTAATTCTTTCATAGTCCCTCTTTCGTGTTACTTTTCAGAATGAACATCCAAAAGCTGATATGGCTTCTGATTCATAATCGCATCAATATAATCCTGAATTGTAACGATTGGCTGCTCAAACAACATGCCACCATTAATCGAATACGCATGGTGAATGTCACTGCCGGCTGTTTTACGAAGTCCAAACTGGTCAGCATACCAGTTTGCACGGTCATTCATAATCTTAGGCTGTGAGGAATTAATAACCTCACAACCGTCAACATAATCCGGATACAAAGAGATTCCTATCAAATAATCTCTCTGTCGGAACGGATGCGGCTGAATAATCATACCTCCATCTCGTTTCACCGCCTCCCACTGCTGAGGAGGCGTCCAGCTGATCATCTCCGGATGACGCAGAAGCCACTCTTTATCAAGTCCGTATACTAAAAACTCGGCCCCGTGAAATGCTTCCTCCCATCCAAACAGAACGTTAAGTCCGATCTTATCGCCTTCTGCCTTGGCATTCTCATACCCACTGCAAAAATCATTGACATATCCCTCCCAGGACTGATCACGATTCGGCCTGGAATTACCACGAAAGAAATGATCTGTAACAATAATGGTATCATATCCGTCTGCTTTACGAGCTCTTGCCTGCTCAGCTCCTGTCATTGAGGAACAGGCACTGCCTTCCTTTGTATGCAAATGCGTCTCTACTTTATACATCAATAATCTCCTATCAATATTGTCCATTCATAGGAATAACTTATTCCAAATCACATAGCACTCACGGCTTTATGCCATTTCATAACCTGCCAAAAATGCAGCCTTGTTGATTTCAATGGTCTTCTGCGGAACGGTCTTTTCAATCACTTCAAGCCATGCTTCCTTTTCGAAATCCATATGCTTAGCGGCCATTCCGAGAACGATGACATTGAAGGTTCTGGAGTTACCGAGCTTCTTCGCTTCTGCCATGGCATCAATCTTCAATACCTTGTATTTTGCTTCAAGGCTTTCCACAATTCCTTCCGGATACTTTGCGGCACCGATCACAACAGGCATTGGATCAATTCTCTGGTCATTTAAGATGATAACACCATCTTTCTTCAAAAAGTGTGCATAACGAAGGGCTTCCAAACGCTCAAAGGCAATCAAAACATCAGCCTGACCTTCTTCTACAATCGGTTCACTCACCTTTTCTCCGTAGCGTACAAAGGTTACTACGCTACCGCCCCTTTGAGCCATTCCGTGTACTTCTGAAAGTTTAACATCATATCCTGCATTAGTAGCTAATTTTCCAAGAATTCTGCTGGTAAGAAGGGTTCCCTGACCACCAACANNCTGACCTTCTTCTACAATCGGTTCAGCCACATTTTCACCATAACGAACGTAGGTTACAACGGAACCTCCACGCTGCGCCATTCCGTGAACCTCGGAGAGCTTTACATCATAGCCGGCATGAAGGGTAATTCCACCAAGAATACGAGAGGTAAGAAGGGTTCCCTGTCCACCTACACCAACAATCATAATATTCTTTGTCTCCATTACTGCACCTCCACAATTTA
>DCGJ01000162.1 GCA_002315495.1 Lachnoclostridium sp. UBA1781 | reverse complement strand
GCATATATCGCTCTTGAGAAGGAGAAGTTAAATGCTACCCGTGTATCCTTGGAGGGTCTGTTTGACAACATTCACGCAGGTAATGTAAAGGATCTTAACATCATCATTAAGGCCGATGTTATGGGTTCTGTGGAAGCCGTTAAGCAGAGCTTGTTAAAGCTTTCTAACGAAGAAGTTCAGGTAAAATGCATCCATGGTGCCGTTGGTAACATCAACGAATCCGATGTTATTCTTGCAAGTGCTTCCGGCGCTGTTATTATCGGTTTCAATGTTAAGCCGGATAATACCGCAAAGGATACTGCAGAGCGTGAAAAGGTTGATATTCGTCTGTACTCCGTCATTTACAACGCAATTGATGACATCGAGGCTGCTATGAACGGTATGCTTGATCCGATTTATGAAGAAGTTGTGATCGGTCATGCTGAGGTTCGTCAGACCTTCAAGGCATCCGGCGTAGGCCTGATTGCAGGTTCCTATGTGACTGATGGTAAGGTTATTCGTGGCTGTAAGGCACGCATTTCCCGTGATGGCAAGCAGATTTACGAAGGTGACCTCGCTTCTTTGAAGAGATTTAAGGACGACGTTAAGGATGTAAATGCGGGCTACGAATGTGGTCTTGTATTTGAGAAATTCAGCGATCTGATGGAAGGCGATACGATTGAGTTCTATCAGATGCAGGAGGTTCCGAGAAATCGTGAGAAAAAATAGTATTAAAAACACAAGAATAAACCAGGAGGTTCAGAAGGAACTGAGCACCCTGATTCAGAGGGAAGTCAAGGATCCGCGTATTGCGCCTATGACTTCCGTCTCTGAGGCGGTTGTTGCACCGGATCTGAAGACGGCTAAGATTTACGTTACTGTCTTCGGCTCTGCGGAAGAGAAGGCGAATACGCTGAAGGGCTTGAAGAATGCATCCGCATTTTTAAGAACTCAGCTGGCTCGTAATCTTAATCTTCGTAACACTCCGGTGTTAACCTTTGTATTGGATGACTCCATTGAACACGGTATGAAAATGAACGAAATTATTCAGTCTCTTCATATTTCCGAAGATGAGGATGAGGTTCGTACCTTAGCCGATGTAGAAGATGAAGATGACGAGGATATGGAGTAGTACCCGGAGGTTTCCAATGACATTAATAGAAAAGATTGAGGCAAGTACCACCATTCTTATCTCCGGACATATTCGTCCGGACGGAGACTGTGCGGGTTCCTGCCTGGGACTTTGGAATTATATTAAAGACAATTATCCTGAAAAGAAGCCAACCGTCTGTATTGAGCAGGTCTCAGCGAATTTAAAATTTCTTCCGGGAAGCGAGCAGATTATTGATCCAACAGAACTAATGGATTCGTATGATTTGTTCGTATCCTTGGATTGTAGCACAATCGAGCGCCTTGGTCCGACGAGCATTTATCTTGAAAAAGCAATCGATAATATGGTGATTGATCATCATGTTACCAACGTTGGCTTCGGAAAGGACAATGTGATTGTTGGTGAGGCTTCTTCTGCTTGTGAAGTACTTTATGAGCTTTTAGAAGACGAGAAGATTTCGCTAAATGCAGCCATCTGTCTCTACACCGGAATTATTCACGATACCGGAGTGTTAAAGTATCGTGCGACGAAAGAACGTACCATGCAAATTGCCGGTCGCTTGATGAGCCGTGGAATTGATACCGCAAAGTTAATTGATGAAAGTTTTTATCAGAAGACATTTCTTCAAACCAAGCTTTGCGCATATGCGGTTTCAAAAGCAGAATTATGTTCTGAAGGACGTATCTGCTACACCGTTCTTTCCATGGATGATATGAAGAATTTTGGTGCAATTCCTAGTGATACGGAAGGTATTATCGACCAGTTACGCCTTGTAAAAGGTGTTGAAGCGGCGATTTTTGCACGGGAAGACGATTTCCATACTTACAAATTCAGCCTCCGCTCGAAAAATTATGTGGATGTTTCATCCATCTGTGCAGTACTTGGTGGTGGCGGCCACAAATTCGCAGCCGGCGTTACCGTCAGTGGCAATATTTCGGAGCTTGTGGAGCATTTTTGTAAGGAGATTACGAAGCAGTTACATTAATTAGGAGAGGTTATGAGAGGAATTCTTATCATAAACAAAGAAGTTGGAATGACATCCTTTGACGTTGTTTCCAAGCTTCGCAGAATCCTAAAAACGAAAAAAATCGGTCATACAGGAACGCTCGATCCGGAAGCGACGGGCGTTCTTCCTGTTTGTATCGGTTCCGCAACGAAGGCCGTGGAGATGTTAAAGTACCACACGAAGGAGTACATCGCCGGAATTCGTTTCGGTCTTGTTACCGATACGCAGGATATTCACGGTACTGTCCTTAAGGAGCAGGAATCTCATGTAACACGAGAGATGCTGCAACAAATGCTTCCTACCTTTACCGGTGTGATCGAACAGCTTACCCCGATGTATTCCGCACGCAAGGTAAATGGCCACAAGCTTTGCGATTTGGCACGAAAAGGAATTACGGTAGAGCGTGCAACCGTTCCCGTTACGATTCATGAGCTTGAATTATTAAACTTTGATGAAGAAAAGCAGGAGGCGGTATTGCGGGTTGATTGTTCCGGTGGAACCTATATTCGCACACTTTGTAATGACCTCGGGGAAATGCTTGGCTGCGGCGCATGCATGACAACTTTGAAGCGTACCCGAGTCGGTGATTTCTTGCTAAGCGAGAGCTTGACTCTTGGTGAAGTTGCCGCATTTGTCGAAAAAGGCACATTACCGATTCATATGATGGATACCGACCGTTTGTTTTCGGATAAAAAACGGGTGAATGTAGTGGAACGCGCCGAGAAATATCTGTTAAACGGCAATACGTTAACGTTTGATGAGGTTGTTTTATTAGACGGTGAGACAATTCCGGGAGAACAGGTCCGCGTATATTTTCGACATTTGTTTTTTGGTGTGTTTACACATACTGCCGATGGTTACAAGCCATATCGTATGTTCTTTCCGGAACCCGACGAGGTTTCTGTTGGAAGAGCAGTTATGATTGGTAAATTTGATGGCCTACACAAGGGTCATCAAAGCCTTTTGGAAAGCATGAAAGAAACGCACCCGGAGTTATGTAAAACATTGGTAACCTTTGATTTTAACCGTGCAAAGGAAGAGTTTCGTAAAAATCAGGTCTTGTTTACACAATGCGAACGAACTTATCTTGCAGAATCCCTTGGGTTTGATGAGATTGTTACCTATCCATTTACCGACGAATTACGTAATATGAGCCCAGAAGCTTTCCTCGAAAAGCTTCTTCGTGAAGAATTGCAGACAAAGGCGCTTTATGCAGGTGAAAACTTCCGGTTTGGTTATGAGCGAAGGGGAGATGCCGCATTTTTAAGAGAGCATGGTGCGGAATATGGAATTGAATGTCACGTTCTTCCTGAAGTATGTTCAGAAGATAAAGTGATTTCGAGCACCGTCCTTCGTGAGGAGATGTCGGAAAATGATCTTCTTGCCATCCGAAAACGAATGGGCTTCCCTTTCTTTCTTCGTGGAACGGTGGAATACGGAAAACAACTTGGACGGACGATTGGGATTCCGACCGTTAATCTGAATCTTTCGACCATGAAAATGCTGCCGGAACGCGGAGTATATGCGAGCATTACGGTATATCGCGGGAAACTGTATTACGGCATGACCAATATCGGTCTTAACCCGACCGTTTCTGATGAGAGGGTACTGAAAGCAGAGACGCATTTGTTTGATTTTCATGGTGATTGTTATAAGGAATCGATTTCAGTGTTTCTGTTAGCGCATACCAGAAAAGAACAGACCTTCTCAGGAATGGAAGAGTTACTTTCCAGACTGAAGGCGGACGAGAAAGAAATCAAAGAACATATTGAATACGGAAAATATGAAGCATTTACAAAAGAAATAACGGATGTCTTTGGACTTGATACAGCATTTGATTATTTCTAAAATTAACTTTACAAATACGAAACTCTGTGCTATATTTCCATATGTTGACCGATTCTCAGTGTTTGGACACTCCGACCGACACTTAGAATACGGCGTAAATAATTATTTTTAATGGAGGAACTTACCATGATTAGTAAGGAAAAGAAGGCAGAAATCATCGCAAAGTACGGCAAGACCCCGGAAGATACCGGTTCTACCGAAGTACAGATTGCAATTCTTTCTGCAAGAATCAGCGAGCTCACTGAGCATCTTAAGAAGAACCACAACGATAACCACAGCCGTAGAGGTCTCTACATGATGGTTGGTCAGAGACGTGGTCTTTTGAACTACCTTAAGTCCAAGGATATCAACGCATACCGTGAACTTATCGTAAAGCTTGGTATTCGTAAGTAATTATGAGAAATCAGAACCAGGCTTATGCCTGGTTCTTTTTCTAAAAAACAAAATAAAACGTATGCAGAGTAGAATTATGTGCGTTAAGTGTCTGTGGGACGGGGAGTTGTCCATGGAACGAAAAGCATGTCTTGCGGTACATAGTTCGCATCCCGCTGCTACATTTGGATATGTCTCCTTTTGTAGCACAACTGCAGAAAGGAGATTTTTTATGTTTCAGAAGCTTTGTAACCTGAATCCGTTTAAAAATCGTAAGCGCACGGTTGTCATTGTCTTTATGGGCCTCATGATGGCAATTGAGATTATCTTTGAGCGCCTGATTTCCATCAGTACGGACACAATGCGTTTTTCGGTTACGTTTTTACCGAGATCGATTAGCGGAACTCTTTTTGGACTTCCGGCCGGATTAATTTCCATCCTGGCTGATTTGCTTGGTGGATTCATTGTATACGGATTTTCCATCAATATTCTGATTACGCTGGCGGCAGGCCTTCGCGGTGCGGGTTATGGTATCCTTTTATATTCGAAACGTACACCTTTACGAATCATCATTGCCGCAGTATTTGACCAGTTTTTCTGTGGTTTTGTTGTAACGACACAGGCACTGATTTGGGGGTATGGTTACCCGCAGAGCTGGGCATTTTATCTCAGCAGACTTCCGCAATGTGCAATTTTATGTGGTGTTGAGATTGTCGTATTGATTGCTCTTATGAAGCCGTATGAGTACTTCAAAAAACAGTTTGATCTTCTTTCAGGAAAAGAGTAGGAGAACCAAAATGAACTTTCAGGAAGCGGAAACCTTTTTATGTAATGAGAAAACTCAATGTTCCAAGCCCGGTCTTGAACGTGTAAATGAACTGTTAGAGCGTCTTTCTTTCCCCGGGAAGACGCTTTCTGTCATTCATGTCGTTGGTACAAACGGAAAAGGCAGTACCAGCAGTATGTTGACTTCGTGCCTTGTTGCGGCGGGATATTCCGTCGGTACGTTTCAATCCCCGAGGCTTACCGGTGTTTTAGATTATGTCCGTGTAAATGGACAGAAACCGAGCAAGGAAGCATTTGCAAAAGCTTGTGAAGTCGTTGCAAATGCGGCAGAAACCATGTCCGATTATCCGACTGAATTCGAGCTTGTCACGGTTGTTGCGCTCGTTTTATTCGAGCAGGCCGGTTGTCAGTTCGCAGTACTCGAGGCAGGAATGGGTGGAAGCAAGGATGCGACAAATCTTCCGTATCCATCCCTAATGACGGTTGTAACACATATTGCGAAAGATCATACGGAATATCTTGGAACGACAGAAAAAGCAATCTTGATCGAAAAAATGGGTATCGCTAAACGCGGTGAGCATTTAATATTGGGTCCGAACTCTGCAACTGTGAAGAAGCATTGCCAGTCGATTTGTAAAGAAAATGGGCTGATTTATCATCATTCCTGTCGAAGAATCGTAAAACAGGCTTATCTTGAACATTTAGCTCTAAAAGGGGAGTATCAGAAGGATAACCTTGCTACCGTGTTAGCCGGTGTAAATCAATTGCGTGAGATGGGATATGATATTTCGGAAGAAGCCTTCGTGAATGGACTTGCAGGAACCAGTCTACCTTTTCGTTTTATGATTGAAGAAGAATATCCGGACCTTATTTTTGACGGAGGTCATAATCCGGACTGTGCGAAGGTTCTTGTGGATTCCCTGCTTGCAAGAGACCCAAATCGGAAATATGTGATTATTACTGGTGTCATGCGAGATAAGGAATATGCGGTTATGTATGATATGTTGGACCGCATTTCCGATGGATATATTACTCTTACTGCACCAAACAAAAGAGCATTGACTGCAGAAGAAATCAAACAATATTTGGTGAAGTATGGAAAGAATATCCAAGTATCAAAATCTATTGCGGATGCGGCGAAAATTGCATTGAAAGCAAGAGAAAATGGTGCTAATATACTCTGTACGGGCTCGCTGTATTTTATGGCGGATTTGTATTATGAATTGACCGGAAAACGGGCGTAGGAGAGCATTTTGAACTATTCTGAAGTATTAGAAAAGTTAACCTCGAGGACCTTCTTTAATTCCTTTGCGGGTCTTGGAAGAATGAAGGTGGAGCTGGCGCATTTTGGTAATCCGCATGAGCAGCTTCCAACCATTCATGTGGCCGGAACGAACGGAAAGGGTTCGGTTTGTGCAATGCTTCATTCGATTTTAAGGCAGGCAGGATATAAGGTGGGGTTGTTCACTTCGCCGTTTTTGGAAGATTTTCGCGAACGAATTCAGATTAACGGAGAAATGATTTCCAAATATGATCTGACAGTGATTGGCGAGGAGGTTTTCTCGTACACAGACATGATGGAAGAACCTCCGAACCAATTTGAGGTTGTGACTATCATTGCGATGCTTTATTTTCTTCGAAGCAAATGCGATGTTGTTATTCTTGAAACCGGGTTAGGTGGGACATTTGATCCGACGAATGTTGTTCCGAAACCTATTCTATCAATTATTACGAATATTGGGCTTGATCATTCTGCGATTCTTGGAAAAACGATTCCGGAAATTGCCGCTGCGAAGGCCGGAATCTTAAAGAAAAATGTTCCGTGTATTGCATATCCATCCGGCTCGGAAGCAATACAGGTTATTTCAAGCATAGCCTTGAAAGCGGACGCTCCATTGACGGTCATTGATAAAAGTGACGTCCGTAATATGAAGTTTGATGGGGAAACAGAGCATTTTACGTATAAAAATGCAAGGTTTGAGACTGCACTTCCGGGTGTTCATCAGGCCTATAATTCTGCAGTTGTGTTAGAAGCTGTATATCAGTTGAATCGCTCCGGGTTTTATATTACGGATGCAGATATCGGTTCCGGACTTAAGCTGGTGAAATGGCCGGCAAGACTTGAGATTCTAAACAGAGAACCTTTGATATACCTCGATGGGGGACATAATCCGCAGTGCGTAGAAGCTGTGGTGGAATTCTTCAAAAAGACATATCCAAAGCATAAAGTGACGTTTGTTGTCAGCATTTTGCAGGACAAGGATTACGAAACGATGCTAACAAGTCTGTGCGCGTATGGAAAGAAGATATATTTTGTAAAGAATGAGCACCCGAGAGCGATTCCGTCCGATCAGTTGCCTGAACTGTGCGAACGTTTCGGTATGGAATATCGTGAGGATTGTGAGGCTTTACTTCGTGAGTTGTGCGATAAAGTGAAAGAGGACGAAATCATTTGCCTGACCGGATCTTTGTTTTTGGCCGGGCATTATCGGAAGGCGTTCCGAACATTTAAGGAGAAATAGTTATGACAACAAAGAAACAAAAACATTACATTGCCATTATTTTGGTTTTGTGCCTGTTGCTTGGGCTTGGAATCGGGTTTGGAATTGATCGAATTGCGAATTCATCGAGTTTTGATCGTAATACACTTGATTCTTCAAACCAGGGAAACAAAATTAATCATGCAGGTAACACCCCGGGAGCAGAAGATGGTTCTGATAAAATCGATAATGCATCGTTAACAATATCTGTTACACCGTCCGAAACAGACAATCCGAAGACGGAGGATAGTGCGAATACAACAGATGCACCAGATGCACCAAATACGGATGCAGCTGTTACTACCGGCCAGGATACTTCAACAGAGGATGGAACCGTTACCGATCAACCGGCTACGACAGATACTGCTATTGTAACGGATGAAAAGCTGCCGACTGATGGTAATATCACTGCAACACCGGCCACAACTAAAGCACCAACCAAGGCTGCAACGCCGGTTCCGACGAAGCAGGTTGCTACAACATCAACTCCAACCCCTACGCCGAAGAAAGAGGCTGTAGCAACGAAAACCCCTACACCGACAACGAAGCCTACCTCAACACCGACCCCGACTACAAAGCCGGCAAAAGTGGAGACCGGAACACCGGTTGCAAATCACGGTCAGCTCAGTGTAAAGGGAACAAAGATTGTTGATAAGAACGGCAATGCATATCAGATCCAGGGTGTGTCAACTGCCGGACTTCAGTGGTTCCCACAGTATGTAACAAAAGAAACCTTCAAGACGCTTCGTGATGAATGGGGCGTAAACTGTGTTCGTCTTGCTATGTATACCGCGGAAAATGGTTACTGTGAGGGCGGAGATAAGGCTAAGTTAAAGAAAACCGTAGAAAACGGTGTTCAGTACGCGACAGAACTTGGTCTGTATGTCATCATTGACTGGCATATTCTTCATGATACGAATCCAAATGACCATAAGGATGAGGCCATCAAGTTTTTTGATGAAGTTTCCAAGAAGTATGCAGACTATAATAATGTCATTTATGAAATCTGTAATGAGCCAAATNNCTGTAATGAGCCGAATGGAAGTACCAGCTGGTCTCAAATCAAATCTTATGCGGAAGATGTGATTAAGACGATTCGAAAAAATGACCCACATGCGATTATTGTTGTCGGAACTCCTACCTGGTCACAGGAGGTTGATAAGGCAGCAGCAGATCCGATTACAGGTCAGAAAGACATTATGTACACACTTCATTTCTATTCCGGCACGCACAAGGAATGGCTAATGGATACATATAAGAAAGCAATCAAAGCAGGACTTCCTATTTTTGTAACGGAGTTTGGTATTACCGATGCATCCGGAAATGGAGCATGTGATGAAACCACCGCAAATAAGTGGATCGCACTTTTGGAAAGCAATACAACCGGTTATGTTATCTGGAATCTTGCTAACAAAAATGAATCCTCCTGTTTGTTAAAATCGACCTGTAAGAAGGTTTCCGGATTCACCATGGATGATCTTTCTCAGGAAGGTAAGTGGTATGTAAAACTTTTGAGCGGTGGCATTAATTTACCGACAGTTGATAAAGATACCTCGGGGAATAACGGAGGTAACAATGGTGGAAATAATGGAGGCAACACTGATTCCGGCAATAATAGTGGAAATGCTGGTGGGAACAATAGCGGTAATACCGACTCCGGGAATAATAATTCGGGAAATAATATACAGCCAGAACCTATTTCATTAGATGGTTTAAATATTAACGGAATTTGTAGCGCATGGCCTGAAGGTGAGAATATAGTTTATGGTATAAATATCAATGAACAGAATCTTCAAGGAAAAACAGTTGAAATTTGTTTCTCCGGAAAGTTTGATATTCAACAGGTTGCAACGGATGGAACCTATGATGTTACATCTGATAATAAGTTGACAATTAAAAATATTCAAAATTATTTTAGTTATCTTTGTGTTGTCAGCAAAACCCCATTAACAATTAAGAGTATCACAATTAAATAGCACTAAATGCAGGACCATGAAATGTTTTCATGGTCCTTTTCATT
>DCGJ01000130.1:14941-16534 GCA_002315495.1 Lachnoclostridium sp. UBA1781 | reverse complement strand
AAGAGACCTATGATAATCGGTGATGATTTTGTCCTGGTTGGCTTCAAGGAAGCTGAGTGGGAAGAGAAACTTAAGTAGGTGATTCACTATGAAAATATTTGCATACAGTGTTAGAGAGGACGAAGTGAAATACTTCGAAAAACTAATTGCCGAGGGACTCGATATAACCTACATTTCTGATTACCCGTGCTTAGACAATGTGGAGCTTGCTAGAGGTTATGACGCAGTAACGATTATATCCAATGTTCTGAGCAAGGAGATGTATGAGGCATGGCATGCATTTGGCGTGAAATCGATTGGAACAAGAAGTGTGGGCTTCGATCATATGGATACCAAGCTGATGAAGAGTCTTGGAATGCGCGGAATTCATGCTGTGTATTCGCCAAATGCGGTAGCGAACTACACGATTATGCTTATGCTTATGGCATGCAGAAAGATTACATTCATTCTGGATAAATCTAAGGTTCAGGATTTTGCTTTGCCCGGAAAGATTGGTAAGGAATTAAGCCTATGTACGGTTGGAATTATCGGAACTGGCCAGATTGGAGAAACGGTTATCAGACATCTGAGCGGATTCGGCTGCAGAATTTTAGCTAACTCCTCCCACGAAAAGGACAGCGTAAAGAAGTACGCAGAATATGTTGATTTAGATACACTCTATAAGGAGTGTGATATTATCTCCCTTCATATTCCGGGAACATCCGGTAATTATCACCTGATTAATTCAGACAGTATCGCCAAGATGAAGGACGATGTCATTTTAGTTAATACGGCAAGAGGAATGGTGGTTGACTCGGAGGCACTTATCGAGGGGCTGGAGTCCGGCAAGATTGGATTTGCAGCGCTTGATACATTCGAGGAAGAGGTTGGTCTTTATTATAAAAATCTTGAAAGAAATCGGATTGTAAACAGAACCCGCTCAATACTTCAATCGTTTCCAAATGTGATTCTTTCGCCACATATGGCTTTCTACACAGAGCAGTCCACCTCGGATATGGTTGCAACAACGATTCGTGGCCTAATCGAACTGGAAAACGAAGGAAGCAGTCTTCTTGAAGTGAGTTATGAATGACTTGAATATTGACATTAGGATACTGGCAGACTATTATACTTGTTTAAGGACATTTGCAATGAATGTCAGCACATAACATAGGAGGACAAAGAAATGGCAAACAAATACGCAGGAACACAAACAGAGAAGAACTTACAGGAAGCATTTGCAGGGGAATCTCAGGCAAGAAACAAATATACCTATTTTGCTTCGGTGGCAAAGAAGGAAGGATATGAGCAGATGTCGGCTCTGTTCTTAAAGACAGCAGACAACGAGAAGGAACATGCGAAGATGTGGTTCAAGGAATTGGCCGGACTTGGTGATACGAAGGCGAATCTTGCGGCTGCGGCAGATGGTGAGAATTACGAGTGGACCGACATGTACGAAGGCTTTGCAAAGACAGCAGAGGAAGAAGGTTTCCCTGAGCTTGCAGCAAAGTTTAGAGCAGTAGGTGCAATTGAAAAGCAGCATGAGGAAAGATATCGTGCACTTCTTAAGAACATTGAGACAGCTCAGGTATTTGAAAAGAGCGAAGTTAAGGT
>DCGJ01000130.1:0-14872 GCA_002315495.1 Lachnoclostridium sp. UBA1781 | reverse complement strand
AGGTTTGCCCGGTATGCAATCATCCGCAGGCTTATTTTGAGATTAGAGAAGAGAATTATTAGGATTGATGGGACATAAAATGGCGAACAGGACAATTAACATTGCGTTGTTACAGCTACAGGCAGAAGCTTCCACGGAGCAAAATCTGAAAAAAGGAATGGAGTATTGCAGAAAAGCGAAGCAAATGGGTGCTGATATCTGCGTATTTCCGGAAATGTGGAGCGATGGATATCGAATCCCGGAGGATATCGAAGAGTTAAGGAAACAGGCTGTTCCTTCTGACGGAGAATTCGTTCGTAAATTCCGGGAGCTAGCTAAGGAACTGGGGATTGCAATCCTGATTACGTTGTTAGAAAAACACGAACCAAGACCTAGAAATACGGCTATTTTATTTGACCGATTCGGGCGAAAACTGTATTCCTATTCGAAGGTCCATACTTGTGACTTTGGAGAAGAAATCAGGCTCGATGCGGGAGAGGATTTCTATGTTGCTGAACTGGACACTGAAAAGGGAATGGTTAAGGTTGGAAGCATGATCTGCTACGACAGAGAGTTTCCAGAAAGTGCGAGAATACTAATGCTTAAGGGAGCCGAGCTCATTTTGGTGCCAAATGCATGCCCGATGGAAATCAATCGGTTGTCGCAGCTTAGAGGAAGAGCCTATGAAAATATGGTAGCCATTGCAACCTGTAATTATCCTGTCACCACAGATGATTGTAATGGTCATTCTTCCGTGTTTGACGGTGTTGTATATCTACCGGAATTGGCCGGCTCAAGGAACACCTGCATTCTGGAGACCGGAGAGGCTGAAGGTATCTATATCGGAGAACTGGATATTGACATGCTAAGAGAATACCGAAGAAAAGAAGTTCACGGAAATGCATACCGTAGGCCGGAGAAATACGGGATTCTGTTAGATGAAAAAATTGAAGAACCGTTCGTCAGAAGCAATCGAAAAATATGATTCATGTTAATGAGGGAGCAAATCATGAAAAAAATTGAGTGCAAACCACTGGCGGAGGAGCATTTAGCCGCAATTAATAAAATTGCGATGGATAATTACAAGGAAGAGAGAGAGTATGTTCCTGAATTACCGGAAGATTCGGAGATTTGGGGCAATCGATTCTTTTTAGAGCATGGCTATGGAGTAGTGGCTCTTTTGGAAGGGGAGGTCGTTGGATATCTCTGTTTCTTTCAGCCATGGTCCGGGGCCTTTGATACGGAGGATTCGCTTGGAACCTTCTCGCCGCTTCATGCAAATGGTGCAGTGAAGGAAAATCGCTACCGAATCTACCAGGATATGTATGAAAATGCGGCCCGCTATTTGGCTAAGAACAACATTAAAGGCCTGGGTGTGTGTCTTTATGCGCACGATGAAATCAGCAAAAAGGCGTTGTTTGAGTACGGATTTGGAATGAGATGCAAGGACAGCATACAGAAGTTATCTGAATTTCATTTCTCTGAGATTGTAAATGCGGAATTACAGTTTAAGGAACTGGAAGTCGAGGAGTTTCCGAAGCTTCACGAGATGCGCTTTGCGCTACATGAGCATTTAAAAGAGTCACCTTGTTTTATGCAGGCGGATGCAGATGATTATAAGCGTTGGATTACAAAGGTTGACGAAGGGGATCGAAGAACCTTTATCGCAATGCTTGGTGACGAAATTGTGGCATATGTAGATATCGCCGAGGAAGGTGAAAACTTTGTTACAGTGCATCCGAAAATGAGAAATATTCAGGGGGCATATTGCAAGCCGGAATATAGAGGAAGGAAGATTTATAATGACCTGATTTCCCATGTTGTGGATGTATTAAAGCAGGAGGGTTATGAATACTTAGGTGTTGATTTTGAATCCTACAATCCTACGGCTAACAGGTTCTGGGGGAAGCATTTTAAGGAGTATACCAACAGCGTTACGCGAAGAATTGAATTGTGGTGTAAGGATTATTCGGAGTAGGATATTGATTAAAATTAGAGGAAATTATGGAACTAAAAGAATTTTTTTCAACGGAAAAGAAAGAAAACTGGACCGCTCAGATGAAGGCCTGTGATTGGGGCGCGGGACAATGGCTTGGCGATTTGCTGGAGCAGGGAATATTTCATGAGACCGTTGGAGATGGTGCGTTAGTCCCTATGCTGACAGACGGCGAGAAATTGGTTTCCTTTTGTACCCTTGCGCCGCGTGATGAGATTTGGCCGACCGACCTCACACCCTGGATTGGTTTTGTTTATACCTTTCCGGAGTACAGAGGGAAGCACTACGCAGGACGCGTTCTGGAGTATTGTGAATCCATGGCAACCATTATGGGGAAGGAGAAAGTTTATTTATCTACAGACCATATTGGTTTATATGAAAAATACGGCTATGAATTCCTGAATATGCAGACAACTCCAAATGGAGAAGAGGCAAGAGTATATTACAAATCGCTTCAAATAGACTCTGCGGAGAATGGGGTATGAAAGTAGGCTCGATCGGATATAATTACATTCACCAGGCACCATATTGTGAACAACACGAAAAAGGCATTGGTTGCGGTCTGCTTCTTTTGGTGCGTTCGAAGGCCGAGTTTACGATTGCAGGGGAGAAGAGTATCACAAATGGCAATTCGTTTGTAATCTTAGGACCGGATGTTCCCGTTCGGTATGAAAGTCGGGAGGACCGATTTATCAATGACTGGATGTTCTTTTCGTGGAATGATGAAGTGGAACAGGAACTTTTGGAGTATCACCTTCCGATGAATCGCGTGATCCCTTTGCATCAGATGGATTCTGCTTCCGCTGTGTTTCGCCAGCTCTGTTTCGAGCATTGCGGAAATGCACACCCGGATGAAGTAGTAGAAGAACTATATTTGCGGATTCTTCTCCGAAAGCTGTCCTCAGGAATGGTTTTGGAAACGAAAGCAAATCTGTCAGGAAGTAAGGCTGAGCAGATGATTATCATTCGTGCGAGAATCTATCAGATGCCGGAGGAACTACTACCGGTAAGCACTTATGCGGAATGGATTAAAATGAGTCTTTCGGGGTTTCAGCATTTGTATAAGAAAACCTTTGGTGTTAGCGTAATGGAAGATATTCAGAAGAGCAGATTTGACTATGCGAAGAATCTACTGCGAGGGACGAATATGTCAATTCGGGAAATCTCTGAACGTTTGGGATATACGAGTGAATATAGCTTTATGCGACAGTTTAAGCGTTTTACCGGAGAAACCGCAGGGCAGTGTCGGAGTATTATTTGATCAAAAATAAAAAGCAGAAATGGTTATATATCCTCGCATATATGACCATTTTTCTTTGCTTTTGCGTGTTTTATACTAAACCTAATGTGAAACAGATCGGAGGATTACCCTATGAAAAAGTTTTTTGTTGTCAGCGCATTATTGCTCTGTCTTATTCTTAGCGCCTGTGGTGAGTCTTCGGAGGTGAAGTCAAGCAGCGCTCCTTCGGAAACTCCGACGAGCGAAAATCCCACGGAGAACACCGGAGATATTGCGGAAACGACCGATACTGGGACAGTAACCGAAATAGTAACTGAAACTGCGGATGCCTCCATTCCGGGGATGCGTGATATCACAACGATGGAGCTGGTTCGTGAAATGGGTGTCGGAATCAATCTTGGCAATACCTTTGAGTCTTGCGGGGACTGGATTAAGCAGTGGGGCGACGGTACGGTTGCGTCTTATGAAACAGCGTGGGGAAGCCCGATTATTACGAAGGAAATGATTGATGGCTATGCGGAGGCAGGCTTTGGCGTTCTCAGAGTGCCGGTGGCCTGGTCTAACCTGGCCGATGACGAATATAATCTTAGTCAGGACTATATTGAGGCCGTTCGTGAGGTTGTGGAATGGGCGCTTGATGATGGAATGTATGTCATTATCAACATCCATCATGATAACGGCTGGATGGCGAATTTTCCGAACGATTATGAGGGCTGCATTGCCCGATACGAGAAAATCTGGACACAGGTTGCGGCCGCATTTGCCGATTACGATGATCATTTGATGTTTGAATCGTTAAATGAGGAGGCTGCCTGGGATGCTATCTGGACTCCGTGGAAGGGAACTCAGGAGGACAAGGAATTCGTATTTGATCTTTGCAATCGAATCAACCAGAAGTTCGTGGATGTGGTACGTGCCTCCGGTGAGAAAAATGCGGTTCGTCACCTGCTGATTGCCGGATATGCCACCGGTATCGACCATGTCTGCTGCGACCTTTATAAGATGCCGGAGGATCCTGCCAATCGTTGCGCGGTATCCATCCATTACTATACACCGTCTACCTTTGCGATTCTGACAGAGGATGCGAGCTGGGGAAAAAACCATGAGACCTGGGGAACCGAAAAGGAGATTCAGGAACTGAACAGCCAGATTCAGCTTTTGGTTGATAATTATATCAGTAAGGGGATTCCTGTTATCATGGGGGAATATGGGTGTCCGTTAAAAAATAAGGATATGGATAGTGTATATTTATATCTGACCACGGTTTGTAAGACTGCCTATGATGCACAGATTTGTCCGATTCTGTGGGATACACCGGGCAATATCTATGACCGCCTGAACGCACGGATGAATTATCCGGACTTGCAGGAAGCGTATCATGCAATTCTTGCGGGAGAGGAAGTTCCGGAAGGGCATATGACACCGATGGAATCGGAAGAAAACTAAATCAAATTAAAATTCAGAGCAGGCACAAGACTTCGGTTTTGTGCCTGCTTTCTTTATTTTTTGAAAGAGAAGTTTGTTATTTTCTATTGGAACAATAGGAGGTCTATGGTATACTACAAGGTGAGTTATTCCGTTTTTTCGTGATATGTTATCGAAAGGAGGAAGGTATGGAACCCGTTTTTGTTGCGGAAGCATGTGGATTATTGGTCTTATCGATAACCTTGCTTGGTTTGCTTGGTTGTTCGGACAAATCAAAAAGCACCAAGATGCTGATGGTTTGCTGCATTTGCAGTGCAGTTGCAATTGTATCGGATATCCTCTTTCAGAATGCATTGAAGATGTCGATTCCGGTCACCCTTTCGTTTGTTTGCTATTTAATTTCCTTCCTGTTTGGTAACATGACTATTTTGTGCATGGCCATATATTGTTATTATTACGTGAATCAAAAGGCAACAATACCGTTTCGAATGTTTCTGCCACCCCTTGTCATTATCAGTGGATCCAGTCTGCATTTTATCTGGGCGTGGGGAAGCGGGATTCTCATGAGAATTGAGGGGGATGAACTCAAACAGTTATCCGAGATTCCGAACATTCTGTTTCTTGTTATGATTATCAGTGTACTGTATCTTCCGATTGTTGCACTTTTATATTGTAGACGGATAGGAATTCGTACGGTTGGTCTTGTCGCTATGCTGGCCTTGTTTCCAACGCTTGGCTTTATCTATTCCAGACATGACAATGCACTTAATTTTTCACAGGCTGCCGGAGCATTTTCATTAATCTGCGCGTATGTTTTGTTCCAAAATGAGAATATCTTTACGCAAACCGTTAACCAGAAACTGGCACAGGAAAATCTAAACAAACAGCTTCGTAAAGCGAACAAAGACCAGGAGCATCAGCTTCGTGAAATCAATCAGTTGAACCAACAGCTGGAAAAGCAGAAGTCGCGTCTAGAGAAAGTAGCGATGGAACAAAATCTCCGAAATAAAGAGATTACTTCGCTCAATGCTCAATTGCAACAGAATCAGGAAGATCTTTCCATTGCGCTCGCTGCCGGACGACAGGCATTTTACGATGCGGAAAATGCCCGTAAAACCATTGACGATATACACACGGCATTAGGTTCGGCCTCCTGGACCATCACATATGCCTCCGACGGGACTTATGAAATAGAATATAGCGACGGTTTTCGTAAACTGCTGGGATATGAGAATACAATTGATTTCCCGAATGTATTGGAATCGATGATTCACACGATATACCCGAATGACTGCTCCCGAATTCTGGAGACGATTAAGAAAAAGATATATAGCAGTAATCTCGAAGAGGTTGTGTCAGGACGTTTTCGTGGACGAAAGAAAGACGGAACGGAGCGGTGGTTTGATGTAAATGCACGAATCAGCCGTGGGGCAGACGGGGCACCGAAATATCTACATGGTGTTATGCGTGATGCAACCGATTTGGAGAAGGCGGAGAGTGAAAAAGTCACTGCCTTGGAAGCAATGCAGGCCATCCATGAATCCCTTCGAGCCGCCTCCTATAATCTCATATATGACAATGAAGGAAACCTGATTGGCAACGAGATTAGTGAGCGATATTTTGACATGATTGGATATTCCAGAGATGAATATCTGCAGTATCCGCTTCAAGAGATGTTTCTGGTGCATCCGGATGATGCGGAATTCGTTCGGGAACAGATATTGGAAACGATTCGAAGCAGGGACCCGAATGAAATCTTTGATTGTACGTACCGTATCGGAACGAGACATCGCGGGTATCGATGGTTTCACGGAACCGGAAAAATGGTTCGCAGACCTGACCTCGGAAGAAATGTATTCTATTGCCTGATTATGGATATTACACTCGATCGGGAGGCGGAGCAGGCACTCGCAGAAGCAAAGGAAGCAGCGGAGGTTGCCAGTGTTGCAAAGTCGAATTTCCTGTTTAACATGTCGCATGATATTCGAACCCCGATGAATGCAATTGTTGGTTATTCCGAGCTGATTAAGCAGGAGGTGAACAACCCGGAAAAGGTGCTTGAATATCAGGAGAAGCTTCACAAATCAAGCGAATTCTTATTGTCTTTGATCAATGGTGTATTGGACATGGCACGAATTGAAAGCGGCAAGGTGGAGCTTGATGAGGAGTACATGGAAGCCGGGCATTTTCTCGGGGATATTGTAGGCGTGTTCCAGCCGTCTATCGATGAAAAGCAGCTGACGGTAAAGCATTCGGAGAATATTACGAATAAGCACATCATGCTGGATATTACGAAGACACGCGAGATTCTTACAAATCTGATTGGAAATGCGGTGAAGTATACCACAGCAGGCGGAACCATCACGATTGAGACACGTGAGATTCCTTGCAATCGAAAAGGATATGTATGTGTCGAAACCAAGGTTAGCGACACGGGAATCGGAATCAGCGAGGAGTTTCTTCCGACCATCTTTGATTCCTTCACAAGAGAACGAAATACGACTCTCGGTAAAATCAGCGGAACCGGTTTGGGACTTCCGATTGTAAAGAGGTTGGTTACCCAGATGGGCGGCACAATCGAGGTGGAAAGTAAGCTTGGTGAAGGAAGTACGTTCACATTAACGTTAACCCATAAGATGGCAGATGAAGCTTATTACAGAAAAGATCGGGAGGACAAGGAACATGAACTGAAGGATTCGATCAAGGGAAAGCGCATTTTGCTCGCGGAGGATAACGAGTTTAATGCGGAAATCGCGATCGAAATCCTGAAGAAAGCAGGTTTTTTGGTGGAACGTGCGGAAGACGGCATAATCTGTCTTGATATGGTGAACAAGGCCGAAGCCGGGTATTATGATTTGATTCTGATGGATATTCAGATGCCGAATATGGATGGCTATAAGGCGACTCGTTGTATTCGAAGCATGGAGGACTCAACAAAGGCAGCAATTCCAATTATTGCGATGACGGCCAATGCCTTCAAAAAGGACCGAGAGGATGCGCTTTCTGCCGGAATGAACGAGCATCTTTCCAAGCCGATTGATATTTCGAAATTGACGGCAATGCTGAACGATATCCTTGGAAACGATAATTTAAAACAAAACAATTTAGGAGGACAAAATGATGAAGGAAGTGTATGAGTTTTTGAAAGCATGTGGAACGTATTATCTGGCAACGGTTGAGGGGGACCAGCCGCGAGTTCGTCCGTTTGGCACGGTGGCTATCTTCGAGGGGAAGCTGTACATTCAGACCGGAAAGGTAAAACCGGTTTCCAAGCAGCTGCAGGAGAATCCCAAGGCAGAGATTTGTGCATTTAACGGAAATGCATGGATTCGCGTGGCAGGAAAACTGATTCGTGATGATCGCTATGAAGCGAAGAAATACATGCTTGATCAGTATCCGAGCCTTCAGGCGATGTACAGCGCGGAGGATGATAATACCGAGGTTCTGTACTTTGAAGATGCAACGGCAACGATTGCATCCTTTGGCGGGGCTCCGAAGGTAATCAATTTCTAGAAGAACCGAATGGAACAGATTGTAATGGATAGGGCTTGAGGATAGAAACATGAAAAGTGGTTATATACTGGTAATTCAATCGATTATTGTAGCGTTGATTGATGCCTCTATTTTAGTGAAAGCGGTAAAAAGCAAGTATTCTAACGCTTCGAGAAAAACATTTATTATGTTCGCGGCATCAACTGTGTTTATGCAGGTTGTGGTCGCATTTTCCCAGTGTATGGAATACCAATTGTTTGAAATCGATGGGCTTCTGCCATATTTCGTGTTCAACCTCGTTATGTTCACTGTGTGTATCTCAAGCTATGCATGGATGGAGTATCTCTATATTTCGCTGTTATCGGACAATGGGATGACTCTCGGAAGAAGAATAGGACACTTGATTCCGTCTGTTCTGTTATTGGTTCTTGGGTTAGGTACCCGTTGGACGAAATTGGTCTTTTACTTTGAGGAGGTTGACGGAAAGCATTTATTTAAAAGCGGACCGCTGTATGCAGTTCGCGCAATCTGCCCATACTCATATTATGTCGGTGGTGCATTTATCTTTCTCATATGGTTAAGAAAGCAAAATTTCAATGCAAATAAGTGGCATATTCGGAACTTTTCTATGTTCCTGATTCCGGCTTTGATTGGTGGCGTAATGGATCTCTATACGGTTACCGGCTATGCTCAAATCGGTATCAGTCTTGGTATGATGCTGATGTTTTTAGAGATTTACATCGAGGAATCAAAGAAAGCTGAACGACAGGCGGGAATGGAGGAGATTCATAACCGGTTACAGGAGGTAAATGATAACCTCCTTCAACGTCTTTCCATTATATCATCCATGAGTAAGGTTTACTTTACTTCCTTCTATGCTGATTTGGAACAGAATACATTCGAGGAACTGTCCAATATTGAACTGGTAAGAAATCAGATTGGTGCGAGAGGTAATCTTGCGGCCGCATTTGAAACGTTTTGTAACGACATGATTAAGGAGCCGTATAAGGAAGAGATGCGTCGCTTTGTTGACCTTTCCACCTTGGATGAGCGTATGGCCGGAAAGATGGTTATTACGCAGGATTACGAGGGTGTTGTTGAAGGCTGGTGTCGAGTTCACATCATCGAAGGAATTCGAGAAGCTGACGGAAGCTTACGGACCATTTTTGTGGCGACAAGAAAGATTCACGAAGAGAAACAACGTGAAGAGGAGCATAATCGAAGCATTCGCGAAGCACAAATTGCCGCGGAAAATGCAAATAGTGCAAAAACCACCTTCTTGTTTAATATGTCGCACGATATTCGTACCCCAATGAATGCTATTATGGGGTTTACCGAGCTGTTGGAGCAGGGGCAGCAGGACGAAGAAACCCGCCTGAATTATATCCGGAAAATCAAAGAATCAGGATTATTGCTGCTGGGAATTATCAACAACGTGCTTGAAATGGCCCGAATTGAGAAGGGGACGATCGAGGTGCGTGAAGATGTCTGCAGTTTTTCGGGTTTTACCGGCACGCTAAAGCGGATGTTTGATGAATTGATGACTCAAAAAAAGGTTACGTTTGTTACAACGTCGGATATTCGTCATCAGTATGTATACTGTGATGAATCGAAGATGCGCGAGGTATATCTGAATATTTTATCGAATGCGCTCAAATACACGCCGGAGGGAGGAACCGTGCTCTTTTCTCAGGTAGAACTTCCATATGATAAGCCCGGCTATGCAAAATATCGAACGACCATTTCCGATACCGGGCTTGGTATGTCTCAGGAATACCTGGCGCATGTTTTTGAGGAATTCTCTCGAGAGACCAATTCTTCCGCAAACCGAATTGAAGGTACCGGTCTTGGAATGTCGATTGTAAAGCGTTTGCTGGAGGTTATGGACGGAACCATTCAAATCGAGAGCGAAAAGGATAAAGGAACTACAGTCATTGTTGAAATTGAGCATCGGATTGCGGATGCGTCGGAGATGACGGAGCAGCCGAAGGTGGAAATTGATCCGGAGGGATTCGTTGGGAAGCGCATTTTGCTGGCAGAAGATAATGATCTAAATGCGGAAATTGCCGAAGCAATGCTTGTCAAAGAAGGCTTTGAGGTGGAGCGAGCCACCGATGGTCGGGACTGCATTGATAAACTGACGGAAGCTCGTGTGGGATATTACGATTTGATTCTTATGGATATTCAGATGCCACGTATGGGTGGATATGAGGCCACAAAAAAGATCCGTGAGCTCAAAGACCCGACCTTGTCAAGTATTCCGATTATTGCTATGACCGCAAATGCGTTTGAAGAAGATAAGAGAAAGGCATTTGACGCAGGGATGAATGGTCATCTCGGAAAACCAATCAATCCGAAGGAAGTAATGATGGAAATCGGGTATACACTGAAGGTGTAACATGTGTGTGATTGTGAAAGTTTTTCGAATAATGACGTGAAATTATTGTTTTCGGAAAAAAGTTTCATTTGTTCCACGGAACTGTTGACAAAGTTCCGAAAAGGTGTCATATTCATCTTAATAGGCATGTTCCGAAAGGTGGGATGGATTATGACATCGAAGAATAAATACTTAACTCCGGACCAAATGGCGGAACGCTGGGGAATCAGTTCTCGATTGGTGCGCAGATTGTGTGCTGAGGGACGTATTCCGGGAGCACTTCAAAGCGGAAAATTTTGGCTGGTTCCTGCGGATTCGAAAAAACCCGGCGATCAGCGTGTGGTTTCCGGAGAGCACAAACGTCCGACGAAGAAGCAGTTGATGCTTCTAAATGGTCTGATGAATCAGGTTTCGCATCTGTTTTTAGTCGATTTGGAAAATGATCGGTACTATGATGCTTCCAAACAGCCTCTTTTTGATAATATTGAAGGCGTCTACAGTAAAGCAATCGAGCAGTTTGCTTTTAGCGGAGGAATCTATCGTGAGGATGTTCCAAAGATTATTGGAGGAACAACCCCCGAGGTTCTGCGGGATAAGCTGATGAAACAGGATGTTTTGGAATATCGCTGTCGTTGTAAAGGGGCCAAGGGAATCTTTGAAAGACGTCTCCTATGCTTTAGTGTTTGTGAGCGAAGGGAGGGGATTCCAATTTATGTTTGTGTATACTCAAAAAAAGTATTTGATGGTGTCGTAAACAAGGATGCCGATAATTACATTTATGAGTATTCTCATAAGCTTAGAACGCCAATCAATTCCTTGCTCGGTATGTTGGGGATTGAAGAAAAAAACAAAGAAAATGCAGAATTGCTTGAGCATTTGCGAAAAAAAGAGCGGGATGCGGTTCAGGAACTTTTAGAAGTATTGGAAGATATGGCAGAACGCGCCGGAGTGAAGGAACATCAGCGGAAGTCGGATGGAACAACAGAGATTTCGGCAGATGCATTAAAGGGTATTTCTGTCTTATTGGTCGAAGACAACGAGCTGAATCGTGAGATTGCTGATTTTGTTCTTAAAGATGCGGGAGCAAAGGTTACTGAGGCGCGTGATGGACTGGAAGCGTGGGAAATCTATGCGACCGGGAGGGAACGTAAGTTTGATGTCATATTAATGGACATTCAGATGCCGATTATGGATGGATACGAGACGACGCGAAAGATTCGCGAATCGATGCGTGAGGATGCAAAGACGGTTCCGATTCTGGCAATGTCGGCTAATATTTTCCAGGCAGACATTCAGGCGGCCCTTTCCGCAGGGATGAATGCATATATATTAAAACCATTGAACGGAAAAGACCTGGTTACAGCAATCATGAAAGCTCCTGAGGAGCCTAAGAAGTAGGCGTGGGTTGCACAGAAGATGAGGGGAACATCATGGATAGAATATTGATCGTCGATGATGCGGAGCTGAATCGTTTTATGCTCCGGAGTATGTTTGATAACGAATTTGAGGTATTGGAGGCGGGAGACGGTGAAGAAGCCATCTCTATTATTGAGCGCCTTGAAACCGGTCTTTCTCTGATCATTTTGGATTATATGATGCCGAAAAAAAACGGTCTTGATGTGTTGGAATACATGAAGCGGACACATCTGGAAGAGCGTATTCCGGTTATCATGATTACAGGCGAATCTTCAAGTGAAACGGTGGAAAAGGCGTATGAATATGGTGTTGCGGATGTCATATTAAAGCCGTTTTCAAAGCAAATTGTATCACGACGAGCAAAGAATCTGATTGAGCAGTATCGAAGTCGGGAACAGATTGAAGCTGAACTCGCCAGTAAAACCAAGGAACTGCGGGAGAGTCAGGCACGTTTGGCAAGTTTTAACGAGTATCTGTTGGAAGCATTGGGCTCCGTTGTTGAGTTCCGTAGTTTGGAAAGCGGGGACCACGTTAAACGAGTGAAACAGTTTACGGCGATTATGCTTAAAATCGCAAAGGAACAGTTTCCAAAGTATCAGCTGACGAATGAGCAGATTCGCTTGGCTTCGATGGCCGCCATTCTTCACGATGTGGGGAAACTTGCGGTTTCGGATTCTATTTTAAATGCTCCCCGCCGTCTTACGGTGGAGGAATTCGAAGAGATGAAGAAGCATACCTCTTACGGATGTGAGATTATAGAGAGGTTTAAGGAGCTTACGACAGAATTCTTCCAGTATGCTTATGAAATATGCCGATGGCACCACGAAAAGGTGGACGGACGCGGTTACCCGGACGGATTAAAAGGGGACGAGATTCCGATCTACTGCCAGGCCGTTTCTGTTGCAGATTGTTTTGATGCCTTGATTAGTAAGCGTGTATATAAGGATGCCATCAGCTGTGAAGAAGCATATCAGATGATTCGTCGTGGTGAATGTGGAGCATTTTCCGAGGACATTATGAGATGCTTTGAACTGGCCAAGGAGGAAATGATGGCGATTGTTTTACAGGTTCAGGAGGGCTTGATTCTATGAACATAAGGGAATGCTATGAGTATATCGGCGGGGATTATGTGGACTTGATGAACCGTTTGCCGATGGAGGACCTGATTGTAAAGTTCTTGAAAAAATACGCGACAGGAACGGAGTTTTCGGAACTCGAAGCAGCCTATGCATCGAAGGACTATGAGACGGTGTTTTCCGTCTCTCATAACCTGAAGGGAATGACCGCAAATCTCAGTTTGAAGGCAATCAATCTCCCGATTACCGAGATTTGTGAGGCAGTTCGGCATGGAAAACCGAGCGTGGATTTGGAGCCGTTTATGGTAGAGGCGAGAAGTAAACAGAACCTTCTGTTGTATGCTGTTTCGCAACTTGATGAATAAGAAATTAGGGAAAGGCCTTCTTTTGCAAGGCTTTTTCTATTGGAGGAAACGATGATTCAGACCATTGATTACTGTGAGGCTTATCGTGAAGCGGTTGCAGCCATCAGTCCCAGACTGTTTGATGAAATCACCAACCACAAGGATGTACTATCGGAAACGATTCAGGTGGTTTTGTGCAGCGATGTGATTGTGGGTGTTGGCTTTTTGTTGCAAGGACCATCCTTTGCGCAATTGTCCAAGGATTTAGCAGAGTACCACCTGCATATGGAGTACGAGACTTTAAGCGATGCGATGCTTGAGGAACTGTTTTCTCAGTATGAGGGGGCACTTCCGGAGGAAGCGGAAGAGGAAAACTGGGCAGGGTTGTTTTTTGCGATAAATGAGCATTTGGTTCGTAAATTACAGGAACTGTTTACGGAGGTTCAGCATATGCTGCCGGAGAAAAAACTGGTTCTCCGTACGTGGTGCAAGGGCGATAATCCCGGACTGATGGAATATCTGATGGACCTTGATTTCTATCCGGCAAAGGTGACTCCGATTATGGTTTCGCCGATTGACCTCGTGGCATCCATTATGGACGCAGAGGAGGGGCTCCCGGATTCTTCCGAGCCTTGCATATTGGAACTTCCGAAAAGCTTTGGAGTGGAGCAGGAGGTTGTGATTCTCGAAGCAGAACTAACAGATTCCTTCTGGGAAGCATATCAGACAGCAAATGCGGCCGCATTTTCGGTCCCGAATACGTTGAATGAATTAACCTACAAGATGCGTGAGCCGGATTCAAAGGTGTTTGTAGCCCTGCATAATGGAGCAATTGTAGCATCTGTTTCTGTGTGGGGATTGGGAGAGCATCGCGCGTCTACGGAAAATGTGTTTTGTGCCGAAGCGTATCGCCGTCTTGGAATTACTACCGTGTTGATGCAGTATGCGTTCGATTATCTGCGGAATCTTGGATATCGGGAGGCGGTACTTTCTGTGTTTGGAGATAACCTTCCGGCGTATGGTTTGTATCGCAAATTGTGCTATGAGATAGAAACAACGACGGTGGAGATGCATTATTTGGCGAAAGAAGACGAAAGTCGTTAGACAAATTGACGAATTCCGCAAATTTTTATTTGCCTAAATGGGTTGGCTTTTGTATAATATGCAACGGAAAATAATTTTACTCACATACAAGGAGGAAAAAATAAATGGTACAGTGGAAGAATTTGGATACTTTGGATTCCTATCAGGCACTTCTGGACACCTATGACAGTGTTGACTTGACTGAGGTAATGGCAGGCGAGAACGGTGCAGAGCGTGTTAAGACCTACAATGTTCCGATGGCTTGTGGTTTGAACTATAACTACGCTGCAAAAGAAGTGAATGAGGACATTTTGGACAAGCTTGCCGCTTTGGCTGCAGACCAGCAGTTGGTTGAGAAGTTCGCAGAGCTTTACAATGGTAATATCGTGAATACCGGTGAGAAGAGACGTGTTCTTCACCAGCTTACCCGTGGTCAGCTTGGCG
>DCGJ01000111.1:12362-12712 GCA_002315495.1 Lachnoclostridium sp. UBA1781 | reverse complement strand
AGTATCGTCAGGCACAGCAGACTAAGGTTGATGTTGCATCTGCAGATACCACAAACAAGGCTTATCCTGTTTAATTGAAATTACGAAAGGGCTGTTGCATAACAGCCCTTTTTTTTATATACTATTTTGGAAATACATCACGAGGTCAGGAACATGGCAATCTATTTGGACAATGCAGCAACAACGAAAGTGAGAGAGGAAGTATTGGAGAAAATGCTCCCTTATTTTTTGTTGCAATTCGGAAACCCATCCAGCCTTCATACAGATGGTTTGTCCGCGAAGAAAGCATTGTCAGAGGCAAGAAAATCTTTAGCAGAAGAACTGAACTGTAAGGCAAATGAAATTTTCTT
>DCGJ01000111.1:0-12337 GCA_002315495.1 Lachnoclostridium sp. UBA1781 | reverse complement strand
CGGAAAGCGATAACTGGGCAATCAAGGGCTTCTTGGAAGCCAATCCGACCAAAGGAAACCATGTGATTACTTCTATGGTTGAGCATCACGCTGTTTTGGAAACCTGTGAATACCTCGAAAAACATGGATATGAAGTGACCTATTTGCCGGTAAATGCGCTCGGTGTAGTGGAGGTTGATCAACTTCGTAGGGCAATTACCGGCAAATAAGCCTTAATTACGGTTATGACCGTGAATAATGAAACCGGCGCGATTCAGCCGGTTGAAGAAATCGCAGAGCTTGCGAGAGAGAGGGGCATTTGCTTTCATACGGACGCAGTGCAAGCGGCCGGTCATCTGAAAATAGATGCTTCAAAGGTCGATATGCTTAGTCTTTCCGGACATAAATTTGGTGGTCCAAAGGGCGTTGGTTTGCTATATATTCGCGAGGGGATTCGCGTGGCTCCACTCCTTCATGGAGGCGGTCAGGAGCAGAGACTTCGCTCCGGCACGGAAAATGTTCCTTCTGTTGTGGGAATGTCCCATGCCCTTCAGCTGGCGAATCGAGGCTTGTCCGATACACAGGAAAGATGGAAGGAACTTCGGGCCGCATTTACGGAAAGACTATTGGGTGGTCTGGAAGGTATCGCAATAAATGGTGGAGAGACGGGCATCCCTTCTACCATTAATGTAAGTTTCCAAGGGGTGGAGGCTTCGGCTATACTTGTGTTTTTGGACCTGAAAGGAATTCGATGCTCGGGTGGCTCGGCTTGTACTTCGAGTCGAAATGAACCGTCGCATGTGCTTTCGGCGATGGGCGTTGGAGAGGATATGATTCGTGGATCGATTCGGTTGTCTATGTCAATCGATACGACGATGGAAGAAATGATGACGGTTGCGGATGTAATGATTGAAACTGTCACGAAGCTTCGCGCACAGCGGGCCGGTAAGGGAATGTAGCGTATACACGTGAAAAAATGATGATTAGTGATTCAAAAGGAAGAATAGAATGAAACGAGTTTTAACGATACAAGATATTAGCTGCATTGGAAAATGCTCCTTAACCGCAGCAATTCCGGTGCTTTCGGCAGCGGGTGTGGAGCCGGCGATTGTGCCAACTGCGGTACTTTCCACGCATACCATGTTTAGTGGATTCACCTTCCGTGACCTGACAGATGATATGCTTCCGATTTTGGAACATTGGAAGAAGGAAGGGTTTCACTTTGATGCCATTTACACCGGATACCTGGGTAGCGAACGTCAGATTGATATTGTAAAGACCTACTTTGATACCTTCCGCGGAGAGAATACGAAGATTATTGTGGATCCTGCGATGTCAGATAATGGCAGACTTTATACCGGTTTTGATGAGCATTTTGCTAAGGAAATGGGAAAACTTTGCAGCAAGGCAGACATTGTACTTCCGAACATCTCGGAGGCCTGCCTTATGCTTTCGGAAGAATATCCGGGAGAAGAAGCGGATGAGAAGACGATAGAAGGTCTTCTTGTGAAACTGGATCGCTTGGGCGCAGGAATCAGTGTGATTACAGGCACCACATTTTCCGATGGAGGTTTTGGATATACCGGTTATGTGTCGGATACAGGAGAGTTCTTCCGTTATTCCACTCCGAGAGTTCCGTACAAATCACATGGGACAGGAGATGTGTTTGCGGCCGCATTTACCGGGGCGTTAATGAAGGAAAAATCAGTGGAGCAGGCCCTTCAAATCGCCGCAGATTACACCTGCGCCTGCATAAAGAATACCTTTGAAACACCGGGAAGCGTGAATTATGCGGTGAACCTGGAGGCGGAGCTGCCGTATTATATGGAATTGTTGAAGTATTAATGGGAAATAAACAACTCAATACAAATAAAGATGTATTAAAAAGGAGATCAGCTATGAGGAAAAAACTGATTTTACTCTTATTATTCGTGGTTCTCACATTAGGCGGAGTTGTTTTTTGGGTTTATCATATTATTTGTACAAACTATAATTCAGATGATAATTCTTCGGACTGGAAAGAAGGTTGGGATATCGTTGAATACTCAGCCTATGTACTAAGAGAGAAGCATCCGACTGATATCATCTGGTACGGCAAATGGGAAGACTATCAATACGAGGTTCCTGTCCGCGTGGAGACGGAAGTCAGTGATACAATTCTTAAGCCAAGAGAAGGGTATCAAAATGTCTATATTGTTATTGATGATACGGATGATAATTGTGAATTGGTCGAAGAGGATTATAAAAAGATTATCCAGTATGTGCAGAATGATGGTCGTTATCATTTTATCTATGCAGGTAATCAGATGGAACTAATTATCAAGTGCGGACTTGGAAGGATAGAATCCATAGAAGAGGATGATTTTTCGATTGCAGCATATCATTACCCAGGGGCAGATCATCCAACGGCCTGCTACGGAGTCTGGAAAAGAAGCGATGTAGAAACAGAAGAGGAAAAAAAAGATACTAGCTATGTTCATTATTCTTTTGCCGATAACGCATTTACGTCACTGGTAGATCATATGCCAAATAATTAGGAGGAGACAATGCTTGTTTTAGATTCAGTTTCAAAAACTTACATTACCTCAAGAAATAAACAGGTTAGTGCGCTTAATAGGGTATGCCTGGAATTGCCGGATTGCGGTTTTTATTCGATACTGGGCCCGAGTGGTTGTGGTAAGACAACGCTTTTAAACTTAATGGGTACACTGGACAAAGTCACAGAAGGCAAGATTACGTGGTCTCAAGATGTGAAGAAGGTTGAGATTTCTGCACTAACGGAAAGCGAACTCAATGATTTCAGAAATCGAAATCTTGGATTTGTATTCCAGAACTATAATTTGGTTGAGGATTGGAGTGTAGAACAGAATATTCGTATCGTTTTGGAACAGCAGAAATGGGAGACTAAAAGCGAGAACGAAATAACTCATCTTGTTTTGGAAAGTCTGTCCTTTGTTGGCTTAGAAGGGATGGAGAAGAGAAAAATATATGAGCTATCAGGGGGACAGCAACAACGGGTTGCAATTGCTCGTGCGCTGATAAAAGGGCCATCTATTCTTCTGGCGGATGAACCAACCGGAAACCTGGATTCCGAGAGTGGCAATACAGTGATGTCCGTACTGAGAAAATGTGCACAACGATGTCTGGTTGTAATGGTTACACACGATCGGGAATTGGCTGAAGAGTATTCAGATTGTATCATTCAAATGAAAAATGGAGAAATCGGTGAAATCACTGAAATTTCCTGCAAGGAGAAAGATGAATTAGTAACAGAAATTTGTAATCGGGAAAACATAGAAACGTCAGTACTTGATTATAAAACAATTACTCGACTTGCCCTAAATGCCATTTGGATAAAAAAGATTAAGCTGATTTTAATGATTCTAATCATGCTGATTGTTCTCGGATGTCTCCGATATGCGGCAACAATCTATACTATGGATATTGGGAAAACAATATCGCATTATTTAACCAGTAATAATATTGGGTACTATGAGACCTATGAAACACATTCGCTTCAAGTAGAGAATGTACTTCAAGATTTCGAAATACGAAACCGTTCAGAATATAGGAGTTTCTTGGACGAACAATTTGTCAGTGATAATTGTTTTTCGCGATTGAACGCATGTGTTGTGTCCAACGGGGAAGAACAAGAGTGTGTTCTGGTTGTTAATGGAAAGGCGACAGGTAATAATGTAATAAAGGGCTCGCTTCCGCAAGCGGAAAACGAAGTGGTTATTTCGGATTACTTACAGATTATACTTGGCCTTTCAAAAGACTGTATTGGTACGGAGATTACAATAAATAACTGCAGCATGACGATTTGTGGTGTGGAACAAATGAATTCCGCTCAAATATTAGAGTCAAACCCACCATTATATGATGACCTGGAAAGGATACAGAAGGAAGGTACACGAGTTCTTGTTTCAAAACAATACTACGAATTTCTCGGAAAACAGCAGATGATTTCACTCCCATTTGCTGAGATTACGGATAAAATGATTGGAGTCTCTCCGAGTGACGATCGTGAATATCTACAGTCAACGAAGAATATCTCCGATGATATTGAACTTTGTTGGGGAAGACTTCCGGAAAGAAAGGGTGAAATCGCAATCTCAGTTGAATATGCACAGAAACAGATGCTTCTACCATATGATATTCAAGATTATGAGATTAATGACGCTGAGGTTTCGTTTTGGAATCTGGCATCGAATCCTGAGTTAAATGGATATCTTGATCTGTACAGTGTTGTCCCGGAAATAACAATTGTTGGGATATATACGGGTAGCCAAGCTGGAATCACATTAGGGGAAGAGGATTATGGAAACGTTATTTCTGCATTTTGTAACAACAAAATATATGATTCTGTAGAAATACGATTGAATGAGGACAATAGAACTCAAAGTGAGTTGTATAAGAATGTGTATGATAAAAAAATTGACACTGATATGGGCTTAATGTCAGAGTATACTTCTCGTTACGAATCCTATAAAAGTATTCGATGGGTCTACCAGGTTATTATGATAATAATGGGGACTCTTCTGGGGCTATTGATGATTTTATTCTTCTCGTTTAATGTGAGAGATAACTATCATCAGATAGGAATTCTTCGTTCTTTGGGAGTTCGCTATACGGATATTTCCAAGATATGGCTGTTTGAAGCCTTTTTGATATGTATTATTCTTGAAATTTTATCCACTATCATTAACGGAGTAATCTTCGCGAAGATTAATGCTAAGTTTATGGCACGACTAGGTTTTGTCTCTAAACTGATTTATCATAATGTCTCAACGGAATTAATAATCTTCGGGGCAGTAATGGTTGCAGCTGTTATTACCGTAATCATTCCTCTTTGGTTGATTTCGGATTATAAACCGATTAAACTTTTGAAACATGCAGAATAAAAAATGGCGTTGTGATTATCCTTTGGATAGTCACGACGCCTATTTTGGTGTGTGAAATTGTGGGATGTATGTACGGATGGAAGTGCCCTGAAAACTATATACAAGTTAGCAATGTGAGCGTAGGTAGGAATGTAGCTGCCTAGATGTTTACATACAAGATGCAAACGAAGTTGTATGTACGATTCTCACCTCGGGTAACACTGACATCCTTGTTGTATAGGGCTGGACAATCCTATTCTCACCTGGGGAAATGCTGACATTCTAGTTGTAGCGGGCTGGAGCGACACTCTCTTACGCAGGGGCATTTGCTTCCGTCAGTGCTTAACGAGTGTAGCGAGTTTAGCACTGCTACGTGAAGCAACTAAGCGGGAGCGGCCCCGGAGTGAGAGAGTGTCGCCCAGTCCGCCCTACAAAGCATTGCCAGCGTTCCGTTAGGCGTTAAAGCCCGCCCTACAAAGCCTTGCCAGCGTTCCGTTAGGCGTAAATGGCATTACCTCACATGTGTCGGAATGTCATGGTAGCTTGGCTTTCTTCCTTCAAAGGTCGCGTAATAGCGATACCCGAGGGAGAGCAGAAGACGACGTGCATCCTCGTAGCCTACGCCAAGGTGACTTGGATCGTGTGCGTCGGAACCTATGGTAATCAGGTCTCCTCCGAGCTCGCGATAGCGGTTTAAAATGAAACGATTCGGATGCGGCTCATTTCCTCCTTTTCCGTAGTAGGAGGTGTTCACTTCAAGGCCTTTTCCTTTACTAATGATTGTCTTAAGAATGGCATCGTATAAATCGGTATACTGCATCAAATCGTAGCTTCGATCCTTAGGAACATAGCGGCGAAGATAGTCCAGATGACCAAGTACATCATAGCTGTCATAGAACATGCAGCAATCGAGAATAACCTCAAAATAGAGCCGTAAGCCTTCCTCTGCCGAGTGGCGTTCCCAATAATCGGAATAGTAAGGGTCACAATACTCCAAGCAGTGTACCGAACCGATGACATAGTCGAACGGGTGAGCATTTACCAAAGCTTCATAACGGTCCTTTAAGGAGTCACGGACCTCCGGCTCATTGCGGAGACCGAGCTCGATTCCTTTACGAACCATAATCTGATGACCGTATTGCTCGGATAGCTCGTTCAGTTTTTTGAAGTATTCGTCCACATCGAAGATAAATTCCTTCGGATCCAAAGGAAAATCAAGGTCCATATGGTCGGTGAAGCAGTAGCGACGAATCCCAAGGGAAATGGCCTGCTCCAGCATGGATTCCGGCGTCGCCTTGGAATCGGTGGAAAAGTTGCAATGATTGTGATAGTCAGCGAGTATCATAAAATTCCTTTCGTGTCACTGAATTTCAGAAGTAAAATGCAGACAGTTATTTGTCCAAAAGTGTCAGCTCCGAAACGGATGGCGTAGCAATCATGGAGTAGTTGGTGTAATATACAACGAATCCCGGCTTAGCGCCATTTGGCTTCTTAATGTTTTTCTTTTCCGAGTAGTCAATCTCTACCTTGGTGCCCGTGCGCTCGGAGGAGTAGTAGGCGGCCAGATTGGCAGCAAGCTCAAACACATGCTCCGGTGGTTCAACACCCTTACTTTTTAAGATGACATGAGAACCCGGCGCCTGCTTGGCATGGAACCACCAGTCCCCACCTTCTGCAAAGTGGAAGGTCAGTTCATCATTCTGATAATTATTCTTACCGACATAGATATGGTAATCGTCCGCGGTTACATAGTGATAAGGCTGACTCTTCGGGAGCTTGGCCTTTTTCTTTCCGTTATTCTCGGTTTTATGGAACTTCAGATAGCCGAAATCGGTCAGCTCTTTCTTAATCTGTGCCAGGTCTTCTTCACCATCGGCATATTCCATCGACTCTAACACACTTCGAAGGTGCAACAGCTCCTGCTCAGTTTCCGCCAAATGCACCTTGACCTGCGACGCGGTGCGCTTTTGCTTGGCGTACTTGTCAAAGTAGCGTTTCGCATTTTCCACAGCGGATAAATCAGAGTCAAGAGGAATTGTAATGTCTTCGTTCGTGTAATAGTTAAGACAAGTAAAATTCGTACTTCCCTCCGGGCATGAATAGCCGTAGGTGGTAAGTAACTCGCCATAGATTCGAAACTTATCCCGCCCCTCGGTATCCGCCAGCTGTTTTCTTTGAAGGTCTGCTTTCTTTGTGGTTCGCTCAATCGCAGAGGACACAACCTTGCGAAGGTCCGCGGAGCGTTGCTTCATGCGTGAGCTCTTGTCCTTCTCCAGATAATACATGGAAAGCATTGCGCTTGGACTGTCCAAAATCTCCGTCGTAAAGCGCTCGGAATTCTCGTAGATACTAATCGGGAATACGTGAAACTCTTTCGGAGCTGCTTCCTCGTAGAAGATTCTTGGAGTGAAAGAGCCGGAAAGTGTGGCATTTCTAAAATCTATAAAAGCATCCAATAATCCTGAGAACTCGGCCGCGGATAAGGCTTCTCCCGGTCGACTTCCGTCAACACCGGCACGAGAGCAAAGCTCCTCGGCAAGAAGCGGAGAGAAGCCGGTAAAGGTGGTATAAATGGCCTTAAAAAGCGGCATTGGTTTCTGACGAACAGCGTCCCATGCGGCTTCAATGTCGGATGAACAGGTTTCCTTTCCGAACACCTGCTCCCATTCGGAGGAACCAAACAGTCCCTCGTCAACAGAGGAGGCTGCAAGAAGTGCTTTGGTTTCGATTGGCGAGCATTTGTCCGTTGTTTTCGGAACAAAATACTGCCGGCCCGGAAGAACCTCTCGAACCGAGCTCACAAGCGCAGATACATGCTTGATACTGTCTAAAATCTTCCAGTCGGAATCGCAGAAGATGATGTTGCTGTGCTTTCCCATAATCTCGATAATGAGCCATTTGGTCTTCAAATCGCTCAGCTCATCCAAATGCTCGATCTGAAGCATCAGGATACGCTCCGTGTCCGGCTGAATCACATTGATGATTCGCGCGCTGTTCAAGTGTTTGCGAAGCAACATGCAAAAGGCCGGAGCGGTAATCGGCGCGGGTTTGGTTTCTTCGGCGAGAAGGACCAGAGGAAGGGACGCATTTGCTGAAATGCGAAGCTTGTACTGGTCAAAGTTTTTTATTGTTAAGATTAATTCGTCCGGCTCCGGCTGGCTGATTTTGTTGATTCGTCCGCCGACAAGAGTCTTACGGAGCGAGTCTGCCAGGGAAGACACGACGAAACCGTCAAATGCCATGATAAACCTCCATGAATATTCCCTTTTATGAAGAAAGTATAGCACAATTCCGAAGTCAATACAATGCGTTTCACATTGACAGAAAGGGGGAAAATCCGTATAATTAGAATATCTATGCGAGTAGGTTTTGGGAGATAAAAAAGGGAAATGTGAATTCGGCGGGGTGAAGCCGAAAATCTCAGAACGGAGTGAATTATGTTAAACAAATTAGAACGAAAAATCGGTCGCTACGCAATTCGGAATCTGATGTTTTATGTCATTATTCTGTATGTAGCCGGCTATGTACTTTCTATTGTCAGTCCGGATTTTTATTATAACTGGCTGATGCTCGATGTCGACAAGGTATTAAAGGGACAGGTATGGAGACTGGTCACATTCTTAATTCAGCCGATTGAAAGCTCGAATGTGTTATTTATGATGATTTCTCTGTACCTGTATTACATTATTGGTAAGAGTCTGGAACAAAGGTGGGGAGCATTTCGCTTCAATGTGTTCTATTTTGGCGGTGTTCTCTGTAACATCCTGTATGTGTTTATTATGTATGCCGCTCTGGCAGTGATTTTCAATTCCCCATACAGTTTTCCGGTTACGCTGGAGTTCTTAAATCTGTCCATGTTCTTGGCCTTTGCCGTGGAATATTCGGATGTACAGCTTCTTTTGTTCTTCGTCATTCCGGTGAAGATGAAGTGGCTCGGAATCGTGTATGGCGGTATCGAAGCCTACAGCATTATTAGCATGCTGGTGAAGGCTTTTCGAACCGGCGACAGTTTCTACGAGAGATACGCCGTTGCGACAGCGATTGCGGTTGTCGTGGCGCTTCTCAATTTCCTTGTGTTCTTCTTTACCTCGATTCGAAAGAATCGCAAGAGAAATGCGGGAAATGCCCGCCGTGCCAGAGTTTATCGCGAGGGCGTGGAGCGCGGCTATACCTATGGTAATGTGGCCAGCAATCCGGCGACCGGTCGTGCGGTGATTACGAGACACAAATGCGCTATTTGCGGCAGAACGGAACTTGACGGAGAGGATTTGGAATTCCGATTCTGTTCCAAATGCAATGGCAATTACGAATATTGTATGGATCATTTGTTCACACATACCCATGTCGGTGCAGACGATTCTGACAAAGGAAGTACTTTTGGAGGTTATTAAGGAATGAAGAAGGAATTCCCATTGGCAATGGCCAGCCGTTTGTCCACGGCATATTACGAGATGACCTGGATGAACCTGGCTGCCAATTTCTACGATTTTTACGAGGGATGCCAGTGTGGCGCAATTGCGCTCGATCAGGTTGGAGCCGAGGCCACCAAGCAGTTTCTTGAGGTTCTCGCTAACGTGATTTCCGAAAAGGACTATTCGGAAGAAGAACAGAATGCGATGATTGACGCGCTTTTAGAGCTTCGTAAGGTGATAACCGAGCGTGTCGAGACCATCACTTATTATACTGACCGTCTTTCCATTTATGAGTACCTCATGAATCGTGCGGAGTATAGCTTCAAGGATAACATTGAGGCAACCGATGATGAAGAGGAGGCAAGAAAACTGCTTCAGTTTATCTTTAACTCCGAGGACAATGCGGTTGTGAATATGCGTATTCGCGACATGGTTTCACAGCTTCCGATTCGTATGACGAAGGGGCATTTCTATGACCTTGTAAACGGAAGTCTTGGAATCTACGAGGGAACCGATGAAGAGTCCTTCTCCGGCTATCTTTATATGCTGTTGTCTGCAGCGGGGCTTGGAAAGAAGCAGGGGACATTTACGGAAAATGCGGCATATGAGGAAGTTCTTACCAAGCTTTCCGCATATGATTTTTCAATCCTTTCGAAGGAACAGTTTGAGGAGATGGATGCCCTTGTGGCAGATGCTACGGCGAAGATTACGGTGGAGGCGGAAAGCTTTCTTCCGCTCCAGTCTTTGGTGAACTTCTTATTGGCTATTTTGCTTGTGGAGAAAGAGGGATATAAGACCTCGGAGAGCAGAACGCAGATGTTACCGATTATTTCGGAGGTTGCCGAGCATTTTACCGGCTATCTGGAGACAGAGGATGAGCCGTCCGTAAGTGAGGAGACGGTTTCCCGCTTTATCTATCTCGAGGGAAGATTGGAGAAGATTGCGCAGCAGGTACTTCGCGACGAAGGAAAACTTGATGAATATCTTGCGGAGGAAGAGGAACCTGCGGATGAAATTATTCGGCTTGGCATGGCAAAGAAATTGATTGGTACTTCCAAGTTTGTTTCCTTTGAAGAGGCGGATAAGACCATCGTGGACAGTAAGCGAATCGAGGCTGCACGTAAGGATATGAGTGCTGCGTTTGAGGAAGCATTTGCAGGAAAAGACCGTCGTTATATGAGAGCGGTAATGGCACAGGTATTAAAGGAGTTACCGGTGTTCTTCAACTCACACAATGAAGTTATGAATTATGTGCTGCAGGCACTTCAGGGATGTCGCGATCAGGCAGAGAAGAGAGCATCGCTGGATATGGTTTGGCAGTTATTGGATTAAGATAACAAAACGTCGGAAAGGGGTGAGACAGTGGATCCAAAGAAGATTCGAGTACTTCCGGAAGATGAAAAAATCAAAAAAGGAATGCTGTCTGACCTTAGAAAGAAGCGAAAGGGTTTGTTTTTCTACTGTCTGACAGACAGCAAAAACGGAATTATGGAAATCGTGCCGGCTTGGGCTTTTCTCTTAGAACATCGAGAGGACGCGAAGGTGTACGGCATCGCTTCAACGAAGGCAAGAGCATTTGCTTTGTTCGAGCAGATGATTGGGGAGGTCTATCGTGAGACGAATACCTTTGATGTAAGGGGGTATTTCGAATGATAGTACTGACCATTTTATTGACCATATTAAAGATTCTCGGAATCACGCTTTTGGTTTTGCTAGGGCTGGTGCTGTTACTGGTTCTTCTGATTTTGTTCGCGCCGCTTCGCTACAAGGTGGAGGCCGAGAAATATGAGAAGCTGAAGGTAAATGCCCGCGTTCGCTGGTGTTTCCCACTTATTCAGGCAAGGTTTCTGATGGAGGAAGGCAGCAGCCTATGCTTACGGGTACTTGGAATTCCAATTTTTCGAAAGTCCATGGGAAAGGATGAAGAACCGGACGAAGCGAAGATTGAGGCCGAGGACGATCCTTACGCTGTGGATGAAAAGGGTGATTTGAAGCATCCGGAGAAGCTGGAAGAACTTAGGAGTTCGGTCGAGGAATCGAAGCAGCAGATTTCGGATGAAGTGAGCAAAACGCAGATTCCTACTGAAGTGGTAGAGACGCAGACGCCGAAAGAGGCAGAGACTACGGAGACAACAGAGAAGCCGAACGTAGAAGAGACGTCTGAGCGTATTGAAACCGCGGAAGCAGAGAAGACGGAAGTAACCGAGCCGTCGGTTGAATCGGGAAGCTTGGAGGCGGAGGATTCTTCCGAGGACGAGGAGAGCATTTCCGAGGAAGAACCGAAGAAGAAACGATTCGCGAAGCTTTTTGCGATAAAAGATAAGGTGAACTCCTATAAGGAAGCAGGACAGGCAATGCTTACACTGTTCTCCCGAAAGAAAGAAATCCTGGTGAAGTATATGACCAAGGACCGCACCAAGCGGGTTCTGGCGATGCTTTGGAAGTACTTGAAGAAGATATTAAAGCATCTGTGTCCGAAGAAATTAGAGGGCACGATGGTCTTCGGCAGCGGGGATCCTGAAACGACCGGTAAGGTTACAGCGATGGTGTCTGTCATATATGCGATGGTAGGACCGACCTTTAGCTTTGTGCCGGATTTTGAAGAGAAGAAAATCGAAGGACAGGTACTTGTTAAGGGACGAATTACCCTGGGTGTCCTTCTATGGTATGCGGTTCGCATTTGGTTTAATAAGGACTTTAAGAAGGCGAAAAAGGAAGCATTTTGTGTAAAAGACAAGATGGTGGCATCTGTGGATGAAGCTAAGGATATCATCCATCAGGTGGCATAAAAACCGATTTTTTGAAATGTTCGAAAGCGGTTGCAGTGACGAATAGAATTGATTATAATAAATCCATTGGAGGTGGAACAAATGGCAGATGTTAATTTTACAGAGACAATGAGTGGATTATTGAATGGGATGGAAGGTTTTATTTCCACGAAGACGGTTGTGGGAGACGCAATCAATCTTCCGGACGGAACGACGATTCTTCCACTTGTGGATGTTGCATTCGGTATGGGTGCCGGTGCATTTAATAAGGAAGTGAAGAACCGTGTTGCCGGTG
>DCGJ01000094.1 GCA_002315495.1 Lachnoclostridium sp. UBA1781 | reverse complement strand
ACCTTCATGGGCTTCCACTGTGGTAACACTCCTGAGTGCAAGATGTGCGACAACCGTGCAATTAAGTACCAGTTGATCCAGCACAGACTTCTCGAGCCGGAAGGTTCCGAGCCAGACTTCACCCGTGGTACTCTCGAGGGCGACATCGCAGCAAGCGACATCACCTTCTATCGTCTGCAGTGCAACTCCGACGGCGAGCTTGTTTCCTACATCGCTGAGGGTGAGGTTCTTGACGTTCCTACCCGTTCCTTCGGTGGTATCGGTATCTTCGCAATCAACGAGATGGGTCGTTTCTATCGTCACGTACTCGTTCAGAAGAGATATCCGCATCACGGCGCAGTTGCATTTGGCCACTATGGCAAGGCACTCTTCGAAGTATTCAAGTATCTTGGAATCAAGGACATCGCTTACAACCAGCCGAAGTCCCTTCCATACCCAACCGAGAATCCTTGGGCATAAGGTCAATTTCAAATTGAAGTTAAAAAGCGCGGTCATTGCACCGCGCTTTTTTGTTGCACTCGATTTGACATTCCCCCCGCCAAATGCTACGATGAGGCATATCGAAGTCCATCCTTCACAGGCACAAATTGCATTACGAAACCATTCTTAAGGAGGCCCTTATGGCAGGCACGACCAACAATCCATATCATTCTCTCTCTTTGGAGCTTGTCTCCCGGATCGAGCAGGACCGTAAGAACGGCTATGTGAATCCACTGGCGACGAAGGACGAGGACATCGTGCGCCGTTTCCCGACGCATGACAGAGCCAATTTGTGGCGCCCCGCATTTGTACGCGATATCGAGAAAATCATGTATCTCCCGCTTTACAATCGCTATGCGGATAAGACGCAGGTATTCTCCTTCTATGAAAATGATGACATTACCCGTCATGCGCAGCACATTCAGATGGTTTCCCGCATTGCCCGAAATATCGGCTCGGTTTTAGGGCTCAACTTGGACCTAATTGAAGCAATTTCTCTTGGACACGATTTGGGTCACACGCCGTTCGGACATGCCGGCGAGCGCTGCCTGGAGAAAGAATTGTCCTCTCACACGGGCGGCAAGTATCATTTTATGCACAATATTCAGAGCGCGCGTGTGTTAGATCATATGTTTCTGAGAAATGTAAGCGTTCAGGTGTTAGACGGCATTATCTGCCATAACGGGGAAGCGGAGCTTCCGGTCTATGTTCCTACTCCGGGTCTGTCCTTTGCCTCTTTCGATCGGAATATGAATGCGTGCTTAGGTGATTTGAAGGAAAATAAGCGGCTTTGCGCAGGTACCCTCGAGGGCTGCGTGATGCGAATCAGTGATATTATCGCTTACGTCGGAAAAGACCGGGACGACGCGAGATTAACCGGGATTCTTTCGGGTGGGGAAGCATTTTCCGAAACACCGGAGATTGGCTCCGATACGTCTCAGATGATTAATAATCTAATTGTGGATGTGATTGAGAACAGCTATGGAAAGGACAGCATCTGCCTGAGCGAAGGGGCATTTGGCGCACTGTCCAGAGCGAAAAAGGATAATTACGAGTTGATTTACAAGGATCCAAAGGTGGATTGCATGTTCAGGAACACGATTGGACCGATGTTCACAAGCCTGTACGAGAAGTTGCTTTCCGACTTGGAGCATCACCAGGAGAATTCCGTGATTTATACCCATCATCTTGCTTATCTCAGCGAGCAGACCACCTACTATCGGACATACCAGAAGGAGCGCTTCGAGGAATATCTCGCCTCGGATCCGAACCTGATTGTCATGGATTATATTGCCAGTATGACAGACGATTATTTTCTGGAGCTTTACAAGCATTTGTTCCCGTCGGACAATACGACGGTTTCGTATATCGGATATTTCAAGTAGATTGCTCACGAAACTCTCGCGGAGCATTTCACATAAAAAAGCGACAGTCTTTCGACTGCCGCTTTTTGAATGCTTTATGGAAATTACAAGCAGGTGTATCCACCGTCTACCGGGAGAATAACACCATTTACATAGGTGCTAAGCGGGGAAGACAGGAAGATTGCTGCGGTATCAAGCTCGCCTTCCTTACCATAACGTGCTTCCGGAATCATGGTCTTAGCATAGTTCTGGAAGAACTCGGTCTCAAGGGTTTCCTTGGTAAGCGGAGTCTCGAAGTAACCAGGGCAAATGGAGTTTACGGTGATACCCTTCTCGCCCCACTCACATGCAAGTGCACGGGTAAGGTTGACAACGCCGCCCTTTGCAGCATGATATGGAGATGCCGGAGCAATCTTGTTACCAACCATACCGTACATGGAAGCGATGTTAATGATACGACCATAACCTGCAGGAAGCATAGCCTGGTTTGCAACGGCACGTGCCATCTTGAAGGAACCGAACAGGTCGATATTCATCTCATTTGCAAACTGCTCATCGGTAATCTGCTCAGCCGGAGCAACTGCACCGGTACCTGCATTATTAATCAAAATGTCGATACGTCCGAAGGTGTCCATTACTTCCTTGATGGAAGCCTCAACGCGATCGGTGTCGGTAATATCACAGGAGATACCGATTGCCTTAACGCCATACTTCTCAGAAAGCTCTGCAGCGACCTCATCTACGAGATTCTTACGACGTGCAAGACATACAATGTTAGCTCCCTGATTTGCAAGTGCATGAGCCATCTGAACGCCCAAACCTGTGGAACAACCGGTAACAACAGCCACCTGACCGGTCAAATCAAAATAATTCTTCATAACAATAAATCCTTTCTCCAAATAATTTATCTAGAAGGAGCCCTCCCGCTCCGTTCTATTCCTTGAAAATGCTCTGTCCGCCAATTTACTTACCAATAATCAAACGAACTACGATCACTACGATACAAGCACCAATTGCGCCGGTAATGATTGCCCCAAGAATTCCACTAAAAATCGAAATGTTAAGCAGACCAAACAACCAGTTACCTACAAAACCACCAACAATACCAAGGATGATATTGCGAAGCAAACCGCCCTTTGTTCCCATGATCATTCCGGCCAACCAGCCGCAAACAGCACCAATCAAAAGGGAGACAAGAATAGAACCAATATCCATAATACACACCTCTATTTATCCTTATTTTGACCTCATCGGTCACTCTATAGTATACAACATCTTGTGTGTTATTTCAACCATTTCGCGCAAGTACATGTACATGTTTTGTGATGGATATCTTGTCACTTGCCCCGCATTTTCCGACGCAATAAAAAAGGCCGCCGGTTGAGTCTTTCGACGCAACCGGCGGTTATTGGGGGGATGATAGATAGCAAAAATTTTATGGTATCGGTTTCTTTTAGGAAACTCGCTATTGACTTTCTTTGTGATGTCATTATACGTCGAAAACTGTGTTCAAATCGTGAACACTTTCGAGCATTTTTCTTGATTTCCTAAATTATCTATAAACCGCGTCAAAAACCTTTGAAATCAGAAGACGATATTTCCTTCTAATCCCTATTTTGATTACTTAATGGTGCAAATCCAGCCTTCCGGAGCTTCAATCTCACCCATCTGGATACCGGTCAAGGTCTCGCGAAGCTTGGTAAGAACCGGTCCCATCTCATCCATTCCGCTTGGAAGGAAGATATCGGTGCCATGATCGTTGATGCAACCAACCGGGGAAATAACTGCTGCAGTACCGCAAAGACCGCACTCAGCGAAATCCTTCACTTCATCGAAGAGAATCTCTCTCTCCTCAACTTCCATACCAAGATATTCCTTAGCAACTACCATCAAAGAACGACGGGTGATGGAAGGAAGAATGGTTGAAGACTTCGGAGTAACAAGCTTGCCATCCTTGGTTACAAAGATGAAGTTAGCACCACCGGTCTCCTCAACCTTGG
>DCGJ01000053.1:11423-16620 GCA_002315495.1 Lachnoclostridium sp. UBA1781 | reverse complement strand
AAGCAACCGCATCCATACGAATACCGTCGGCATGGAACTTCTTGAACCAGAACAGAGCATTTGCAATGAGGAAGTTGGAAACCTCAGGACGACCATAGTTGAAAATCAAAGTGCCCCAATGCGGATGACTTCCCTTTCTTGGATCCTCATGCTCGTAAAGACAGGTGCCGTCAAAATTGGAAAGACCAAAGGTATCTCTTGGGAAATGCGCCGGCACCCAGTCAAGGATAACACCAATACCTTCTTTGTGCATGTAATCCATGAAATACATGAAATCTTCCGGCGTTCCGTAACGTGCGGTTGCACTGTAGTAACCGGTTACCTGATAGCCCCAGGACGCATCCAGTGGATGCTCCATAACCGGCATCAGCTCAATGTGAGTGTAGCCCATCTTCTTCACGTACTCAGCAAGCATAACTGCCAGCTCGCGATAGTTGTAGAAGCTGCCATTTTCCTCAGCAGGCTTCTTCCAAGAGCCAAGATGAACTTCGTAAATGCTCATCGGGCTGTTCTTGAAATCCTTCTCCTTGCGTTCCTCCATATACTCGGCGTCGCTCCACTCGAAGGAGTTCAGATCAACGACCTTGGAAGCGGTACCCGGACGGAGCTCGGAAGCATTTGCATAAGGGTCTGCCTTCAGATAGGTAAGGCCACCTTTTGCCTTAATCTCGTACTTGTAAATATCGCCTACCTTCACGCCCGGAAGGAACAGCTCATGAACACCGGAATAACCCAGTCTTCTCATCGGATGGCGACGACCATCCCACATGTTGAAATCGCCGACAATGCTGACACGAATTGCATATGGTGCCCATACAGCAAAGTAAACACCCTCGATGCCGTTAATGGTCATTGGATGTGCGCCAAGCTTTTCATAAATGGAGTAATGAATGCCTGCGCCGAACGCCTTTAACTCCTCCTCGCTAATCTGTGGAAGGAAGCGGTACGGATCGTAGCAAACCTTGTCCGAATCCTCATAGATGTAACGATACTGATACTCCGGAATCTTCTTCCCGGATACGAGACATGCATAATAACCGCCGTCGTCCATCTTCTCCATAACGACCGGAGTCTTCTTGCCCTTCAGCAAAACCTCAACGCCGGTTGCGTATGGATCGAAGGTGGTAATCAGAATTCCATACTCGGTTTCTCTCGCACCAAGTACCTGGTGCGGATTGTCATGCTCGGAATATACGATTGCCTCAATCTCCGGCCAATTCATCAAATTATACAGTTGCTCACTCATTCGGAATACCTCCATTTTGGTTATTTAATATCACGCTATTATTTACACGAGCCAATCACGCCCGAATATGTCCGTTAAATACTGCCCGCCCCCAAGCGAAACAGCGCATTAGTCTTCTCTCCACCAGGCATCGATCGGTTCCGCGCCCTCTTCCTGCTCCGGCTCCGGAATACTCTTTCGGAAGCAGCGTTCAATCAAGAAGGTGGAAAGCAGGCAATAGGTTGCCGGTGCAATCAGAATAAACGGGGTGTAGTAATAAATAGTCAGCAGATAGATTCCGATTGCGGTAATCACGAAACCCACCACAAGGATAATCGAAGTAATAAAATGCTTGATTCCGAGAAGAAATGCTGTCTTTAATGCCTTACCAACCGTCAGGTTGTAACGGGACAAGATCGGATATACATAAACAAACGTCATCACAAAGAAGAAAATAAACACCACAACTCCCCAATAATAAACGCGTCCGATCGTGTTCGCTTCATCCATTGCCAATGCAAATGCGTAACAGTATCCAAGCATCACGCCAAACGCAATCTGAATCACCCCAATAATGAAGCCTTGACGGAAATTCTGCTTGAAGGAATGAAAATAACACTTTGTCAGGTAGTTTCTACTCTTACGAATATTCTTCATGCACGCATAGTAAAGTGCGGTGCACGCCGGTCCGATTCCCAATATTACCGTGAACAGAAAAAACAGGTTGACGATAATGATATCCGCCAGTTTTGTCATAGCAGAAAAAAACTTATTATCGACATTGAAAAAGTCGCTCATTTTTTATCCTCCGAAGTTTCTCCCTTTTTTTGCCTGTATGCCGTTTCAGTATATCAAAAAATAGGCTTTTTAGCAAGGACAAAAGGGCGTGTTTCCGGTTTGAATGGCGAGATTTTTCGTTATTCCGTGCCGCATTTGCAAAGGAATGTGCCAAAATCGGAAAAATCCCCCAAAAACTTGACAAAAAGCGTCTGCGGAAAATATAATAAACCAATGGGGTTGTTGTGAAAAACACGCCTTTTCCCCATTCCTACAAACATTCTGGGAGGGATATTATGGAGAAAAAAGAGTACGGCCTCGTCCTTGGCGGCGGTGGCGGAAAGGGCGCATACCAGATCGGTGTCTGGAAGGCGTTAAAATATCTGAACATGGACAGCTGGGTGAAGGCTGTATCCGGCGACTCTGTCGGCGGACTGAATGCGCTTCTTTTTGCAAACGGTGACGTGAACAAAGCGGAGGACATCTGGACCAACATCCGTCCGATTCAGTTTCTGGACCTGGAGCCACAGGGAGTATGCTCCCGCGACGGCCTGATTCGTATCATGGAGAAGGAGGTTGACTTAACGCATATCTCCGCCTCTCCGATTGACACCTACGTAAATATTGCAATCTGTCCGGAGGAGCCGGCAGGTACAACGGAAGCAGAATCCGCAATGAATGCTCTGACCGCAGGCCGAACCTTTGACGGCGAATATATTCATTTGAATGGGAAAACTCCGGAGGAAATCAAGCTGGTGCTTCTCGCCACCTCTGCCATGCCGGTCGTCTATGCTCCGGTAAAAATCGGTGACAAGTACTATCGCGATGGCGGCCTTCAGGACAATCTCCCAATGCGTCCGCTCTTAGAAGCCGGTGTGAAAAATCTCATTGTGGTTCCTCTCAACAAGGAAGGTTACGATGTTATGCTCGCTTCCCAGGCCGAGGAATTCATCCTGATTGAGCCAAGCGGAGATATCGGCTCTCTACTCGACGGAACACTCGACTTCGACGGAAGAAATGTTCAGTATCGCATCCAGATGGGCTTCTACGATACCCTTAGGACAATCGAATTCTACGAGCGTAGAATGCTTGGTTTCCCGCCGGATGCACACGAAAAGGCAATGCGTATCGAGGACGATTTGGCCAAGGCCCGTGCCAATGCAAATGCGGCCAATGCTTTTGCAAGTGCTCAGAGTCATATGGACCAGTTCAACTCCATCGTAGGCAAATATCTGAAATAGTAAAAAGAAGCCCTGCAGACCACACGGTCTGCAGGGCTTTGTTGTTTCCTATTCTACGTTAGCATCGAACGCACTCCCGTTCGCGATTACGATCATATTCTTACTTCCCTGATGCGGCAAGCAGCTGAAAAACAAGATACATGACAAAAAACAACGTCAGAGATGAAATCAGACGAAACATCGGAAATCCTGCTCCGAGCGTCAAATCTCGTTTTTCTTTATCCAGTCCGCCCCGATTTAAGGCAACCGACATCAGACGAAAGATTCGAACCGCAGCCAAAAACAAAACAAGCAAAAAAGCAAGCGCCATCATCAAAAAACCGATGTAAATCGATATCGCAAGCACCTTTACGATCGTGCTGTTCGAAATCGGCGCCACCATTCCCAGAAGAAGCAGAATAATCTCCAATACTTCTACAACAAGCAGCGCATTTACCGAGGCGCGCAAAACGGAATTCTCATCTTTTTTCATATCGTTTCCATCCCTTCTACTACACTTTGTTCATTCGGTTTCTCCGAACATTTCTCGCTTTTATTCCTCACATCTTTTTCCGGTTTCGTCTTCCCTTATCCTTTTGGGACAAATGCCCGATAGGCCGTCGGCACGGAATAGCGTTCCAAAATCTCTTCCCGCGTCGCCCAGACATACCCTTCCGGAAGATGTTCCATAAATCCTTCCTCCTGCACCTCCACCCGAAAGCCCTTCATCTCCCACTCCACATGGGAAAAGATATGCTTTGCCGGGGATAAAGAAATCGCTTTCGAAGTTTTCGTAAACACTATGCCTTGAGGATCGCAGGTCTTCCGATCGTCGCCTTCCGAGTTCTTCGCCTCTCCAAGTCGCTCGCAAAAAGCCGTCAAAACCTTTGCCCTCGAAGCATGTCCTTCGACCATCGGAAACTCCCAGAGTCCCGCTAAAAGTCCCTGCTCCGAACGCTTGTGAAGCAGATACCGACCTTTGGAGTATAACACAAGAAGCGTGTATTTTTCCACCCTTCTTGCCTTTTTCTTTGCCTTCACCGGAATCTCATCTGTTGTTCCCTCGTGAAATGCGGTACAAAGATGCATCACCGGACAATCCGCACAACGCGGCTCGCCGTTTGGAATGCATATCGTCGCCCCCAGGTCCATCAACGCCTGGTTGTAGTCACCCGGTCGGTCGAGCGGCATTTCCCGCAGTAGCTCCTCACGCATAGACTGCTTCGTGGTTTCCTTAAGAATGTCCTCACGACTCCCGGTAATTCTTGAGAATACACGCAGCACATTACCATCCACTGCCGGTTCCGGACACCCATACGCAATCGAGCTGATGGCACCGGCCGTATAGGAACCGATTCCCGGTAATTTCCGCAATTCTTCATAAGAAGCCGGCAGTTCGCCGCCATACTGCGCCATCACTACCTGCGCTGCCTTTTTCAGATTCCGCGCGCGGCTGTAATAACCCAGTCCCTCCCACAGTTTAAGGAGCCTCTCCTCTTCCACTGTTGCCAGGTCCGAAAGAGACGGAAGCTCCTTTAAAAACCGATCGTAATACTCTTTTACCGCCTCCACTCTGGTTTGCTGCAGCATAATTTCCGACAGCCACACATGGTATGGTGTCGGTTCGCTGCGCCAGGGTAACAGACGGGCGTTATAGTCGTACCATTGAAGAATATATGGTACGACTTCCCGATAATAATTCATACGTTTACTCCGCTTCTGCCTCAAGCTCGTCCTTCAGCTTCTGCATTTGAAGCTGCGCGGTAACAAGGCCGTAGTAAATGCCCTGCTTCTCCATCAGTTCGTTATGCGTTCCGATTTCCGCAATCCGATGTCCGTCAATGACCACCAAACGGTCTGCATCCTTCAGGGTTGACAACCGATGCGCAATCGCAAAGGTTGTACAATTCTTCGTAAGACGCTCCAGTGCCTTCTGAATCAGGTATTCGCTCTCGGTGTCGAGGGCCGAGGTTGC
>DCGJ01000053.1:0-11371 GCA_002315495.1 Lachnoclostridium sp. UBA1781 | reverse complement strand
ATCCAAAATCAAAATCTTCGGATTGTTCAGAATTGCTCTCGCAATCGCAAGACGCTGACGCTCACCACCGGAGATACTGTAGCCGTGCTCGCCCACATAGGTGTTGTAGCCGTCCGGTGTCTTCATGATGAAATCGTGAGCATTTGCCATCTTGGCCGCCCGAATGATTTCTTCCTCCGTAGCATCCGGTTTCGCAAAGCGAAGGTTATTGTAAATGGTGCCGGCGAACAAAAAGTTCTCCTGCAAAACCACACCAAGCTGCGAATGATAATGGTCAATTTTCAGGTTGTTGATGTTCTCACCGTCAATCAGAATCTCACCCTCATCGACCTCATACAGATGCATAATCAGGTTGATTAACGTTGATTTTCCGGTGCCGCTCGCACCTACCAGACCAATCATCTCGCCCGGCTTTACCTTCAGATTAATCTTCTCCAAAACCGGCTCATAGGAACGATAGCCAAACGTTACATTGCGGAACTCAACTTCACCCACAACGTCCTTCACAACCGCATTTTCACGGTTGGAGATACGCGGCTCCTCATCCAAAACATCATAGATACGTTCCAGACCCGTGGACAGTCGGGACAGGATTCGCGGAAGGAACGTCATCCAGGATAACGGTCCGAACAGAATCCATGCATAGTTAATAAACTGCGTCAACTCACCGACGGTCATATTGTTGTCAAGTGCATTCAAACCTCCAAAATAGGTAGCAACATACACGCCCATACTCATCACAAAGGAAAGGAGCGGGTAGACAATTGCAAAGAAGGTTTCGTTATGCGAACTGACACGGGCAAACTCGCCGGTCAGCTGCTTAAAGTTCTCTGCCTCCTGGTCTTCGGTACCAAAGCTTTTTACGACACGAATACCGGACAAAACATCCTGAAGACCGGTATTGGCCTTATCCATCTTGGACCACTGCATATGGAAAATGCGGCGGATATACTTCCAGAATTTTGACGAAATCACGACAACAATCGGGACAAATACGATGGTAAGAAGTGCCATCTTCCAGTTCATCTTAATCATGATAATAGAAGCAGACACCATGGTTACCAGGCAGGCAAACATGTCACAGAACACTTCCTCCATGAACTGCTTAATCGTTCTGACATCATGCGTTACACGGTTCATTAATGCACCCGCACTGCGATCCTGAATAAACGATAACGACAGTTCCTGGAACTTCCGGAAGATCTTCTCACGATAGTCTAACGCAAGCTTCGTACCCATCTTTGCACAGTGCCAGAAGCGTCTTGTCGACAGGTAAATGCGCACCACGTGAACCAATGCCATTAAGCCGGCAAAAGCCAAAACCGCCTGCCATCCACCGGTTCGCTTCATCAGATATTCATCGATAAAGACCTGTTGAATCTTCGGCTGAATCAGGCTGAGCGCACTGGTAATAATCATCAATACCAGAATGAGCGTGAGAGACTTTCGATACGGTCCCCAGCTCTTAAAAAACTTCATCATCATAGACGGATGATGGTTGCATTTTGGACACTCTCTCCGTCCTCGAAGAGCCCGCCCGCAAACCGGACAGGTCTTCTCCATATCATTACTAATCAGGGTGCGAGGGCTGCCATCGCGCAGCAAAATCGCACCTCTTGCAATCCACGACATCCGAGACACATGACGCATACTAAATCGCGCAAGCAGAATCTCCGCAGACTGCTCTTTTGTTGTATAAATCAGAAGTCCGTTGTTGACCTGAGCCTCGCAGCGCATCGTTTCAATCGTGTTCAGAGGAATCTCCTTCTGAATCACACCCTCGCTGAGTACGATAACCCTGCGAGTCGTCACGCATACATAGGAATTCGTGCAAAGCCGTCCCGTTTCATCAATATCGAACGGACTGCAATACCGAACCTCCTCTGCTGCACCAAGCCCCAGTGCCAGTCGATTGGCTTCTGACAGCTCAATATTTAGATTCATAATTCACACTTTCTCGGTTCCACCCCGGAACCTTCAAACCAACTTCCATCCCTTACAGGAACAAATCAAGCTTCTTCAATTCCTTTGCCGAGAACTTGGAATAATCCGGAATCTCAAACCGATTTCCGTCCAGGTCGGTAATCAAAAGTCTTGTATCCGTCAAATGCACAACGGAGCTTGAGTTCATGTAAATAACAAATTTGCACGGGCCTTCGTTCGTCTCAACATCAAAATACGCATGCCCGTATTCGTCCTTAATATCCTTAATCTTGGTAATAATCGGCGTGAAGTATCGCAGATTCATCTGCTCCTCTAACATCGCCTTCGTCTCCGCGTCCACATCCTTCCCAATATCCAAAATCATGCCGATTTCCTTGCTTTTCTCATCGGCAACACGAATACTGATATAGTGTGTCGGATCCGTAAACGGAAAGCTGCGAACCACGCGTACACGGTCGTAATGCTCTCCAAAAGTATCCAGCGAAACAAAGCCGCCGGAGGTCTTTTTGAACACCGCATTTTCACGATTCAAATAGCGAAGACGGAGCATTTCTTCGGTTTCTTCCTCCATCTGCTCTAAGTTAAAATCATCGTCTGCGGCCTGAAATGTTGTTAATCCCATACGTTACCTCATTCTTTCAAAAGCCATAGGAAAATGCTGCATTTTGCAGGCATCCCTACTCAATTCCCTTTAAGGCCAAAGCCTTAGTCTGTAACTCTTTTAATTTGTAATACGTCCCCTTCTGTGCAACAAGCTCATCGTGTGTACCGCGTTCGGTAACCTTACCGTCATCAATGACAACCAGCTCCGAAGCGTCTCGAAGCGTCGAAAGACGATGCGCAATGGAAATGGTCGTACGGCCGTTAATCAGAAGATTAATCGACTTTTGAATCGCCATCTCGGTCTCGGTATCCACCGCAGCCGTAGCCTCATCCAAAATCAAAATCTTCGGATTGCAGAGAATCGCTCTTGCGATACTGATTCGCTGACGCTCACCACCGGACAAATCTCTTCGACCGGTACCTACCAGCGTATCGTAACCATCCGGCAATTTACAGATAAAATCATGTGCGCTCGCAAGCACTGCCGCACGCACGATTTCCTCTCTGCTCGCATCACGGCGGGCATACGCAATGTTCTCCGCAATGGTACCGCGGAAGATATAGGTTTCCTGCGAAACCATCGCTACATTTCCGTGAAGGGTTGCAAAATCTAGGTCACGAAGGTCTACGCCATCCAACGTAACGGACCCCTCCCACGGATCATACAGTCGGGAAATAAGGTTCACAATCGTGGTCTTTCCGGCGCCGGAGCGTCCAACGATACCAAGCATTTTCCCGGCCTCTGCCGAAAGGCTTACATCCTTTAACACAGGCTTATTCTTTTCGTAACCGAAGGTGACATTCTTCATCTCCACGTCACCCTTAACATGGTCCAGATGCACCGGATGCTCCTTTTCACGAATCTCCGGAATCGCATCCATAATTTCAAACATACGCTGTGCGGAGTTCATGGTGTTCGTGAACCAACGGAAGAAATGGCTGAAGAAATCCATCGGTCCGGTCAACTGCGTCACATAACCTGCGAAGGTCATCATGAAGCCCACATCAATCTGCTTCTTCACGATAATCAGGTATGCGGATACCGTGAGAACCATAAGGGAAGCCATGCTTTCCGCAACATTGTAAATGCCCCAAAAGGCGTTATCATACTTGACTACCTCAAGGTCTGCGGAGCGAACGCGCTCATTGGTCTTGTTGAAGCGCTCCATCTCGCTTTCCTCCTGACCAAAGGCCTTTACCACGCGGGCACCGGTCAGGTTGTCGTTAATCCTGGCATTCATGCTTCTGCTTGCTCTGTGGGCTCTGCCGTAGCGATGCCAAAGTCTCGGTAGCATCCGCCAGCTGACAAAGAATACAATCGGCATTCCAATCAGCGATACGATAGCCAAAAGCACGTTCATCTTAAACATGATAATTGCCATTGCAATAATCGAGAATACGTTCGTAACAAAATACGGCAAACCGTCAATAAACAGTCCCTGTACTTCCTCCGCGTCGTACATAACTCGTGTCATCAGGGAACCGGTCTGCTTGCTCGTAAAGAAACCGACCGAAAGACTTCCCATCGAACGGAATACATCATTTTTCAGGTCCTTTACCATATACGGTGCAATCTTCGCCGTCAGCACGCCCTGAACGATACCGACAAACTGTGTCAACAGTTTTGTTACAATCATGGCAAGCGCTACCAGTCCGAGAGCCAGCGCGAATTTGCCGGCCGGTAACTTCATCGCCTGTAAAAATGCTTCATTTCTCGCCAGCACCTTATCGTACAAAACCGTACCGTTTAAGTATGGCCATACGAGGTTCAGACAAGCGGTTGCAATGTAACACAAAAACATAATCAAAATGCGTCCGCGGTAAGGCTTCAGATACCCGAGAATACGGAAGAAAATGTTCTTCGTATTCATGCACTTCGGACAGATTTTTCGGTCCGCATCCGGGTACATGGAGCCACAGGTCGGACAGTACGCTTCCGCACTCTTATCCTTAATATCTTCCTCTGTGATTTCCTCACCCTTTTGCAGTTTCCGGCCAACCTTTTCCATTCTTGCGATACCGCCCATGCATTTGTTGGAAAATGCGGCAATGACGGTCGCCTCGCCCTCCGGCTTCGGCCCGTCTCCCTCGGCCTCGTAATCCACCCCCGGCGCCTTATCGATTTTTACCAGAACGCCGCCCATGACATTACGTTCCACCGTAAAATTCAGCACCTGCTTTAAGTCGTACTCAGAAACAGTCCACTCACGTGCCGTCTGCTGCGACATCTTGTGCAGATTCTCCGAACCCTTAAAGTAGATCATTTCTCCCGGAATTGCTTCCGAGATCAAAACATAGAGCTTCTCCTTCGAAAGAAGCACATATCCCTTTGTGAATTCGCCGGACAGATTCATATCAATCGGTGCAGAACAGACGACACCGTCTTCCGTCAGCCCATAAGGCTCCATAACGGAGGCGATGGTCTTTGGTAGCCGCGATGTATCCGGCTGAATCTCCTTCTTCTTTTTCTTCATAACAAAATCAAACTCCCTTACCTAAAAAAAGACGCGGATGTTACTCCGCGTCGCTAACATACGAAACCAAAACGTCTCGTTTAACTACGTTATTTGCGGAATCTCTGGCAACATAAGTTACCAGGACTTCCGTTTGGGAAATCGGCAGCACCCGCTCCACCAAAAGCGATGACGTCACATCGCCATCCTTTTCATCGTATGCGGATACTCCCCCAAGAAGGACACTGTAAGGTTGTCCCTCCGTATAGGTAACATTATGTTCGCGGACGGTAATCACCGGTGGTTCGCCATCGTAACCACGAACGGCAAACGTAATCAGCATAATGACCAAGCAAAATGCGACTCCGAATAAAACTTCCAAGAGTTTCTTCAGCACGGTTTTCCCCTCCCTAGATTTTCTCTTTTTTCTCCGCAAAACACAATGTAATTTCTTGCCTTCAAGTAGTAAAAAAATGCTACTTTTCAGTTCTTTCTATTGGTTCAGTTTTGCGGATATCTCCGGATCAAAATCAAACGTTGCGAAATAATCCGCAGCGGTTTCTGCCCTTCGAATCATCTTAACGGAGCCGTTCTCCTGAAGCAAAAGCTCAGCGGATTTCAGCTTACCGTTATAGTTGTAGCCCATAGCAAAGCCATGCGCACCTGCATCGTGAATCACGATATAGTCGCCCATATCAATTTTCGGAAGTTCCCGGTCAATTGCGAATTTATCATTATTCTCGCAAAGGGAACCAACCACATCATAAGTATGATCGCAAACCGCATTCTCTTTTCCGAGAACGGTCAGATGATGGTATGCGCCATACATGGCCGGACGCATCAGGTTAACGGCACAGGCGTCAACACCGATATACTCCTTATAGATATGCTTCTCATGAATTGCCTTAACTACCAATGCGCCATACGGTCCCATCATGTAACGACCAAGCTCCGTGAAAATGCGCACGTCGCCCATACCTGCCGGCACAAGCACTTCTTCATACACTTTACGAACACCTTCTCCGACCTTCATAATATCCACCTTGGTCTGCTCCGGACGGTAAGGGATACCGATACCACCGGAAAGGTTGATAAAGGAAATATGAGCTCCGGTTTCTTTCTTCAGCTTTACAGCCAGTTCGAACAGAGTTCTTGCAAGCGTCGGATAATAATCATCTGCGGTTGTATTACTTACCAGGAACGAATGAATACCGAAATGCTTTACACCAAGAGCCATAAGCTTCTTGTAGCCTTCGATCATCTGCGTCTCGGTGCAGCCGTATTTCGCATCACCGGGGTTATCCATGATGCCATTCTCGAGCTCGTAGATTCCGCCCGGATTGTAACGCATGCAAACAGTTTCCGGAACACCGCATTCGTTGTTCAGGAAATCGATATGAGTAATGTCATCCAAGTTAATAAAGCCGCCAAGCTCCTTCGCAAAGGTGAATTCCCCTGCCGGGGTCTCGTTCGAGGAGAACATAATGTCGCCCTCGCCCAAGCCAACGGCCTTTGCCATCTTAAGCTCGGTCATAGAGGAACAGTCGGCGCCGCAGCCCTCTTCCTTCAAAATCTGGAGAAGATATGGATTCGGAGTTGCCTTTACGGCAAAGAATTCCTTGTAGCCTTTGTTCCAGGAAAATGCCTTGTAAAGCTCGCGCGCATTTTCACGGATTGCCTTCTCGTCATAAATATGGAATGGAGTTGGGTAGGTCTTAACGATCTCCTCTACCTGCTCTTTTGTCACAAATGGAATCTTACTCATGGAATCTATATTCTCCCTTCGTATTTCTTAGGTGTTCTTCTGTGTAATGTAAATGCTCTGTAACCTCTAGATACAGACTGTGAAATTATAACACCGCATTTTGCGAAAATCAATCGAACATATTTTCGTTTTTTCTTCTTTTCACTCTTGCACCATTTCGCAAGTTATGGTAAAATTGATACACTATGGGCACAAGATAATGTGTCTTTCGGGGATTTTGAAAGAGAGGAACGAATCTATGGCAGATTATAACGGCAGTCAAATTGTCGTATTGGAAGGCTTAGAGGCGGTACGGAAACGTCCGGGTATGTATATCGGCTCCACGGGAAAGGCCGGTTTACACCATCTTGTATGGGAGATTTTGGACAACGGTATCGACGAACATCTGGCCGGATACTGTAATGAAATCAACATCACCGTTCGCAAGGATGGCGGAGTTACGGTCGAGGACCACGGACGAGGCGTTCCGGTGGACCTTCATCCGACCAAGAAGATTCCGGCAGCACGTGTCGTATACACGGTACTTCACGCCGGCGGTAAATTTGAAAACAGTGCCTACAAGGTTTCGGGCGGTTTGCACGGTGTAGGTGCCTCGGTTGTAAATGCTCTTTCCACCCGCATGATTGTAGAGATCAAGCGAAACGGCAACATTTACATGGACGAATATAAGGATGGCGGAAAGCCGGTGGCAAAGCTCGTTGACGGCATGCTTCCGATTATCGGAACGTGTAAAAAGAGTGACACCGGAACGAAGGTCACCTTCTATCCGGACGGAAGCATTTTCGAGACGACGGACTTTAAGGCCGATACCATCTGCAAGCGTTTGAAGGAGGTTGCCTTCCTGAATAAAGGCTTAACCATTACCTTTACGGACGAGCGAACCGGCGACACAAAGACCTACTATGAAGAGAATGGTATCAAGAGCTTTATCACCTATCTCGTGAAGCAGGTCCCGGATCTTAAGACCTTACATGACGAGCCGGTGTACATCGAGGGTAAGAAGGACGACATCGAGGTCGAGGTTGCATTCCAGTACACCAGTTCTTACTCCGAGCAGATTAACTCCTACTGTAACCGAATCAATGTTGTAGACGGTGGTACGCACGTGACCGGTTTTAAGACTGCACTCACCCGTGTTATTAACGGGTATGCGAAGGAGCTTGGATATCTGAAGGGGAAGGACGATACCTTTGACGGTAAAGACATCCGTAATGGTATCGTTGCCATTGTCTCCATCAAGCACCCGGACCCACAGTTTGAAGGACAGACCAAGGCAAAGCTCGGTTCCACGGATGCGAAATTTGCAGTGGACGAGGTTATGGCTGCTGAGGTTACCAGATTTTTCGATAAAAATGTGGAGCTTCTCAAGAAGATTCTCGATAACTCCCAGCGTTCCTTTAACGCCCGCAAGGCAGGCGACAAGGCACGCACGGCGGTATTAAAGCAGTTAAATGATGTGGACACCAAGAGTAAGCTTGCAGCCTGCTCCTCCAAGAAACCTTCCGAGTGTGAGGTTTACATTGTCGAGGGTGACTCCGCAGGCGGTACGGTAAAGACCGCAAGAAACCGTCAGACACAGGCCGTACTTCCGCTTCGCGGTAAGATTATCAACGTCGAGAAAGCAAGCCTTGAACGTGTTTTACAGAATAATGAAATCAAAAGTATGATTGCCGCATTTGGCTGCGGTATCGCAGAAGAATTCGACATCACCAAGCTTCGTTACGATAAGATTATTATCCTGACCGATGCCGATGTCGACGGTGCACATATCAGTACTCTTCTCCTCACCTTCTTCTACCGCTTTATGCCGGAGCTGATTACCGAGGGAAAGATTTACCGGGGACTTCCGCCTTTGTATAAGGCAGATTATGAAATCAACTATGAAGACAGTCTGACGGCGGAAAAAGATCGTGCCGAAGAGGAAGCCGCTGCCGCTTTAGCCGCTGCCGGCGCAAAGGGCAAGAAGGGTGCGGCTGCGAAGGCTGCGAAGACCGAGAAAGCGCCGAAGAAGACCGAAAAGAAGAAAGGAAAGATTCGTGAGAATCGTTACTTAATGGATGACTTTGAACTTGAAAAGTTCCGTAAGTTCATTGAAGGAAAAGGCAAGATTTTCGGACTTCAGAGATACAAAGGTCTTGGTGAGATGGATGCCCAGCAGCTTTGGGAAACCACCCTGGATCCGGAGCAGCGTGTGCTTGCACAGGTAACCATTTCCGACGCCGTAGAGGCCGACGAAGTGACCGCTCTTCTGATGGGCTCGGTTGTTCCACCACGTAGAGCATTTATCTTAGAGGAAGCCCGCTACGCAAAGCTGGACATTTAGTAGGAGACAGTTATGAATCACGAAAGAACAGATATAAAACAGGTTGATTTCGCGGACGAGATGCGAACGTCGTTCCGTGACTACGCCATGAGTGTTATCATCTCCCGTGCGATTCCGGATGTCAGAGACGGTTTGAAGCCGGTTCAGCGTCGTATTCTGTACGCGATGAACGAACTGAATCTGGAGCCGAAGAAGCCGCATCGTAAGAGCGCGCGTATCGTCGGAGACACAATGGGTAAATACCACCCACACGGAGATTCCTCCATCTACGAGGCGCTCGTACACATGTCCGAGGATTACTCTCTCGCAATTCCGCTTGTTGACGGACACGGTAATTTCGGTTCCATCGATGGTGACGGTGCCGCAGCTATGCGATACACCGAGGCGCGTCTGTCCGAGGGTGCGATGACGATGCTGGAGCATTTGGATGAAGGTCTTGTGGAATTCATCCCGAACTTCGATGAAAGTGAGAAGGAGCCGACGGTTTTACCGGCGATGCTTCCGAACCTCTTAATTAACGGCACCACCGGTATTGCGGTTGGTATGGCTACCAACATTCCGCCGCACAATCCGGTCGAGGTGATTGATGCAGCGATTGCAGTCATGCATGATCCGCTGATCAGCATTGAAGACCTGATGCAGCTTTGTCCGGGCCCTGATTTTCCGACCGGCGGTATCATTGTAAATGGCGACGATTTGCCGGCACTTTACGCTACCGGCGAAGGCAAGATCCGTATTCGTGCAAAAGCAGAAATCGAACCGGGTGATAACGGCAAGAAGAACATTGTCATTACCGAGATTCCTTACACCTGTGCGGGAAGTAAGGCAAAGCTTGTGGAATCCATTGTTGATGCCATGAGAGACAAGGTGTTCGAAGAAATTGCGGATGTGCGCGATGAATCCTCCAAGGAAGGTATTCGAATCGTTATTGAAGTGAAGAAGGATCGCGATGCAGAGAACCTTTTGAACGGCTTGTATAAAAAAACGATGCTTGAGGAGACCTACGGTGCCAATTTCCTTGCGGTTAAGGGTAATCAGCCGGTGCTCTTTAATCTTCGCACGATGCTTCAGGAATTCCTCGATTTCCAGGACGAGCTCTACACCAAAGAATATCAGTACCTGCTCGACAAAGCAGAAAAGCGTCTCGAAATTGTCAGCGGTTTGATTCGCGCCGTAGATGTAGTAGATGCGATTATCGAGGTTCTTCGCGGTTCCGATACCATTTCCCAGGCAAAGCTCTGTCTTACGACCGGCGACACCGACGGAATCCGTTTTAAGACTTCCGAAAGTGAGCGCATCGCAAAAACCTTCGATTTTACCGAGCGTCAGGCTGATGCCATTCTCTCCATGCAGCTTCGAAGCCTTGTCGGCTTGGAGCTTAAGAAGTTAATGGATGAGAATACCGAACTCGAGAAAAACATCAAGCGTTATCAGAAGATTCTCGGCAAGAAATCCGAGCTTTACAAGGTAATTGAAGAGCAACTCCTCATTTTCCGTGAGCGCTTCAACATGCCGCGTAAGACGGTAATCGATCACATTCTTGCAACCGACTACGTTGTGGAAGAACATATTGAAAATCTCTACGTTCTCATCGACCGTTTCGGCTATACGAAGTGTGTCGATGCCAATGCGTACCAGAAAGCCGGTGAGGAAACCCTCAAGGAGTTCCGCTTCATCGCCCAGGTTGCAAGTAACGATAAGCTCTGTCTCTTCACGGCAGAGGGCAATATGTATCAGGTGAAGGCCGAGAAGATTCCAAAGGTTCGCATGAAAGATAAAGGCGTTCTTTTGCAGACCTTATCCAAGATTGATAACGAAACACTTCTCCTGCCGATTGCCTACGATGACATGCTAAATGCGCAGTTCCTCTTTGTTACGAAGCAAGGTCTCGTGAAGCTTGTCGGAGGTGGCGAATTCGACGCTAACCGAGCAGTCATTAACACAACCAAGCTCGAGGATGGCGACATTCTTGTCGGAATCACCGCGCTGAGTGCTTCCCAGGCGACCTCCTCTCACACAAAGGTCATTCTTCTCACCGAGAAGAAGCTGTCCCTTGGTTTCATGATTGATGAAGTTCCGGAGATGAAGAAGGCAAGCAAGGGTGTTCGAGGCATTATGCTTGAGAAGAAGGACACCGTTATCTGTGGAGCCGCCATTTCCGATAAAGACGAGGATTTCATTTTTGAAGGAAAGAACTATAACCCGAAAAAGATTCGCATAAGAAAGCGCGGTCTAAAGGGCCAGAAGGCTACACTGTAACGAGAGTGTAATTTATTTTGTGTA